>SECN01000523.1 GCA_004173515.1 Myxococcaceae bacterium | reverse complement strand
CGCCAGCCCCCTCCTCCCACCGGCTTCTTCCCTTAAGGGGCGGCCGGGGGTCGCGAAAGACGCGTGGCCGTGAACTTGCCGCGAGGGGAAGAAGCGGGGAAAACGGACGTGTCGCATGGACACTTCCCTCCCCGTCGCCTTCGAGAATGAGCTTGCGCGGGTGGTGAACGCCCAGCGCCAGCGCGTGCTGGGCGCGGGGGCGGTGGTGCGGCTGGTGGGCGCGGGCGTCTTCTTCGCCGTGAGCCTGGGCCTGTGGCTGAGCGGCGCGAAGGACTGGGCGCACTACCCCCCGCTGCTGCTCTGCTACGGGGGCGTGGTGGCGCTGCTGTTCGCGCTGCGCTTCCGGCCCGTCACGCAGCAGTTGAGCATCGCCCAGTCGGTGGTGGACGTGGCGCTGGTGTTCGGGCTCCAACTGCTGGCGCTGCCCGTGTCGCCCTTCCCCTCCGGCGTGGCGGGCTTCAGCCTGGGGCTCTTCGCGCTGGTGGTGGCGCTGAGCGGCCTGGAGCTGATGCCCCGGCTCGTCTACAGCACGGCGGGCCTGGCCGCCCTGGCCCAGGCGGCGCTGATGCTCACGGTGGGCGTGGGCCCCGGGGCGGTGGCCGTGGCCGCGGTGACGCTGTTCCTGGTCGCGGCGGTGAGCCACTACGGCACCGGGCGGCTGCGCCAGCTGGCCATGGACCTGTCGCGCGCGGAGGTGGCCCGGCAATTGGAGGCCCGCCGCACCTCCGAGGTGGAGGAGGCCCACCGCACCATCGAGCGCATGCTGGCGGAGGCCCATGCGCGCAACGTGCAGTTGGAGACGCTCCAGGCCCACCAGGAGCAGCTGATGCAGTTCCTGGTGCACGACCTGCGCTCGCCGCTGTCCGCCGTGACGCTGTCGCTGTCGTGGATGGAGCAGGAGCTGCCCATCGGGACGCCGCTGGTGGAGTCCGTGCGCACGGGGCTCGCCGTCACCGCGCGCCTGGACCGGATGATCTCCGACCTGCTGGACGTGCCCCGGCTGGAGCAGGGACGGCTGTCCCCGCGCAAGCAGCCCTTCCCGGTGGCGCCGCTGCTGGACGAGGTGCGCCGCTCGCTGGATGGCGCGGCCCGGCTGCGGAAAATCAAGCTGGAGCTGGCCTACCCCGAACCTCCACATCGTGGGCGACGCGGGCCTGCTCATCCGCGTGGTGGAGAACCTGGCCACCAACGCGCTCCGCTACGCGCCGTCGGGCGGGCGGGTGCGCCTGGAGGCGGGCGAGACGGAGGGGCTGCAGTGGCTGGCCGTGCGCAACGACGGCATCGCCATTCCGCCCGAAGCGCGCGAGTCCCTCTTCGACAAGTACACGCAGGGCAGCCGCGAGAAGGAGGGCCGCCGGGGCTACGGCCTGGGGCTGTACTTCTCCCGGCTGGCGGCGGAAGCCCACGGCGGGCGGCTGGCCGTGGAGGACGCGGACGGCTGGTCCACGTCCTTCGTCCTGCGCCTGCCCCGCTAACGCAGCTTCGCGCGAGCGAACAGCTTCGTCGCCTGCGTGCGGGCGTTGGCGAGCACCGCGTGCGCGTCCATCGTGGTCAGCTCGCCCTCGCGCAGCACCAGCTTGCCGTCGATGAGCACGTGCGACACGTCCGTGGAGCGCGCCGAGTAGACGAGCGGCCCCGTCACGTCCTCCGGCAGCGGGCAGAAGTGGAAGCCGCGCGTGTCCACCACCGTGAGGTCGGCCCGCTTGCCGACCTCCACGGAGCCCACCTCGTCCTCCAGGCCCAGCGCCTTCGCGCCGTGCAGCGTGGCCATCTCCAGGACATGCATGGGCGTCATCGCCACCGGGCCCACGCGCGGGTTGTGCAGCACGGAGGCGAGCCGCATCTCGTGGAACAGGTCCAACGTGTTGTTGCAGGGCGCGCCGTCCGCCCCCAGCGCCACGGGGATGCCGTCCGCCAGCAGCTCCGGAATGCGCGCGTAGCCGGACGCGAGCTTCAGGTTGGAGCCCGGGCAGTGGCACACCACCGTGCCCGACTCGCGCAGCAGCTGCTGCTCCTGGCCCTCCACCCAGACGCAGTGGGCCAGCGTGACGTTGCTGCCGGTGAGCCCCAGCCCGTGGAAGAAGGCGATGTTGTCCTGGCCGGTGACCTGGCGGACCACGTCCGTCTCCTTGGGGTTCTCACTGGCGTGCGAGTGGATCCGCACGCCCTTCTCACGCGACAGCCGGCCCACCTCGCGCAAGAGCTCCGGCGTGCAGGACAGGGCGAAGCGCGGCGCGAACGCGTAGCGCAGGCGGTTGTCGTGCGTGCCGTGCCAGCGCTCCATCAGCGCCAGGCTCTCCGACAGCGAGTCGGCGGTCGTCTCGCGCAGGCCCGCGGGCACCTCCGCGCCGGAGTCCATCATCGCCTTGCCGCCGACGAGCCGGAAGCCGCTGTCGCGCGCGGACTCGAAGACAGCGTCGTAGTGGTGCACGGTGCCCATGTCGAGCGCCGCCGTGGAGCCGGAGCGGATCAGCTCCGCGAACGTGAGGTCCGCGCTGGCGCGCAGCGACGCCGCGTCGTGCGCCGCCTCCATGGGCCAGATGCGCTCGCGCAGCCAGTCCAAGAGCTCCAGCTTGTCCGCGTGGCCGCGCAGCAGCGTCTGGCAGGCGTGCAGGTGGCCGTGGATGAGGCCGGGCATCACCACCTGGCCGGACAGGTCCAGCAGGCGGCGGGGGCCCTTCACCTTCAGGCCCCGGCCCACCTTCGCGATGCGACCGTCCTGGACGAGCACGTCCGCGCGCGGAAGCACCTCCCGCTCGCGGTTCATGGTCACGACGGTGGCATTGGTCAGGAGCAGATCCACGAGGGGGAGCCCTTAGAGGAAAGCGCGGGTGAAGGCGTGCGGCAGCAATTCGCCGAGCGAATAGCGCGCCTCGCCACCGTTGAGGGTGCGGCTGCGCACCGGAATGTCAGGCCCGGCGAACTCGGCCATCACCTGGCGGCACATGCCGCACGGGGGACAGGGCTCCGGGGTGTCCACGACGACGGCCACCGCCACGGGCTTTTCCCTGCCCTGGGCCACGCCCGCGGCGAACGCATTGCGCTCCGCGCAGACGGTGAGGCCATAGGTGGCGTTCTCCACGTTGCAGCCGGCCACGACGGAGCCGTCCGCGTACAGCACGGCGGCCCCCACCGGGAAGCGGGAGTACGGCACATGCGCGCGCTGACGCACCCGCAGGGCCTCCTCGAACAGTCGCTCCCAGGGAATCTCGTCCGCCATGCCGCCCTCCTTCCGGGCCCCGTCACGGGTGCCCGTCCATCCCGGGTTGCGTCTAGCGACCGCTGCCCGTCTGCTCGTCCAGGTGCTTCGCGATGGCGAGCTCCACCTCCACCGGCAGCTCCTGGAAGCGCACGCGCACCACCGGGCCTTCCGCTCCGGCCTTGGGCGGCAGCACTTCCCCGTTCACCTGCACCTCTTCCAGGGACGGAGGCAGCGCGAAGCGCACCTCCACGGTCTGGCCCGGGTTGAGGGCCTCGCCCACCCACCCCGCCCCACCCAGGGACAGGTCTCCCGCACGGTCCAGGAAGGTCTCCGTGCCGCCCTGCCAGCGGACCTTCAGGCGCATGGGGACGCGGGGCGAATCGCGCCGGTCCTCCGCCGCCTTGTTGTCCGCGTCCTGGTTCTCGTTCTGCTCGGACATCGCCGTCGTCTCCTACCGCTGCACTCGCATGGCCCGACCGGGTCACGTTCTACCGCGACCCCAGCTCCAGGATTGCGGCATCATACGCGGCCTCGTCCAGACCGTTGTTCCTGAAAATGCATCCCCGTCCCGCCAGGGAGGAAGATGCCGGACGACCCACCGGGACGGCCCGTCAGCCCCCCGTCGCGCAGAAGCGCTCGTAGTCGATGAGCTCCACCTTCGCGCCCGGCGCGCACACCGGGCACTCCGGGTCCCTGCGCAGCTTGAGCTCGTGGAAGCGCGTGCCCAGGGCATCGAAGGTGAGCAGGCGCCCGGAGAGCGACTCCCCCACCCCGAGCAGCAGCTTGAGGGCCTCCGTCGCCTGGAGCATCCCGATGAGCCCCGGCAGCACGCCCAGCACGCCGGCCTCCGCGCACGAGGGCGCGAGCTCCGGCGGGGGCGGCACCGGGTAGAGGCAGCGGTAGCAGGGCCCCTGGCCCGGGAGGAACGTGGTGACCTGGCCCTCGAAGCGGAACACGGAGCCGTGGATGTTGGGCTTGCCCGCGAGCACGCACGCGTCGTTGAGCAGGTAGCGGGTGGGGAAGTTGTCCCCGCCGTCCAGCACCAGGTCGAAGTCCGCGAGGATGCGCTCGACGTTGGCGGTGGTGAGCCGCTCCTCGAAGGGGACGACCTTCACGTCCGGGTTGAGCGCCTCGATGGCCGTCTTCGCGCTCTGGACCTTGGGCTGGCCCCGGCGCTCCAGGGTGTGCAGCACCTGGCGCTGGAGGTTGCTCAGGTCCACCACGTCCGCGTCCACGATGCCCAGCGTGCCCACGCCCGCGGCGGCCAGGTACAGCGCGGCCGGAGAGCCCAGCCCGCCCGCGCCCAGCAGCAGCACCTTCGACTTCAGGAGCCGCGCCTGTCCCTCCTCCCCCACTTCCGGGAGGGTGAGGTGGCGGCGGTAGCGCTCCTTCTGCTCGGAGGAGAGGACCACCGGCTTCTCCACCGGGTAGGCCGCGTCGCTCCAGCGGTTGTAGCCGCCCGCGAGCGACGACACGCGCGTGTAGCCCAGCTCCCGCAGCGTCCGGGCCGCGAGCGCGGACCGGGTGCCGCCCGCGCAGTAGAGGACGACCTCCTCGTCGCGCCCGGCCTTCTCCTCGATGCGCAGCTCCAGGTAGCCCCGGGGGATGTGCACCGCGCCCGGGAGCCTGCCGCCCGCGTACTCGTCGGCCTCGCGCACGTCGATGAGCTTCACCGACGCCCCGGAGTCGAGCAATTGGCGGACGTGCTCGTGGGAGACCTCGCGGATCTCCTTCTTCACCTCCGACAGCAGGTCTCGGAACGAGGGGGCCATGGGGGATGGGTAGCCTTGCCGCGCGGGGCGCGCCTACTCCAGGCGCTCCAGCACCAGCGGGCGGGCCGCGGGCGCCCGGTCGCCAAACTGGTAGGCCGCGAGCAGCCGCGCCTTCACCCCCTCCAGGGGGCCGGCGTCGTTGTAGTGCACCTGCACCACGGGCTCGCCCTGCTTCACCGCGTCGCCGACCTTCTTGAGCAGCGTGAAGCCCACGGCCGGGTCGATCTTGCTGTCCACGCGCTGACGCCCCGCGCCCAGCGCCACCGCAGCAAGGCCCACGCCCTCTGTGTGGATGCCGCTGACGAAGCCATCCCTCGGGGCGACCACCTCCGTGGTGGCCTTCGCGGTGGGCAAGAGCGAGTAGTCGTCGATGGAGCGCGGGTCGCCGCCCTGCGACTGGACGATCTCCTTGAGCTTCTTGAGCGCGCTGCCGTCCTCCACGGAGCGGCGCAGCTTCTCGCGCGCCTCCTCCACCGTGGCGGCCTTCTTGCCCAGCACCAGCATCTCCGCCGTGAGGGCGTAGGTGATCTCCGTGTAGTCGTCGGGCGCTTCGCCTCGGAGCATGTCCACCGCCTCGCGGACCTCCAGGGCGTTGCCCACCTGGCGGCCCAGGGGCTGGTCCATGTCCGTGAGCAGGGCCACGACCTTGCGGTTCATCTCCGCGCCCAGGCCAAT
>SECN01000522.1 GCA_004173515.1 Myxococcaceae bacterium | reverse complement strand
GCCACTCAGCTTGCGCTCCGCACCCACGCGCTGCTTGTCGTGGAGCGCGTGCTCGACGCCTCCTTCCACGAACCGGCGCTTCACTCGGAAGACGGTGGAGAGGCCCACCTGCACGCTTCGGGCGATGGCCTCGTCGGTGCACTGGGCATGTGCGGCCAGTAACACCTGGGCACGCTTGAGATGGCGCACGCGCTCGGTGCCACCCGACACCAAGGCCTTCAGTTCCTGCTTCTCCTCGGGGGTGAGTATCACCCGGTGGCGTACAGTCATGGACATCCAGCTCCAGCAAAGAATGGAGACGGACTACCCACGGGCACCGCGTGTCGATTCCCTCCGAACCCCCGCGCTTCACCGAATTGCAGGGCCAGTACCTGGCCTTCATCTACGCCTACTCGCGTATCCATCGGCGGGCGCCGGCCGAAGCCGACATGCAGCGTCATTTCGGCACCAGCCCGCCCACCGTGCACCGCATGGTGCTGGAGCTTGAACGCCTGGGCCTCATCCGGCGCAGCGCTGGCCAGGCGCGTAGCATCGAATTGCTCGTGCGGCCGGAGGCCCTGCCCATCCTGCGATAGGCTGGGCCTATCTCAACCGGTCAAAACCTCTGTGTCGGCGTACTAGGTCCACAGCGGAAGGTTGCTGATGTCCCCAACAGCAGCCTTCCGGTCGTTCTGCGCCATGGCTGCATTGAGGGCTGGCCTTGGAGGTAGCGCCATCTTCAGGATGTGCGCGGAGCGCCCCTCTCCAGTAGGCGCTTCGAGGCACAGGCGCCAGACGTGTGGCTCTGACTCTTCGACTATGAGGACGTCGGCCGCCGTCCACCGGACTCCGTCGCTGTCGGGCAGTTCCAGCCCGGCGTCGGGCGGCATCACCAGGTGCAGCGCGCGGACAGGCAGCCGGACGTCGTCACACGTGTAGTCGTGGAGTTCTGTACTGCACAACGATGTGGCGAAGGAAGGAGCCACGGTGTGTCTGGTTTACCCGGTGGCGTCGTAGAGCAGCCGCGTCCAATACTGCGCTGCGCGCCGCCCTCGCCGCCATTGAGAACCCCGGCACCGTCACGTTGTCGAAGAGCCGCGACTGACCGCTCGCCGTCCGGCGCGCCGACATGGTTAGCCGCTACGCGCCGGTAGGGGGCGAGCTCTTACCCTACAGAGGGGAGCATTCGGATGGGGCTGGGGCGTGCTGCTGCTATGCGAGCTGGTCGAGGAACGCCTCAGCAGCCTTCTGAGCCGCCTCCCGCATGACGAGGGCCATCGCGGCGGCGCCATTCCATGAAATCGCCATGCGCACCCTTTGGGTCCCATCGGATTGGACTTCGGCCGCATGGCCCCGGGCCTCGATGTCCCGCAGCTCCCGACTCATTGGTGCCAGGGTCCCCAGATTTTGGAACGCATTGACCATGCGAACCAGGGCATCTTCCAGTAGCGAGAAGTTAAGGGTGGTGTCGGCACCTGCCCAGGAATCAACGCTGCGGTCCAGGGAAGAGTGCCCGGCCCACTTGTTGCGGAAATAACGGACATACTTCAGAGACAGCACCGTGTCGGCATTCGTCTCCCCCCGGATGTGTTGAATGAGCTCGACAGCCGCCGCCGTCTCGGTGTCGAAGGCTTTACTCAGCCGGATGTTCAGCTCGGCCTCAAGAGCGTCCAGTGCGTGCGGGAGAGAGCTTGTGCGGCCGGTGGTCAGGTCGATTGTGGAAGCAATTCCGATGACGGCCTGCTTGACTAGGCTGGTGTCGACTACCCTGATGGCGGAGCGGAGGACGCTGCGTTCCGCCGCCATCACCGCCAGCCGAGGGTGAGCCCGTTTGGCGAAGTAGTACAAGTACACGGCGCCCCAGAGCATGTTGGCTAGAGCTTGATCGACTCGGCTTTCAGGCGAGATGGCCCCGACCAGAGAGTCCAGGTCCGCATTCGTCAGCGGGGGGCCAGAAATCGTGGGCAAATCCGCGAGGTCGTACTCAGACGTGAAGTCGCTAAACTTCATGGGACCAGCATTTAGACATGCCAGGATCTTCAAGGCGCGTCTTTTCGCCGCGTGGTTGTCCGTTCTGCCTCCTCTCTGCGCGGGCAGCCCGGGTCATCGCTGAGCCGGAGGGAGGCACGGCGAACTCTTACGCTGGCCGGTAGGGCCTAACCCCTGAGTTGTATGGACCAATCGGCTGCGCTCTGCCTTCGAGCGCGGCTCCCGACACCGTGGACAAGCGCCCTCTAGAGAGTCTCTGCCCGCGGGTGGAGACAGAGAGACGCGGGCGTCCGGGGAGCGCTTGAGGGAGCACGCTGCTTTCGACATGTGTGCTGACTCATTCTTCACCAGCCGGCGACCGGCGCAGGAAGCGTTTCGCGGTCTGCAATCTGCGCTTCGGGGGGCACCCTGCCGGACTACTAAATGTCCTCGATACGTGCTGCCGCTGCGGCCATGACAGACGGCGATGATGGGCTGACCGCGATGTTACGGACTTCGTACGTGATGTCGCCTCGAGGAGAGATGACAGGCAGAGGCTTAATGAAATCCTCGGACACGAGAATCAGATACCTGTGTGTTGCCAGTTCGAAGCCCGCAAGAGTTTCTCCCGCATAGCGCTCTGCTTGGGCACGTGCCTTCTTTGCTTGCTCCTCAGGAGAGTCATCCTCCCGAACAACTTTCCACTCAGTCAGGACCATGGCATCGGCGGCTAGTGCTGCCTCGTCTTCACTGAGTGGCTGGCTGAGAACGAGATCCGTCTTCCCTCCCTTGGCGTCTGCCTTGAACGCCCAAATGCCGTGAAGCAACAGGTGAACTGCGCCAAGCTTTTCACAGGCATCTTCAGCTCTCGATTCGCGCAGTGCTCGTATCCATTTCAGTCGAAACCCGAAATCGGCAACGAGGGTCCGCTGTAGGTGCGTAAATGCTCGTTCCGACATGCGTCTGGCTCGAGCCTGCTTGTCGGTGTGAATGTAATCGACTTGAGCCCGAATCGTGCCAAGGACGCATGCCATGTGAAATGCACTGTCTGGACCCGATTCGGGCATGAATGTCCGACGTTGCTCGGAAGAGAGTATGAAGTTCTCGATTGCCCTTGCTGCTTTGGGGTGGAGTTGCTTTTGGAAGTCGCTGTGGAACTGCTTGAGTAGTGAAAAGAGTTCGCGCAATTCCGGCTTTGCTGTCTCGTTGAGTGGAGCCGTGCTCGACAGCAATGGAGCTGCCGCAGAAAAGAGTTGGAGGAGTTCATTGGTGGCAGAGAGGCGAAGCGACCAAGCCTTCCATTCATCATGCCAAAACATGGGGCAGTCTCTTGTGAGGAGGCGTGATTTGCCTTGTTGATGGATGCGAGCGCGAGGCCGGTTGAGTCTATCGTCCCGGTTGCGGCAGCACACGTACGGGCGACATGTCCTCGGGCGTCCGGCAGCTTTGAAGAAGCCAGCTCGGCTGGTGGATGCAACTCCTCGGGAGATGGCTCCTGGCTCGCCAGTGCGATGCCGTGCAATGGGGGCGGCAAATGCGGACGCACTCAGCGGAGTCTCGACGCTCTGGTAAGCCCTCTGGAGCAGAATGCGGAGGGGCTGGGGCTGGCTTCGCAACCCTGGGCGCTGGCGGTGACCTTCCGTGTGGCCCGGTAGCTCCACGAGCCTTTGCGAGCGGTGGGCGCTCTTTCGGAGTCTGGGGCTCTCGGGAGGCTCTGGAAGGGAGGTCCGTCCACCTCACGTGGCGGGCGAACACCCCCCCGTGAAACGGCAGCGGAAGCGGCTGATCCGAGGCTTCCGAAAGTGCCTTCACTTTGAGTATTGATGGGGAGAGTTCCCCCCGACCTTGCGCCGCCCCCTTGAGGACCAGCAAAGCAGGTGAGAGACGCAACCAGAAACCAGAGAGAGGCGCCCTCCCAGAAACCTCAGAACGGAAAGAGCAGGTCTCCGGGGGAATGTTGTTAACCACCTCCCCAAAGGTTAACAGCACTTGTTAACCGCTCTCGGCCACTCTCTCCCCAAAACGGGTGAAAGAGCGGTCCAGGCTTAAGCACGAAGGCCCCGCGATATTCATCGCGAGGCCCGTGTTAAACAAAAAGGCCCTGCCAGTTGGCAGGGCCTTCTATTCAGCTCCCCGACGTGGACTCGAACCACGGACATGGTGATTAACAGTCACCCGCTCTACCAGCTGAGCTATCGGGGAATATGTCCCGTCCCGGCGGTGTGCCGCCGTGACGGACGCGATTTCTAGAGAACCGAGCCTGCCCTGTCAACTGTCACGTTCAATCCGATCTCCCGACTCTCCTCGCAGCCCTGGTCCGCACTCGACGGTCTGGGCCCCGTCGCCTCCGAGGCCCTCGCCCGGATCCTCTCGGGCGACCCCGCAGAGCGCGTCCTCGACCGGACCCTGCGCGCCCACCGCGAGCTGTCCCGCGAGGGCCGTCAGGCCCTGAAGGAGGCCGTCTTCAACGTGGGCCTCTGGCGCCGCCGCCTCGCGTTCCTCCTGGGGGCCGAGGATGCGTCGCCTCCCGCGCTCCTGTTCGCGCTCCTTCACGGCCTCGGCGGTGTTCCCGCCCGGGAGGCCGCGGCCTGGGCCGGCCTGGAGGCCCCGGTGCCGCTTCGCACTGGGGAGCCTTCGTCGCTGGCGCTCCGGGCCTCGCTGCCGGACTGGCTCGCGGACCACTTCACCCGGGAGCTGGGCCCCGAAGCCGAGGACTTCTGCGCCCACCTCAACGTCCCGGGCCCCATCACTCTCCGAGTGAATCCCGCCCGCCTGTCCCGTGAAGCCTTGGCCGCGCGCCTTGCCTCGGAGGGCGTCGCCACCCGTCCTGGTTCCTGGAGCCCCCTGGCGCTCCAGGTGGAGGGCCCCAGGCCGAACCTCTACGGACTGGACTCCCTTCGCGAGGGCCTTTTCGAGGTCCAGGACGAAGGCAGCCAGCTCCTGGGGCTCCTCCTGGAGGCCCGTCCCGGAGAAACCGTGGTGGACCTGTGTGCGGGGGCGGGGGGCAAGACGCTCCAGTTGGGCGCCGCGATGGCGGATTCGGGCCGGCTGATGGCCTACGACCCCGACGCGGAACGGTTGGATCGACTCCAGCAACGCACGTCCCGCGCCGGCCTCACCCGGGTCCAGGTGCTTCGGACGCCTCCCGCTCCAGGTCTGGGGGCGGACCGCGTCCTCGCGGACGTGCCCTGTTCCGAACTGGGGTCGCTCCGCCGGGGACCGGACCTGCGCTTCCGCCTCACCCCGGACGTGCTCTCCCGGTTCATCGCCACCCAGCGCGACATCCTCTCCCGTGCCGCCGCCGTCGTGCGCCCCGGCGGCCGGGTCGTCTACGCGACCTGCACCGTCAACCGCGCGGAGAACCAGGACGTCGTTGCGGACTTCCTCCGCTTCCATCCCGACTTCCGCCGCGTCCCTCCTGGCGCCGGGTGGCTTCCGGAGGCGTGCGTCCAGGACGGGTTCCTCTTCGTCACGCCCCACCGGCACGGCACGGATGGCTTCTTCGCCGCCGTGCTCGAACGCTCGGAGGCGGTGGGGTAGGGCGTTCTTCCGCCGGTTCATGGGAGGCAGCCGGCCGAGCGCTCCACGGGGCCGCGTTCCTCCGTCCAGCGGTACTCAACGCTTCGGGCCGGGCCCTCCCTGAATCACCGTGTCGCCTGCGCCCCCGGTGCTATGAAGCGCAGCGTGCGTTGGCTCAAGCCCCTCCCACTTCGTCCCCGCGACACGGTGCATGTCGTCGCTCCCGCGGGGCCCTTCGAACAGGCCCCTTTCGAGGCCGGCCTCCGGATCCTCTCCGAGCGCTACTCGCCGGTGCTCCGGCCCGACCTGGGCGCCTCGCACCGCTACCTCGCCGGTGATGACGCCCGCCGCCAGGAGGAGCTGTCCCACGCGTTCCTCGACCGCGCCTCCCGCGCCATCTTCTGCGCCCGGGGCGGCTACGGCAGCTCGCGACTGCTTCCCGACCTCCCGCTCGACAAGGCCGGCTCCGTCGCCTTCACCGGCTTCTCCGACCTGACGTCCATCCACTGCGCGCTCCAGGCGCTGGGTCGCGTCTCCTTCCACGCGCCCGTCCTCACCCAGCTCGGCCGGCAGTCGTCCCAGGTCCACGACTACCTCTTCCGCCTCCTCGAATCCTCGGAAGCCCCGCCGCCCCTGACGGGCAACGCCACCTACGTGCCCGGCACCGCCGAGGGCGTCCTCGTGGGCGGCAACCTGTCCGTCTTCTCCCGGCTCCTGGGCACGCCCTACATGCCGCCGCTCGACGGCGCAGTGCTCCTGCTGGAGGACGTCACCGAGCGCCCCTACCGCATCGACCGCATGTGGACCCACCTGCGCCTCGCCGGCGTCTTCGCCCGCGTGCGCGGCATCGTCCTGGGCGACTTCACCGCCTGCGAGGAGAAGGACGCCCCGTACTCCAGCGCCGACGTGCTGCGCGAGCTGGCCCGGGACGCGAAGCTGCCCTGCGCCGCGGGCTTCCCCATCGGCCACGGGGCCATCAACTACCCCGTGGCGCTCGGGACGCACGTGCGCCTGGATGCGGACGCCGCCCGCCTCACCTTCCTCGAAGGTGCGGTGAGCCCCGGATGAACCCGCATCCCATCGCCAACCTCCAGGCCGTGCTCGATGACGGCGTGGAGCTGGGCATCTTCCCCGCCGCCCAGGCGGTGGTGCTCCACAAGGGGATGCAGGTGTTCGGTGGCGTCGCGGGCAACGCCACCGGCGACACGCGGTTCGACCTCGCCTCCCTCACCAAGGCCCTCTCCACCACCGCGCTCTTCCTGCGCCTGTGGACCGAAGGCAAGGTGGGCCCCAACACGCTCGTGTCGCGCTACCACCCCGGCACCCCCGCGGGCGATGCGGGCGTCACCGTCGCGGATCTGCTCTACCACCGCTCCGGCCTGCCCCCCTTCGTCCCGTTCTTCGCGGACGCCCTCAAGGCCCGGCCAGAGCTGCTCGACGCGGGCTGCTCCGCGAACGTGCGCACCCTGGCCCGCGATGAAGTCCTGCGCGCCGCCGCCGCCACGCCGCTGGAGGCCCCCGTGCGCACGCGCACCGCGTACAGCGACGTGGGCTTCATCCTCCTGGGCGACATCCTCTCTCGCGCCGCGGATGCCTCGCTCGACACGCTGTTCTCCCGCCACGTCGCGGATCCGCTGGGCCTCCACGCCCGCTTCCACCGCCTCACCGACTTCCCCGTGGACGGCGCCACCGCGCACACCGGCGCGATGCGCCCCCGCGAGCCCGCTCCCGGCCAGGAGTCGCTGTGGAAGGACGTGCCTTCCCGGCCTTCACGTCCCGGGGAAGTGGACGACGACAACGCCTGGGTGCTGGACGGCGTCGCGGGCCACGCGGGCCTCTTCGGCACCGCCGTGGACGTGGCTCGCTTCGGTCAGGCCGTGTTGGAGGGCTGCGCGGGCACGCACTCCGCGCTGGCCCCCGCGCCCCTGTGGCACCGGCTGCTCGCCACGGATCCGCTCCTGGCGGGCAGCACGCGCTCCATGGGCTTCGACTCGCCTCGCTCGCTCGTCGTCGCCCTCATCACCAACCGCGTGGCCCAGGGTCGTCAGGACCTGCGCATCCGCGACTTCCGCCCCGCCTTCCACGAACTGGTCGTGGAGGCGCTCGACCTCACCGCACTCCCTTAAGGGACAGCATGGCTGACGACAACGGCAACGTCCTCGACACCCTCGACCCGAAGTCCGTGCGCCGCATCCACCTGGTGGGCGTGGCCGGCACCGGCATGGGCTCCTTCGCCGGCATGCTCAAGGCCGCCGGCTATGACGTCACCGGCAGCGACGAGAACGTCTACCCGCCCATGAGCGACATGCTCCAGGCGTGGGGCATCCCCGTGCGCACCCCGTACGCGCCCGCCAACCTGGACGCGGCCCACCCGGACCTCGTCATCATCGGCAACGTCATCCGCCGCGTGAATCCGGAAGCCACCTCCGTGCGCGAGCGCGGCCTGAAGCAGATGAGCTTTCCCGCCGCCCTGGGCACGCTCTTCCTGGACCGTGCGCACTCCGTCGTCGTCGCCGGCACCCATGGCAAGACGACGACGTCCTCGCTCATGGCCCACGTGCTGGTGGCCGCCGGCAAGGACCCTTCCTTCCTCGTGGGCGGCGTCACCCAGAACTACGCGGGCAACTACCGCGTCGGCAAGGGTCCCCACTTCGTCGTCGAAGGCGACGAGTACGACACCGCCTACTGGGACAAGGGCTCCAAGTTCCTCCACTACCGCCCGCGCACCGCCATCCTCACCAGCGTGGAGTTCGACCACGCGGACATCTTCCGCGACCTGCCCCACTACGAGGCCACGTTCGAGAAGTTCGTGCGCCTGGTCCCGAAGGACGGCCAACTCGTCGTCTGCGCCGCGTACCCCAACGCCGTGCGCATCGCGCGCGCGGGTGGCACCGCGCCCGTCATCACCTACGTGGCGAAGGAGGGCGCGGACGCGGACTTCACGCCCAAGAATCTCTCCTTCGGTCCGGACGGCGCCCGCTTCGACGTGGTGGAGCGCGGCCTGACGCTGGGCACCGTGACGCTGCCGATGTCCGGCGCGCACAACGTGGAGAACGCGCTGGGCGTCATCGCCGCCGCGCGCGGCCTGGGCCTCACCTTCGCGGAAATCCAGCAGGGCCTGTCCACCTTCCAGGGCGTGAAGCGCCGGCAGGAGGTGCGCGGGGACGTGGACGGCGTGCTCGTGGTGGACGACTTCGCGCACCACCCCACCGCCGTGCGCGAGACCATCTCCGCCATCCGCCACCGCTACCCGGACCGGCGCCTGTGGGCCATCTTCGAGCCGCGCTCCAACACCAGCCGCCGCAACATCCACCAGGAGGACTACGCGCACGCCTTCCCCGGTGCCGCGCGCGCCAGCCTCAAGGTGCCCGAGCGCCACGACAAGGTGCCCGAGGGCGAGGAGCTCAACGTCCCGAAGCTCATCGAGGCGCTCAAGGCCCAGGGCATCGCCGCGGACGGCGCCACCGACGTGCCCACGCTGGTGGAGCGCGTGGCCTCCGAGGCGAAGGCCGGCGACGTGCTGCTCGTCATGAGCAACGGCGCCTTCGGCGGCTTCATCGACAAGCTGCTCACCGCCCTGAAGGCCCGGGCCGGGAAGGGGACCTGAACCCATGCGCCTTCCGTTCATCACCTCGCTGGGGCTGCTGACGCTCGTCGCCGGCTGCTCCGCCACGCCCAAGCCGCTGCCGCCGCTCACCGATTCGCAGGGGGCCAGTGGACCGCGCACCAGCGCCTCGGCCCTGGAGTCCTCGGAGGGCCGTTCGAACCAGCCGCTGGACTTCCAGGTGAAGCGCTACCCGGACAACAGCCCCTATGACTTGAAGCGCGACCGGGGCCAGGTCGTCCTCCTGGACGTGTGGGCCACGTGGTGCGAGCCCTGCAAGGACGCGCTGCCCATGTACGCGGCGCTCCAGAAGGAATACGGCTCGCGCGGCTTCAAGGCGTACGCCCTCAACGTGGACGAGGACGTGCGCGCCATTCCGCCCTTCCTGGAGGAGGCGAAGGTGGAGGTGCCCATCCTCCTGGACGCCAATGCGCTGGTGTCCGAGCGCCTGCTGAAGGTCCGGCTGATGCCCACCACCTTCCTGATTGATCGCAAGGGCGTCGTCCGGCACGTGCACGAGGGCTTCGCCGAGGAGTTCCTCCAGCAGTTCCAGACGGAAATCGAAGCGCTGCTCGCCGAGCCCGCGCCCTGACGGGCCGTTGACCGCTACACCCCGAGGGGATGCCCGCACATGGCCCAGGACTCCGACACGCCCGCCGCCCTTCGCCGCACCGCGGAGGAGGGCGCGCGGATGGCCGGCCGCATCCTCCGCGAGCGCTTCCCCCAGCACCGCACCATCGAGTTCAAGGGCGGCATCGACCTGGTGACGGACGCGGACAAGGCCTCCGAGGCCGCGCTCCTGGACTTCCTGCGCGAGCGTCACCCGCACCACGCCATCCTCGCGGAGGAGAGCGGCGCCTGGCAGGGCACCGACACCTTCCGCTGGCTGGTGGATCCGCTGGACGGCACCACCAACTACGCCCACCGGGTGCCGCACTTCTGCGTCAGCGTGGCGGTGGAGGGGCCCGAAGGCGTGGTCGCCGGCGCCGTCTATGACCCGATGCTGGACGAGCTCTTCTCCGCCGCGAAGGGCGAGGGCGCCACCCTCAACGGTCATCCCATCCAGGCCAGCCCCGCGGACCGCCTGGCGCGCTCCCTGCTATGCACGGGCTTCCCCTACGACGTGCGCGAGCGCCCGGACCTGCCCGTGGGCCTCTTCACCCAGCTCATCCTCCTGGCGCAGGGCATGCGCCGCACCGGCAGCGCCGCGCTGGACCTGGCGTACGTCGCGGCCGGCCGCTTCGACGGCTACTTCGAGTTCGGGTTGAAGCCGTGGGACATCGCCGCGGGCAGCCTGCTGGTGTCGGAGGCCGGCGGCATCATCGTGCACATCGACGGGAGGCCCTTCGACGTGCTCAAGGGCGACGTGCTCGCGAGCGGACGCGCGCTGCACCCGCTGCTGCTGGAGCAGGCGAAGCGCTTCCTGGCCGACCTGCAATGGAAGCCGCGCGACTGACTAGAAGAAGCTCTCCGGCACGAAGACGATGTCGCCGGCCTGGAGCAGGAAGTTGCGCTCGCGGCCCACGCCGATGTCCTCCACGGGCACGCGAATCTTGCGCTCCTGCCCGTCCACCACGCGCGTGACGAGCGTGTTGTTCTTCGCCGCCAGCTTGGTGAAGCCGCCCGCCAGCGTAATGGCCTGGATGATGGACACCTCGCCGTCCACCGGGAACGTGCCGGGCTTCTGCACCTCCCCGAAGACGAAGATCTTCTGCGAGTTGTACTCCCGCACCAGCACCGCCACCTGGGGGTTGCGCAGGTAGCGCGTCAGGCAGTCGCGCAGCACGTCCGCCGCGGAGCTGGCCGTGCGCCCCGTCAGCGCCACCTTGCCGCACAGCGGATAGTCGATGGTGCCTTCGGGCGACACGCGCCAGGTGCCGGAGTGCTCGGGCTCCTGGAAGACGCGCACCTCCACCACGTCGCCGGGGCCCAGGCTGCCTCCGGACGTCTTCGCGCGCTCCGCCGCGGAGGCCGGCGTGGGGGCGGGCGGAGGCGGGCGCGTCTCCGCGTGGCAGGCCACGAGCAGGGCCATCAGCCCGGGGAGCAGGAGCCTCGCGGCGCGATGCATGCGCACGACCTCAGTACGTGACGGACAGCCGCGCATAGCCTTCGTTGCGGGTGTAGTTGAAGCCCCTGGCGGACAGGGACGAGGTGCGGCTGCTCAGCGTGTAGCCCACCGCGCCCATCAGCCACGGGCGGAACAGGTACTCCGGGCCCAGGTCCAGCGACACCAGCGTGTCGCTGCGGTCCCCCGCGAAGGTGATGAAGTCCAGCGCGCCCGCCGCGTGCAGCGCCAGCCGCGAGCCCATCAGCGACCGGACCTCCGCGGAGATGCGGTCGTCGCGGAACGTGCCGTAGGCGGCCACGGGCTCGAAGGCGCGCAGGTAGCCGCCCTTCAGGGTGAGCGTGGGGCCCCACAGGTACGTGCCTTCCGCCAGCGCCACCACGTTGCCACCGCCGCCCGCGCCCAGGTTCTGGCTCCAGCCCGCCTTCGCGGTCAGCGTGATGCGCGGTGACACGAGGCCCGCGACGCCCGCCATCACGCCGGGCTTCCACTGCGCCCGGATGCGCGCCTCGTTGTAGAGCGACAGGATGCCCGCGCCCAGCGCCACCGTGCGCGTGCGGTCCGAGCGGGTGAGCTGGTCGCCGACCTCCACGGACAGCGTGCCCTCCGGGTCGAAGCGCAGCGCCAGGTCCGCCATGCCGCCCAGGTAGGACGCCGCACTGGAGCCCGGCGTCAGCAGGCCGGTGTAGGCGACGTAGTCCAGGTTGCCGCGCAGCGAGAGCGCCAGCTTCTGCGACGGCACGTCCAGCATCAGCCCGGGGCGCACGTGCAGCGCCAGCTCCCCGGACAGGTCCGGCGACAGCGGGCCAAAACCGTCATCTTCGAGGAAATAGCCGACGCCGCTGTCCAGCCGCGTCTCCAGGTCCAGCGTCGCGTGCAGCCGCCCGCTGCCCACCTTGATGCCATTGCCGCCCGGGGGACGTCCGCCCATCTGGGCCGAGGCGGTCAGCGGCAGCAGCGCCGCGAGCACCAGGGCCGTGAGGGTCAGACGGAATGTCCCAGGCTGCGTCATGGAGTCAGAGGCGTTCCGGAAGAGGAGGCTGGCGGCATAGCACGCGGTCTTCCCCTCCGGGAACAAACGCTCTGCCGCTGGTGCCGCGATGCGTGAAGACGGGCCGGACACTCAGTCGATGGGGCTGGCGGGCGGAGGACGCACCACCAGGTCCGGCGGAGGCGGGGGACGCGTGGGATCACCGCCGGGCAGGTTGTCGGGCTCCTCCACCTCCACGAAGAGGTTCTCGTCGGTGCGGAAGGCCAACTGGCCGATGCACTCCTCCGCCTCCGAGCGAAGCTGCCCCACCTTCTGCTGGGCGATCATCACCTTGGTGAACTCGTGCTCACCCGGAGCGGCCTCCTGCTTGCTGACGGCCTCCTGGAGCGCGACGTCCGCCTGCTCGGAGATGCGCAGGAGGCCCTTGATCTGCGTGAGCTTCTCGTTGGCGCAGTTGAGCTTCACCACGTCCTTGGTGGCGCGCGCCTCCTCCACCTTCTCCAGCACCTGGCGCAGCGCTTCGCGCATGCCGCCCAGCGCCTGGGTGCTGCGCGCGACCTTCTCGCTGTCCGGCACGTCCGCGGCCTTGTCCAGCGAAGCGGACGGCGGGCGGGCGGGGGAGGGGGTGGGTGCGGGAGCTTGCGCGAACGCCATCCGGGTGGTCATCACCACGACGAGCATTCCGAGGGTGCGCATGTGCCTCACG
>SECN01000090.1 GCA_004173515.1 Myxococcaceae bacterium | reverse complement strand
GCGCGCCTGCTCGGGCTCTTCCAGAAGGATGCGCGTACGGGCGTCTTCCGCGCCCCGGCGCGCCACTACCGCGACGTCGTCATGCGCCTGCGCGAATGCGGGCTGCCGTACGAGGACCGGGCGAAGCGCTTCGAGCCGGTGGAGCTGCCCCTCACCGTCCCCATCGAGCCGTTCCCGCACCAGCGCGCGGCACTGGACGCGTGGACGCGCGCGGGGGGCCGAGGGTTGGTGGAGCTGCCCACCGGCGCGGGCAAGACGCTGCTCGCGGTGCTGGCCATCGCGTGGGTGAAGCGGCCCACGCTGGTGGTGGTGCCCACGCTGGACCTGATGGCGCAGTGGCAGGGCGTGCTGGCGAAGTACTTCCCCGGCCCGGTGGGCATGGTGGGCGGCGGCGTCAACGACCGGCAGGCGCTCACGGTGACGACGTACGACTCCGCCGCGATGCAGATGGAGTTCACCGGCAACCGCTTCGGGCTGCTCATCTGCGACGAGTGCCACCACCTGCCCGCGCCCAGCTACCGCTTCATCGCGGAAGGCACGCTCGCGCCCTACCGCCTGGGCCTCACCGCGACGCTCGCGAGAGCCGACGGGGGCGAGCGCGTGTGCGAGGAGCTGCTGGGCCCGCTGGTGCACCGCACCGGCATCGAGGAGCTCCAGGGCCAGTACCTGGCGCCCTATGAGGTCCGCCGCGTCGAGGTGCCGCTGACGCCCGACGAGAAGGCGCGCTACGACGAGGCGCGCGGCAGATACCTCACCTTCGTGCGCCGGCTGGGCGTGCCCCTGGCGTCACCGGAGGGCTGGGCGAGATTCCTCGCGCAGAGCCAGCGCAGCGACGAAGGCCGCGCGGCCTACCGGGGCTACCGGGAGCAGCGCCGCATCGCGCTCACCTCCAGCGGCAAGCTGGACGCGCTCTGGCGCATCCTGCTGGAGCACCGCGAGGACCGCGTCATCGTCTTCACCGACGACAACGAGACGGTCTACACGCTGGCGCGGAGGCTGCTGCTGCCCGCGCTGACGCACCACACGCCGCTGCCGGAGCGCAAGGCGCTGCTGGCCGCGTTCGCCAGCGCGGAGCTGCCGGTGCTGCTCACCTCGCGGGTGCTCAACGAGGGCGTGGACGTGCCCGAGGCGCGCGTGGGCGTGGTGCTCAGCGGAAGCGGCAGCGTGCGCGAACATGTGCAGCGCCTGGGCCGCATCCTGCGAAAGCGCCCCGACAAGCGCGCCATCCTGTACGAGGTGTGCTCCGCGCAGACCGCGGAGAGCGGCATCAGCGAGCGCCGTCGCCAGCACCGCGCCTACCAGGAGGGTCCCCCGGATGCCGACGCGTGAACGGCTCGCCTCCCGCGTGCGCGGTGGCATCTCACGCGCGACCTGTCATGGACGTCCCCGATGCTGACACGTGAACGGCTCGCCTCCCCACGTGCGCGGTGCCAGCCCGCGCTCACCCTCGCTCAAAGGCCGCCAATGCCGACGCGTGAACGGCTCGCCTCCCGCGTGCGCGAAGGCAGCCCGCGCTCACCTTCGCTCGGAGGCCGCCGATGCTGACGCGTGAACTGCTCGCCTCCCGCGTGCGCGAAGGCATCCTGCGCCCGTCCTTCGTCAAGACGCATGACCCGTCCCTCCAGGCGCTCGCGAAGGAGCTGCTCGCGGACGCGGAGTCCTTCCGGGGGCAGGCCCGCGACGACGTGGAGGAGTCCTTCGCCCTCAAGGCCGGTGCGTTCAGCCGCCCCAAGGTGGCGCGGGGCCTGGTGAAGCTGCTGATGGACCGGCTGCTCTTCGACGAGGCCGGAGAAGGCGCGCAGGAAGCGCGCTGGCGCACGCTTCTCGTGGGCGCGAAGGTGCTGCGGACCCTTGCCCCCGACACCCCGCTGGAGGCGTACGAAGCGCGCCTCTCCGAGGCCCTGGACGCACCGCTCGCGGACACCCGCGAGGCGCTGTACACGGACCTGCCCGGCAACCGGAAGCTGCTCGGCTGGGACGGCGACGCCCTCACGCCGCAGGGCCTGCTGGACCGCTACAACCTCGCGCTCGCGCAGGGGCCGCTGCTCAACGCCCGGCGCCTCACCCTGCGCGCGCGGGCCCCGGAGCTGCTGCGCGTGCGCAAGCTGCTGCGCTGGCTGAAGTTCTGCCGGCTGGTGGCGGAGGTGCGGCGCGACGGCGAGGACTGGTCGCTGGAGGTGGAAGGCCCCGGCGCCATGCTGTCCCTCCAGAAGAAGTACGGCCTGCAGCTCGCGAGCTTCCTCTCCGTGGTGCCCATCCTGGAGCGCTGGGAGCTGTCCGCGGTGCTGGAGGACGCACGCAAGAAGTCCACGCTCCAGTTGAGCCACGAAGACCCGCTGGTGTCGCCCCTCCCGGCCGCGCTGGGCCACGTGCCGCCGGAGGTCGCCGCGCTGTCGGAGGGCTTCGAGGATGCCGCGTGGGAGCTGGACCTCACGCCCCGGCCCCGCCACACCGGCGCCGCGGGCCTGTGCGTGCCCGACCTCACCTTCCGCCACCGCAAGACGGGACACGAGGTGGCGCTGGAGCTGTTCCACCCGTGGCACGCGGGGCCGCTGTCACGGCGGCTGTCGGAGCTGCGCGCGCGCCCGGACGCGGGGCTGCTGCTGGGCGTGGACCGGGCGCTGGCGAAGGAAGCGGCGGAGCGGCAGGCGCTGGAGGAGCACCCGCAGGTGGTGCTCTTCAACGGCTTTCCCTCCGTCCGGAAGCTGCGGGAACGGCTGGCGCGATGGGACGACGCGGCGCCCTCCTGAAGGGCGCCACGCAGGCCCGACGGGGCTTCAGCCCCGGGGTTTGAACTGCGAGGCCAGCACGCTGAGGATCCGGATGGAGCCCCGGTCCAGCTGCTTCGCGCGGCGAAGCAACCGGCGCAGCTCCGCGGACTCGCCGTAGTCGGACGGTGGCTCCGCCGCCCACTTCACGTCCTGCGACGGCTTGAGGCCCAGGGCCTCGTCCGCGGAAATGGACAGCACCACGCACAACCGCCGGAAGGTCTGGATGCTGGGCAGCATGTGGCCACGCTCCAGGGGTTCGCCCATGTCGATATGACTTGAGAGGTTGGCTTCCAAGAACTTCCGGGGTAGGCTTGTCGCGACACAACCTCTTGCGTTACGCCTGTCTTCACCACCTGGTGGCCTTCATGCGCACGCACTCCCCTTCCGTCCCCAGCTTCCTCTTCGTCGACGCGGATCCGCGCGCGCTCGCGGCCCTGCGGCGGCTGGTGAGGGATCTGCCGGGCCTCAAGCGCTTCGCCCAGGACGTGCGCGAAGCGGTGCGGCTCATCCGCGAAGCGAAGCCGTCCGTGGTCGTGAGCGGCTACGGGCTGCCGGATGGCGACGGGTTGTGCCTGCTCACGGGCGTGCGCGAACGCCTGCCGGGCACCGTCTGCGCGCTGCACACCTCGCATCCGCCCACGCCCGCGCTGGAGGGCCAGGGCATCACCTGGATGGACCGTGCCGCCCCGCCCCATCGCGTGCTGGAGCTGCTCGCCTCCCTGGGCTGAAGCCGCGCCGCCTCCGCGTTCCCGTGCCGCGCGCGGGCATGCGCGTTAAGGTAAGGGCCGCGCGCCATGAAGCTCTACGCCATCAGCGACCTGCACCTGCGGCACACCGAAAACCACCAGGCCCTGGCCGCGCTCGCGCCACGCCCGGACGACTGGCTCATCGTCGGCGGCGACGTGGGCGAAACGCTCGCGGACATGGACCTGATGCTGCGCACGCTCACCGCGCGCTTCCGCCAGGTCGTCTGGGTGCCGGGCAACCACGAGCTGTGGTCCATGCCATCCGAACAGCCGCCCCTGCGCGGGGAGGCGCGCTACCTGCGCATGGTGGACCTGTGCCACCGCTACGGCGCGCTCACGCCGGAGGACCCGTACCCGCGCTGGCCCGGCGACGGTCCCCACCGCCACTACCCGCTGCGCTACGAGCACGTGCGGCTGCCGCGCATCCCGCGCTTCTCCATCTGGTGCGGCACGCGCCTCACCGAGGACTGGCACACCCGCTACCGCGCGGAGGTGGTGGTGACGGGGCACCTGCACATGCCGGCCACGCTGTGGCGCGACGGCGTGCGCTTCGAGGAGGTGTCCCTGGGCTACCCCCAGCAGTGGCGCCACCGGGGTGGACTGGAGCGCTGCCTGCGCGAGGTTCTGCCCGGCCCGGAGAAATCCGCCTGATGCAGGGAAGCACCGCGGCAAGCCGCGCGCGTCCTTGCGAGCAGGCCCTGGCGTCCGTTTGACGGTGTCGAGGCGGCGGGCGTGTAGTCCACGCCATGCCCGAACCCTCCTCCGCCGGTCCCGTCGACATCTCCGAGCGCGTGCACCTGCTGGACGCCCTGCGCGGCTTCGCGTTGTTGGGCGTCTTCATCTCCAACAGCGTCACCTGGTTCAGCGGCCGTGCGCTCCTGCCGCGCGAACAGGCGCAGGCGCTGGGCGCGCCGCTGCTGGAGACGGTGGTCGGCGCGCTCTACGCGTTCTTCATCGACCAGAAGTTCGTCACCCTCTTCTCCTTCCTCTTCGGGCTGGGCTTCTGCCTGCAGATGTCGCGCGCGGAGGCCCGGGGCGCGTCCATCGTGCCGGTGTACCGGCGACGGCTGGGGGTGCTGCTGCTCATCGGCCTCACGCACATGTTCGCGCTGTGGGTGGGCGACATCCTCTCCACCTACGCGCTGGTGGGCTTCGTGCTGCTCCTGTTCCGCAAGCGCTCGGACCGGACGGTGCTCACCTGGGTGGCGGTGCTCTTCGTCGTCCTGCCGCTCCTCATCTCCTTCGCGCAGCGCTACGGGCCGGAGCTGCTGCACGGAACAGAAGCGGCGGCCCGCGCCGCGCAGGCGACCCGGGACGAGGACGCGGCGCACCGCACGGCGCTGCTCACGGGCCTGTCCAGCGATTCGGTGGTGACGTCCCAGCAGGCCAACGCGAGGTTCGCCTGGCACAACCTAGCCACCCCGGGCCGCCCGCTGTGGATGTGCATCATCCTGGGCCGCTTCCTCGTGGGCCTCTGGGCCGGACGTCGTCGGCTGCTGGAGGACGTGGAGCGCAACCGCGCGCTCCTGCGCAGGATGCTGGCCTGGGGCCTGGGGGTGGGCACTGCCGTGGCCACCCTGGCGCTGGTGCTCAACCTGCGCAACCGGGGGATGGCCATGCCGGTGAGCCCCCCGGCGTGGATGGTGGGCATGCGCACCCTGCGGGAGGTGGGCTACCTGTTCATGGGCATGGGCTACGCGGCGGCCTTCGCGCTGCTCTTCCAGAAGGAGCGCGGGAAGAAGGTGCTGGGCGTGCTCGCGCCCGCGGGCCGCATGGCGCTGTCGCTGTACCTGATGCAGTCGCTGGTGAGCGTGTGGCTGTACGACGGCTGGGGCCTGGGCCTCGTCGGGCACCTGCCCATGTCGCGCACCGTGCTCGTGTCGCTGGGCGTCTTCGCGGTGCAGGTGGGCCTGGCGCACCTGTGGCTTTCGCGCTTCCGCTTCGGCCCGGCGGAGTGGGTGTGGCGCTCGCTCACCTACGGCCGCGCCCAGCCCATGCGCCTTGCCCCCGCGAGTCCGGCGCGCGCGGCGCACTGACTCCAGCGGAGTGAAGAAGCACGCGGGACAAAAAAAGAACCCCGGGTCCCGCTCTGGAGCGGGAACCGGGGTCTTGAGGAAGGAGGTGCGGCATCAAGCCGCGCCCCCATCCGTGCGAACTACAGGGTCTTGTAGGACGCCGCGAACGTCGTCTTGATGTAGCCGTTCACGGTGGTGTCCACCAGGCTCGGCACGCCGACGATCGTGATGTAGTAGCGACCGGCGGAGATGTTGCGCAGCACGATGCTCTCCGTCGCGCTCTCCTTCACACCGCGAGCGATGTAGGAGGTGAACGTGGGGGCAGAGTCCTTCTGGACGTAGACGTCCGCGTTGCCCTCGCCCTCACCCAGCGCGATGGACAGCGTGTTCTTGCCGGAGTCCACCTTGTACTCGGGCATGTCGATGATGTAGGTGCGGCTGGAGCCTTCCACGCCCGCGAGGTTCTCGACGACGAACTCGTTGCCGATCTTCTCGAAGCCACCCTTCCAGGTGACGTTCAGGGTGGTGCCCGTGTAGCTGGTGAAGCCCTTGATCATCACGTACCAGATGGCTTCCGTGCCAGAGGTCGGGAAGGTGCAGACCTCCGCGTTGCCGGACTTGTACGGACGGCAGTCGTACAGGGAATCCGTGGGGGCGTTGGCGCGACGGACGTAGAGGTCCGCGTCACCCGTGCCACCGGCCATCGTGAACGTCACGTCCGTGGCGCCCTCGGGGATCGTGATGGAGTAGTACTGCTTGCTGCCGGACGAGCCGTTGATGCCCGTGACGGTCGTGCCCTTCTCGATCGGGGTGGTGACCGGGGGAGGAACCGGGACGCCGACGCCGACGGCCTTCCAGGCGTTGCCGACATTGGTGACTTCCGCCGTCGTGAAGCCCAGCTGGGTCGCGGCCTGCTCCGACGCGGTCTTCGCCGCCTCGAAGTTGGACGACGCGATCAGCAGGTCCACGTTGATCTTGTAGAAGACCCTGGCGGCCTTCTCGAAGCCGACGCCCGTGACATTCAGGGTCGTCTTGGCGCGCGGGTGCGTGCCACCCTCGGACATCAGGAAGAACGCCAGGTTGGAGATACCCGAGCTGTAGTGCACGTCCACGCCGGAGGAGTAGTCCGGGTAGTAGTCGAGCGAGTCCCCGTCCAGCGTGGGGTTGTTCATGTAGCGCAGGCCGTCACCCGGGATGCTCGGCGTAGGTGAGGTTGGACTCGGACGAGGTCACCGCGTGCGTCAGCTCGTGCGCCGTCACGTCCAGCGAGTTCGCCAGGTTGGAGGCGTTCACGCCGTCGCCATCGCCGTACACCATCTGGGTACCGTCCCAGTAGGCGTTGACGTAGTTGTTGCTGTAGTGGACGTAGCTCTTCAGGATGGCGCCGGCGCCATTGTAGGAGTCACGGCCGAACAGCGACTGGTAGCAGTTGTAGACGGTGCCCAGGTGGCCGTAGTTGTTGTTGACCACGACGTCGGCGTGGGCCGCATCACCTTCCCAGCGCGCACGGACGGCCGTGGGCAGCGAGGTGCGGTGCTGCAGGTCGTTGACCTGGCGGTTGAGCGCGGAGTGGATGTTCGGGCGGATCTCGAACACTTCGCCCGTCTTCGCGTTCACCAGCACGGTGTTGTCCACCGGCGTCAGGTCCGGCAGCTCGCCCTTGACGCGCACTTCGTACGTCAGGACCAGCTCGTTGCCGGAGCGGTGATAGACGAGCTCGGGCTCGCCCTCGGTGGACGCGCGCTCGGGAGCGCTGCGGTCGCCCGTCGCCGCGGCGATGGCCGCTTCGGCGGCGATGGTCGCCTTCGCCTCGCCCTTCAGGTCGCCGCGGGCGTTCGTGTTCACCGCGAACACGCTGCCGTTGCGGGCGTGCAGACGCACTTCCGCGTCGCGCACCAGGATGCCGTTGTGGGTCACGCCGTAACGGAAGTGCGTGTCACCGTCGAAGCCGACATAGGCCTTCTTCAGGAACAGGTCGTTCGGGTCCAGGCGGAACATCGGGGCCACGCCCGCGATCACCGGGGCCAGCTGCTGGGGAGCAGCGATGCCCTGGATGGCCGACGGCGCGGGAACAGAACCAAAGGAACCGGTGACGAAGGTGGGGACCGCATCCGCGTCGGCAGCAACCACGTGCTGACCGGACGACAGATTGGCGGACGCCTTCTGGAGGTTGGAGTCCTCCGTGTTCGCGGCAGGAGCGCCTTCGGTGCAGGCGCCAACCATCAGGGACAGGGCTGCGGCACCCAGGGCGCCGCGTACTCGCTTCTCGTACATGTAATCCTCCTGCTAAGTGGAAAGATTAGAAACGACTGTGTCACAAGAGAGGCGCGCATTTCAAGTACAGGCGAGAATTTTACGTATACGCCACTTCTCAAGAATTGAGAGTTCTCGCATCTGCTTGAAAATACGGAGGAACCCACGCCGACCGGGGGAAAACGAGCAATGCTTCAATGCTGGCAACCCAGTGACTTCAGGTTTGAAGCACCTGTCGGTGGAAGCGTGCATTGAGTGAACGCCGGGGAGAATTTGCCGTCTCATTTATTCCCGACCCGGGGTGGGTCCCACATCACCGCTGATTGACGCAAGGGTGAGAGGACAGGCCAGCGCCTGGGTGCGCGGTGGGCTACACGGGGGGACAGGCACCCGCGGCGGCGTGAGGCCGCGCGACGGGCGCCGAAAGGATTCCCGTGAAGAAGCAGCCCCCTTCCCCCGTGCCGCCCCGTGAGTCGGAGCCGGACGTGAAGACGTTCCTGGGGCGCTTCCCGGTGGTGGGGATTGGCGCTTCGGCGGGAGGCCTTCCGGCGTTCCTGTCCCTCCTGGAGCACCTGCCCACGCGGACGGGCATGGCGTTCGTGCTGGTGCAGCACCTGTCGCCCCAACATGAGAGCAGCCTGCCGCTGCTGCTGGGCCGGGTGACGACGATGCCCGTGCTGGAGGCCTCCGAGGGCCTCACGCTCACGCCGGATCACGTCTACGTGAATCCGCCGGGCGTCAGCCTGACGCTCGGACAGGGGGCGCTGCATCTGGGCCCTCCCGCGTCGTCCACGCAGGGGCTGCGGCTCATCGACGACTTCCTCACGTCGCTCTCCGAGCAGGCCCCGGGCCGGGCCATTGGCGTGGTGCTCTCCGGCACGGGCTCCGACGGCACCCGGGGGCTGCAGGCCGTACACGAGGCGGGCGGCACCACGCTGGTCCAGGAGCCGACGTCCGCGCACTTCGACGGCATGCCCCGGAGCGCCATCGCGTCGGGCTTCGTGGATCACATCCTGCCGCCCGAGGGCATCGCGGTCACCCTGGCCCAGCTGGCCAACCTGGATCCGCTGCCCACCCATGCCCGGGCTCCGGGCGCGCTGCCCGCGCATGTGCTTTCCGAGGAGGGCCTGCAGCGGATCTTCCAGCTGCTGAGGGAGACCACGGGCGTGGACTTCACGCACTACAAGCCCAGCACCATCCACCGGCGCCTGGAGCGACGGATGCAGCTGTGCAAGGTGGCGGACCTGGCGGCCTACATCCGCCGGGTGGAGGAGCAGCCGGAGGAGCTGGAGCTGCTCCACCAGGACCTGCTCATCCACGTCACCAGCTTCTTCCGGGACCCCGCCACCTTCGAAGCGCTCCAGCAGAAGGTCTTCCCGGAGCTGTTCCGCGATCGCCCTCCCCACCGCCCCTTCCGCATCTGGATTCCGGGCTGCTCCACGGGCGAGGAGGTCTATTCGCTCGTCATGTGCCTGATGGAGTACCTGGGCGCGGGAGCGACGAGCGTCCCCCTCCAGGTGTTCGCGACGGACGTGAGCGGGACCGCCATCGATCAGGCGCGCGCCGCCGTCTATCCGGAGTCCAGCGTGTCGGACCTTTCGCCGGAGCGCCTGCGACGCTTCTTCGTGAGGACGGAGGGCGGCTACCAGATCCACAAATCGCTGCGCAACGTATGCATCTTCGCGCAGCAGAACCTGGTGAGCGACCCACCCTTCTCACGGATGGACCTCATCAGCTGCCGCAACGTCCTCATCTATCTGGGCCCGGTGCTCCAGAAGAAGGTGATGCCTGTCTTCCACTACGCCCTGTGTCCCGGGGGCTTCCTGATGCTGGGCACGTCGGAGACGGTGGGCAATTCCGCGGACCTGTTCTCCCTGGTGGACAAGCGCAACAAGCTCTACCGCAAGAAGAACGCGACGCCGCAGCCGAACCTCACCTTCACCTATCGGGAGTCCATGACGGAGCGGCCCCCCAGCGCGCGGCGAAAGCTGACGTCCGGTGTGACGGACCTGGATGCACAGCAGGAAGCGGACCGGCTGGTGCTCGCCCGCTACGGGCCCCCGGGCGTCATCGTCAACCAGGACCTGGAGATCCTCCACTTCCGGGGCCACACCGGGCCCTACCTCGAACCGCTCCCCGGGGTCGCGAGCCTCAACCTCATCAAGATGGCGCGCGAGGGGCTGGCGCTGGAGCTCCGGGCGGCCCTGCACCAGGCGAAGAAGAACGCCAGCCGGGTGCGCAAGGAGGGGCTGACCCTCTCCGGAGGAGAGCGCCCGCGAAAGGTGAACCTGGAGGTGCATCCGCTGCGCTCGGCGCAGGCCGGAGTGGAGCACTGCTTGCTCGTGCTCTTCGAGGAGGTGCATGAGGCCTCCCCGCTCCCCGCGCGCAAGGGTCGCTCCGCCCGACCGGACGCCGACGATGAATCCGCGCGCGACCTGGAGATGGAGCGGCTGCGCGAGGAGTTGCTCCTGACGCAGGAGCACCTGCAGACGCTCACGGAGGAGCAGGAGGCGACGTACGAGGAGCTGCGCTCCGCCACCGAGGAGCTCCAGTCCAGCAACGAGGAGCTCCAGTCCACGAATGAGGAACTGGAGACCGCGAAGGAGGAGCTCCAGTCCACCAACGAGGAACTCATCACCGTCAACGAGGAGCTGCAGAATCGCAACAACGAACTCAGCCAGCTCAATGGCGACCTGAACAACCTGATTGGCAGCACCCATATCGCCACCGTGATGCTGGGCAACGACCACCGCATCCGCCGCTTCACCCCCATGGCCGAAGAGGTGCTGAAGCTCTCCGCGGCGGACATCGGGCGGTCCCTGCGCGAGGTGAAGCTGGGCATTGCCCTGCCGGACCTGGACGCCGCCGTGACCGAGGTCACCGAGCGCCTGGGCGTCATCGAGCAGGAGGTGCGCGACAGCAACGGGCACTGGTATTCGCTGCGGCTGCGTCCCTACAAGTCGTTGGACAACAAAATCGAGGGTGCGGTGATGACGCTGTTGGACATCGACCGGCTCAAATCCAGCCTGGATGAGTCACGCCGCTCGCGCGAGTACGCCAAGGCCATCGTGGAGACGATGCGCGAGCCCTTCCTGGTGTTGGACGCGGGCCTGCATGTCATCAACGTCAACCCGGCCTTCTACTCCACCTTCCAGGTGAGCCAGGAGCAGACACTGGGACACACGCTCTACACGCTCGGCAATGGTCAGTGGAACATCCCCCAGCTGAGACACTTGCTGGAGGAGATCCTGCCCCTGAACAAGCACCTGCAGGACTTCGTGATGGAGCACGACTTCGACACCATCGGGCACCGACGGATGCTGCTCAACGCCCGGCAGCTCTCCAGCGAGACGACGGGCACCCAATACATGCTGCTCTCCATCGAGGATATAACCCGGAAGGCCTGAGCCTTCTGGCAGTGGGTCTGCCGCGCGCAGTGGGGGAAGTCCTATGGATGGGCGGAGCGGGAAGAAGCGGGCGGAACTCACCCAGGCACTGCACGCATTGGAGAGCAATCCCAGCGCACCGGAAGAGCTGCGCGGGCTGTTGAGGGAGCTGAAGCAGCATCAGCTGGAGCTCGAGGTGCAGAACCGTGAGTTGCAGGAGGCCCAGCAGGCGCTGGAGGAATCCCGCAACCGCTACATGGAGCTCTACGACTTCGCGCCCATCGCGTGCGTGAGCCTGGATGCGAACGGCCGCATCCAGGACCTGAACCTCACCGGCGCGAACCTGCTGGGCCAGAACCGTTCGTACCTGCAAGGCCTGCCCTTCACGCCCTTCGTGGATCCCACCGACGTGGGTCGCTTCTTCGGCCACCTGCGCCGGAGCATCGACGGGGAGACGGTGAGCACGGAGCTGCGGCTGAGGATCTCTCGCAAGCAGGTCGAGGTGCGCCTCTTGAGCGCGCCCATCGAGGACAGCGATCCCCAGGAGCGCATGTGCCGGACCGCCATCATCGACATCACCGAGCTGCGGCAGATGCAGGTGCGGCTGAGCCTGGCGGAACGGCTGGCGGCGGTGGGCACGCTCGCGGCGGGGATCGCCCACGAGGTCAACAACCCCCTGGCCTTCCTGATGGGCGGCCTGGGGCTTGCCACGCACGCGCTGCGGGCCCCGGCGCCGCCGTCGGTGGATCCGGAGCTGCTCGCGCTCGCGCGCCATCACACCGGAGCGACCCAGGCGCTGGAGGCCCTGACCCATGCGCAAGAAGGCGCCGAACGCATCCAGGACATCGTCAAGGACCTGGGCGCCTTCGCCCGCCCCACCGCGACGCAGGAGCGCAGCGTCGACGTCGAGCAGGTGCTGGAGCTGGCCCTGAAGATGGCCATGGTGGAGATCCGGCACCGGGCCCACGTCGTGCGGGACTACACCCCGGTGCCGGAGGTGGTCGCCGACAGCGTCCGGCTGGGACAGGTGTTCCTCAACCTGCTGGTGAACGCGGCCCAGGCGATCCCGGAGGGAATGGCCTCCCGCCATGAAATCCGCCTCCGGCTCCGGGCCTCCGACGAGAACGTGTTCGTGCACATCCAGGACACGGGCGCGGGCATCGACCCGGACATCCTGGAGCACCTCTTCGAGCCCTTCTTCACCACCAAGCAGCTGGGCCAGGGCCAGGGGTTGGGGCTCGCCATCAGCCACAGTCTGGTGACGCAGATGAACGGCGGCATCAGCGTGGAGAGTTCCCCCGGCCAGGGCAGCACCTTCACCGTCCGACTTCCGGCGACGACGATCGTGCGGCGGGTCCCCGTGCCGACCCTGCCCTCTCCGCCCGCCCCCAGCCTCCAGCGCGGGAAGCTGCTCATCGTGGATGACGAGCGGTCCTTCGGGCTGACCCTCCGCCTGATGCTGATGGACGTGCACGAGGTGACCTACACCCCCAGCGCGCAGGAGGCCCTGGGGTGGATCCGCGAGGGGCGTCACTACGACGCCATCCTCTGCGACCTGATGATGGCGGAGGTGACGGGCCGGCAGTTCCACGAGGCGCTCCAGGAACAGTCGCCCGAGCAGGCCTCGCGCCTCATCTTCATGACGGGGGGCGCCTACACCCCCAGCTCCCGCGAGTTCGTGGAGCAGCTGACCCTGCCGCTCATCCAGAAACCCTTCAAGCGCGAGACACTCGACGCGCTGCTGGCCCCCCTGCTCGCGCTCGCATGAACTAGCGTCCGCGCCTCGGGAGGCGACACATGCGCGCGCTGCAGGTGCAGAAGCTGACGGGGCCGGACGGACTGGTGCTGGTGGACGTGCCGGAGCCGGAGGCCGGGGACGCGGTGCTCATCGACGTGGTGGCGGCCGGGGTGAGCTTTCCGGATCTGCTGCTGTCGCAGGGCAAGTACCAGATGAAGCCGGAGCTGCCCTTCGTGCCGGGCGTGGAGGTGGCGGGCGTGGTGCGCCATGCGCCCCCGGGGGCGCGGGTGAAGACCGGCGACCGGGTGATGGGCTTCTCCTTCACGCTGGGCGGCTTCGCGGAGGTCTGCGCGGTGGCGCCGGAGCTGGCGTTCCCCATCCCCCAGGCGTGGAGCTTCGAGCAGGCCGCGGGCGTGGTGATGAACTACCACACGGCGCACTTCGCGCTGCACCGGCGCGGGCAGCTGAAGGCCGGCGAGACGGTGGTGGTGCACGGCGCGGCCGGCGGCGTGGGCACGGCGGCGGTGCAGGTGGCCAAGGGCGCAGGCGCGCGCGTGCTGGCGGTGGTGGGCGACGCGCGCAAGGCGGAGATGGCGAAGCGCGCGGGCGCGGACGTCACGCTGCGGGCGGGTGACTGGCCGGCCGGGGTGCGCGAGGCCACCGACGGACGGGGCGCGGACGTGGTGCTGGACGTGGTGGGTGGGGACGTCTTCGACAAGAGCCTCAAGGTGCTCGCGCCCGAGGGACGGCTGTTGGTGGTCGGCTTCGCTGGCGGTCAGATTCCGTCGGTGGCGGTGAACCGGCTGCTCCTGCGCAACGTGTCCGTGGTGGGCGTGGCGTGGGGTGCCTTCCTGATGCACGGGCCGGAGCTGACGGCCACCATCGCGAAGGACCTGGAGGTGCTCGCCGGGCGCGGCATCCTCAATCCCCTGGTGGGCAGCGTCTTTCCGCTGGAGGACGGCGCGAAGGCGCTGCGCGAGCTGGAGTCGCGCGCGGCCGTGGGCAAGGTCGTCCTCCAGGTGAAGAAGGCCGGCTGAAGCAGCGGCTTCGTGGACGGGGCGCCTTCAGTCCAGCGGTGAAGGTGTCCCCGCCTCGCGCTCCAGCACATCGGCGGCGCGGGCGTCGCGGGGCAGGCCGAAGCGGGCGCGTGAACACGCGAGCAACTGCCCCGCGTAGACGCTGTCCGCGAGCGCCTCCGCGTAGTGGCCGTGGGCCTCGTACAGACGGGCCCGCTCATCCACCAGACGGGCGAGGATGCGCGCCTGCTCCGGGTGGGAGAAGAGGCCGACGACGGAGCGGGCATCGAAGCGGGCGAGCGTGTCGAACTCCATGCCCAGCGACGTCCTGCTCGCCTCGCGGATGAGCCCCAGGCATTCCTCCCAGGAGGCGCGGGTCCGGAGGATGGCCGGCACCGAGCGGCCAAGCTCCCGGACGGCATTGAGCAGGAAGGCGTGTCGTTGGACGGGCATCCGGCTTCCCACTACAGCCCAGCCGGCCTGAATCATCCAGATGCGTCCGCCCGCCCCCGGGGTGCGCGGCTGTCACCGCGCACCCCAAGGACATCAGCTCGAGCGGGGCGACGGCTTCGCGGGGGCGACCCCGTTGAAGCGGTAGTGCGCCACCACTGGCTGGTGGTCCGAGGATTCGGTGGAGCGGTCCACCTCGAAGAGGACGGGGATGAGCGTGCGCGTCGCGTAGAAGTTGTCGAAGCGCTTGCCCGTGGCGTGCACCACCCCATGGCTGTCCGGCAGCGAGGTGAGCGTGGCGCAGTCCGCGACGTCCTGGAGGCGCAGCCACGCGGGGCTGCCCCTGGGGACCTGGCCCGCGCCCAGCTCCGCTCGGGCGTGCTGGGGCGTCGTCAGGGAATGGTCCGCCAGCCGCACCCGCACGGTCGTCGCGTGACACACCGTCTCCGGCAGGTCCTCCTCCAGCACGTGCAGCTCATGGCGCAGGCGCGGATCCGCGATGTTGCCCACGCCCCGGTCCCCCACCGTCACATGGTGCAGGTCGCCGTAGCGCAGCCGGTACTCCTCGATGGTGTCCGTGTCGTTGTCCTGCTGGGGATGCAGGTGCGCCATCAGCCAGGAGCCGCCGCGCTTGATGGCGGTGTTGGCGTTGAAGTCGCCCAGCACCACGGCGGCGACGCCCTCGCGCTGACGAAGCAGGGAGTTGAGCTGGTGCAGGTTGCGCGCGTTGATGCCCGAGTCCCCTAGCGCGTGGTGCAGGTTGTAGAGGTAGAGCGGGTGGCCCTCCACCTCCAGCTTCATCCACAGCACGCCGCGGTCCTCCACCAGCTCCCCTGCCTGTCCCTGGCGGTTGATGGCCTCCTGGCGTTCAGCATCGGTGAGGACGTAGGTGAAGTGCGCGGCGTCCACGATGGGGTGGCGGCTCAGGTACGCCTTGCCGTTCACCAGCCGCCCGCCGTTGTCGCCGTCACTGCCCTGGTACACGAGGTGGAAGCCGAAGCGGGACGCGAGCAGCACCGACATGGGCACGCCCGCCTCCTGCAGGCCGATGACGTCCGGCATGCGGTCCTGGGCTTCGAGCTGCGTGAAGTACTCCAGCAGCGCCTCCTGGCGCTCGCCGCCCATGAGGATGTTGTAGCTCATCACCGTGAGGCCCGGCCCCCGGGGCGCGCGCGGCGACGGGTGGTGCACGATGAGGGTGCGGCCATCCCCCAGACGGCGCTCGCTGGAGGGGATGGGCACGGCGTGGAAGTCCGGCAGGGTGATGCTGGGATCACGTCTGGGCAAGACGTCCTCCCTCCCCCCCGGCTTGCGGCCAAGCAGATGTCCCACCGCCGGCAGGTGCTCCAACAGTTCGGGCATCTTCATGCCGACCTCCCCATCCCCTGGGACTGAAAGCGGGGCCGCGCCGCACCTCCGGGCGTGAAGGGGTCCTGATGTCGGGTGTCCTGCCGTGGCACTGATGATTCCACCGAGCCTCCATCCACGTGTCCTCCACTCAAGTTCGTGGCGCGGGGTCGTGTCCGCCAGCGTCATTCAGTGAGCAGGGGGTCGGCTGGACGCCTGCCCTGCGTGCGGTGGGAGAAGCCGGAGCGGCCTGGAGCGTCGGACGGCGCACATCCCGAGGTCGAGGATTCAGTCCGGGTGCCGGGCATGGGTGTTTAGATGGGCGCCGCGATGAGGGAACTCGACGACATCCTGCGCATGCGTGGACGCGCCTCCGGTCCGGTGGTCCTGGCGACGGTGGTGGCGGTGTCCGGCTCGTCGTACCGGCGCCCCGGCGCGCGCATGCTGATGGGCGAGGACGGCTGGCTGGCCGGAGGGGTGAGCGGCGGGTGCCTGGAAGGGGACCTGGTGCGCAAGGCCTTCTTCTGGACGTCGGGCGGGCCGCGCGTGCTGCGCTACGACACCACCGGCGACAACGCGGAGGACGAGGGTGGCCTGTCGTTCGCGCTCGGGTGCAACGGCGTGGTGGACATCCTGCTGGAGCGCTGGGAGCCCGGCCCCGGCGACGCGCTCGGCTTCGCGGCCGAGGCGCGCAAGCAGTCCCTGCGCGCGGTCGTGGCCACCGTGTTCCGTGGCCCCGCGGAGGCCGTGGGTTCGCGGCTGATGCTGCGTGAGGACGGCGTGGAGGCGGGCAACCTTTCGGGTGCGCTGCGCGAGTCGGTGCGGGAGGCCGCGACCGAGGCGCTGGTGCGCGGCGTGCCGTGGAGCGGCGCGTGCGGCGGCTCGGAGGTGTTGGTGGAGGTGGTGGACCCGGCGCCGTCGGTGGTGGTGTTCGGCAGCGGCTTCGACGTGGCGCCCGTGGTGTCCCGGGCGCAGGGGCTGGGCTGGCACCTCACGGTGGTGGCGGACCGGCCGGTGGAGATGCTGCGCCGGAGGTTTCCGCAGGCCCAGTCGGTCATCGCGTCGAAGTCCACCGAGGTGCTGGAGAAGGTGCCCCTGTCCTCGCGAAGCCTGGTGCTGGTGATGACGCACAGCCTGCCGCAGGACCGGGAGCTGCTGGCGCGGCTGGTGCCGTCGCCGGTGCGCTACCTGGGCGTGCTGGGGCCCCGCGCCCGGACCGAGCGCATCCTGCGGGAGCTGGCGCAGGCGCCCACCGAGGCGCAGTTGGAGAAGCTGCACGCGCCCATGGGGTTGGACCTGGGCGCGGAAGGGGCGGATGAGATTGCCCTGTCCATCCTCGCGGAGGTGCAGACGGTGCTCGCGGGGCGGGACGGCGGACGGCTGCGCGAGCGACAGGCGCCCATCCACGCGGACGCGGTCGCACCGGAGCGCAGGTCGGCGTGACGGCGCGCGACAGGGCACGAGGTACGCTCCAGGCCCCATGCTCCGGACGAACGCCGTGCCGCCCCCTGTACTGACCCGGAGACGGACATGACCGTGGCCGTGGTGCTGCTCGCCGCCGGTGGCTCCTCACGGCTGGGACAGCCCAAGCAGTTGCTCAGACATGAAGGCACTTCCCTGGTGCGGCGCGCGGCGGAGGCGGCCCTGGGCGCGGGCCCCGTGGTCGTCGTGCTGGGCGCTCGGCGTGAGGACATCGCGGCGGAGCTCGGGGGCCTGTCCGTGCGGTGCGTGGACAACCCGGACTGGGCGCTGGGTCAGGGCTCATCCCTGCACGTCGGCCTGCGCGCCCTGCCCCCGGACGTGGACGGCGCGCTGGTGATGCTCTGCGACCAGCTCCGCGTGGACGCGGCCCACCTGCGCGCGCTCGTCGCCACGTTCGAGCGCACGCATGCGCCCATCGTCGCCTCCGCCTACGCGGGCACCCGGGGCGTCCCCGCCCTCTTCTCCCGCACCCTCTTCTCGGAGCTGGAAGCACTGCCGCCCACGGACGGCGCGCGCAGGCTCATCGCTCGCGACCCGTCGCGCGTGGTGGAGGTCGCGCTGCCCGGAGGCGAGGAGGACGTGGACACCGCGCCCGACCTCTCACGCCTCACCTGACGTCACGCGCCCCGGACGCGGTGGGTGATGCCGTCCGGCCCCGCCACCACCAGGTCGGTGGCCAGGTTCAGGAACAGGCCGTGCTCCATCACCCCGGCGCGGGACTCCAGCCGCGAGGCCAGCGCCGCCACGTCGTTGATGGGACCGAAGTCGCAGTCCAGCACCACGTTGCCCTGGTCCGTCTGGTACGGCTTCCCATCCAGCGCCAGGCGCACCGTCACGCGCGCGCCCAGCGACTCCAGGAACAGCGACTGCGAACGCCACCCGAACGGGAGCACCTCCACCGGCACCGGCCACTTCGTGCCCAGCCGGGGTGACAGCTTCGGCGCGTCCACCACGATGATCTCCCGCCGGCTGGCCTGGGCGACCACCTTCTCGCGCAGGAGCGCCCCGCCCCCGCCCTTGATGAGGGACAGGTCCGGCGCCACTTCATCCGCGCCGTCGATGGTGAGATCCACCACCGGGTGCACATCCAGGGTCGTGAGCGGCACGCCCAGCGACGCGGCCAGCGCCTCCGTCGCGCGCGAGGTCGGCACGCCCACCACGTCCTTCAGCGTCCCGGCCGCCAGCAGCGCGCCCAGCCGCCTCACCGCGAACGCGGCCGTGCTGCCCGAGCCCAGGCCCACCACCATGCCGGACTGGATGAAGTCCACCGCGCGCTCCGCGGCCGCGCGCTTGAAGGACGACGAAACGCTCTCATCGGAGGTCATGACGGGCCCGGTCCAGGTGCGACGGCTCAGTGCGGCGCCCCAGGATGCCCGGAGTCGGACGGGGGCGCACGTCGCGCGTCATCCCCACCCCGGGCGGAGAGAGGACCGGCCAACAGTGCCTCGTCCGCGTTGCCGGGCACGGCCGGCACCCGGGCCGCCGCCGCGAGCCGGCGCTCCCGCGTCCACGTCTTGCGGCGCTCCCGCTGCACCTCGGTCAGCAGCACCTGCCCCGCCGCCGCCGCCGGCACCGCGAGGATGACCCCCAGGAGCCCCGCCACCGTGCCGCCCACCAGGGCCACCAGGGAGATGAGCAGCGGGTTCATCTTGATGGCGCGCCGCTGCACCAGCGGGCTGAGCAGGTGGGCTTCGAACTGCTGGTAGACCATGAACAGCGCCAGCGCGATGAGCGCGCGCCGCGACCCCACCGACGCCAGCGTGGTGACGCTCACCAGCAGCGCGGTGATGACGCTGCCGATGTACGGGATGAGCCCCAGCACCATCGCCACCAGCCCGAGCGGCAGGAAGTACGGCACCCCCAGCGCCAGCGACATCAGCGCCGTGAAGGCCCCGCCCACGCTCACGATGAGCAGCGTGCCGACCAGGTAGTTGCCCACCGCCTCGCGCATCCGGCCCACCACCCGGCGCACCCGGCCGCGCTGACGGGGGCGCACCCAGCCCAGGATGCTCGCGTAGAGGTCGTGGCCGAACAGCAGCCCGAACACCGCCAGCGCCAGCACGGTGATGCCCGCGCCCATCAACTCCACGGTGGAGGACAGCACGGTGATGAGCGGCCGGGCCAGCACGCCGGGCTCCATGTTGAACGCGTCCTGCGGGCGCGACAGCACGCCGAAGTGCTCATCCAGCTTCTGCAACCACTCCGCCTGCGTCAGCTCCGCGAAGAAGCCCGGCGCCGCGTGCACCAGGTTCTCCAACTGCTCCACCAGCAGCGGCACCAACGTGAGGATGAGCAGGCCGGTGATGCTCAGGAGCGTCAGCGCGATGAGCGCCACGCTGAAGCCCCGGCGCACGCCCCATGACTGCATCCGGCGCACCACGGGCTCCGCCGCGAGCCCCAGCAGCAGCGCCACCGCCAGCAGCGTCAGCACCGGCCCCAGGCGCTGCATCGCCGTGCCCAGCAGCACCAGCAGCACCACCTGGGCGCCCACCGACCACACCGTCCGGGGTGGCACGTAGACGGGCACGCCTCTGCGCGAAGCCTTCATGTCCCCAAGGTAGGGAGTGCCCTTCAGGCGGGCGATGGCGCGCCGCCAGAGCAGGACGTCCTGTCGGATGCAGGACGTTGCCCGCGCGGATCGGAGCCCGGGAAGCAGGCGGGCAACTAGGCCTGATGGCCCGAACTACCAGGACGAACTGGCGCCGCCGCCTCCCGAGGCGCCTCCGCCGCCCTTCCAGGACGAGGACGAGGCGCGGCGGCTGGAGGACGAGGACGGGCGGCGGCTGGAGGACGAGGACGACGAGAGGCTCGACGTCGAGGATCTCCGACCGGAAGAGGAGCGATCCCAGAAGCCCTCCCTGCCCGTCGCCACCAGGAAGACCCACTCCAGGAAGTGCGTGACGACGACGAACACTCCGAACCAGGGAACGGAGCCCATCACCGTCACCATGAGCCAACCCGTGATGCCGGGAATGGGCGGGGGCGTCGAATCCGTCTGGCTCATGAGCGCGCTCATCCACGGTGCCCCCAGGATGCCCACCCCCAGGGACAGCGTGTCCGAGAGGTAGTGCCACCCGAGGAAGGCGCCGAGCACCATCACGCCATACGCGGGGAGGATGGAGGCGACGGGCAGTTCGAGCCCCCACGCGCTCCAGCCGAGCACCCCCAGGGGAACCCCCACGCCCAGTGCCGCCACGCCGAGGACGCGCTTGTCTTGAAGGCCCCGCGACCTGCACCGGACCAGCAACCCGCCCACCGCGAAGGCGGTCGCGACCATGGAGAAGAGCACCACGACCGCAGCCGTGGACTTCGTGGGCGGCTTGGAAGACGAGGGGAGCGTCGTCGAGAACACGCCCGCCGCGACCTCCGCGCGCACGCCCACGAGGATGGCGCTCAGTGCCTCCGCGACCCTTCCTTCACGCAGCAGCGGCCCCTGGGCATCCAGCAGCACCTGGGCCTCGCCGTCCGTCACGTACGGCTCCAGCCCGTAGCCCACCTCCAGGCGCATGCGTCGGTCGTTCTTCGCGACAAGCAGCAGCAGGCCCCGGTCCCGGCCCGCCTCCCCGCCCTTCCAGGACTGGAAGACCTCGCTCGCGGTGTCCTCGATGGGCTGACCGTTCGTGGTGCCCACCAGCAGCACCGCCATCTGGACCCGGTGCTCATCGCGCAGGTCCACCAGGGCACGGGAGACGGACTCCCGCTCCTGGGTGCTCAGCATCCCTTCCGGATCCGTCACCGGATGCTCGATGGGAGGCATGACGCCCAGGAATAAGGAAGGCAGCAGCAACGAGAGCAGGACGGTCTTCACCATGCGGACATCCTCCTCGCGACACATGCCCTACCAGGAGTCACTGCCACCGCCGCCGCCGGAAGAGCCGCCCCCGCCGCTCCAGTCCGACGAGGAGCTGGAGGAGTCACTGCTGGAAAAGGAGGACGATGAGTCGTAGCTCGACGACGAAGAACTCCAGTCCGAGGAGGACGACGAGGACGAGGTGGTCCAGCCCGACGAAGAGTCCCCTCCGCTCCCCGACGCGCCGATGCCCTTCACCATGGCCACGATGAGACCGAGGAACAGGAACAAGAACATGGAGACGAAGAGCCCTACGGTCAGCAAGACCTGCAGGCTGATGACGGTGGGGTTCAACAGCACCGTGACCGCCAAGAAACCCAGGACGGTCGAGATCAGCATGACGATCCCCAGTGCTTCATTCTTCCCCCTGGTCACGAACCAGCCTCCGGAACACAGGGCCAGCATCACGCCATACACGACGAGGATGTGCGGGACGCTCAGTTGCGAGGACCATCCAATCGAAACGAGCACGGACGGAGGCACCAGCACCAGCATCACCGCCACGACCGGCATGGACGCGCCCCGGAGCGCCGACAGCCGGCACTGGACCAACAGCCCCCCTGCCACGAAAGCGAACACGAGCAGGGTGAAGAAGAAGCCGCGCACCTCCGCCGGCTTCCAGAAATCCAGGGCCGCGGGCGGACCTGCCCCGGTGGGCAGCTCCTCACGCACGCTGGAGATGATGCCCAGCAGCGCCTCCGCGAAGCGCCCTTCGCGCATCAGCGGCCCCTGCGCGTGCAACAGGGCCTGGGATTCACCGTCCGTCAGGGACGGCTCCAGTCCGTAGCCCACTTCCAGGCGCGAGCGCCGGTCGCCCTTCGCGATGACGAGCAGCAGGCCATTGTCCCGCCCCTTCTCCCCGCCCTTCCAGACGCGGAAGACCTCTTCCGCGTAGTCCTCGATGGGCTGGCCGTTCGTGCTCTCCACGAGCAGCACCGCCATCTGGACCTGACGCTCCTCACGCAGCTTCACCAGCGCCTGCGCCACGGTCTCCGTCTCCCGAGCGCTCAGGGTCTCCGTCTGATCCGTCACCGGGCGCGTGAGGGTGGGCACCACTCCCAGGAGCAACGTCGGCAGCAACAGCGACAGCAGGACGGCCTTCACCATGTGGAGACCTCCGAGGACAGCGGAAGGACGGGAGGCAGGCCGGTCAGCCGCACCACCCAGCCGGTGGGAAAGGAGGTCGCGGAGGCGTTGTAGTCCGCGGCCCGTTCGTCATACCGGCGCTGTTCGATGGCCACGCGGTTGTCCGCGCCGGCCAGCTCCGCGTCGCGCGCCAGGCCGGGGGTGAGCGTGTCCTGGCGTGCGCGCAGGGACTCGCGGCGCTCCACCACGTTGCGCACCTGGGCCCGCTGCCTCGCCACGTCCGACAGCGTGGTCGTCAGGCCGTTGCGCGCCACGAGCCCCGACACGGCCAGCAGCCCGACGACGGCCGCGCCCACCCACGCGCCCCGGCGCAGTCGGGCGCGCCGCAGCCGGGCCAGCCGCTCCTTCGCCTGGGCCTCGCGCGCCTGTTCCTCGCGGCGCCGCGACAGGGCCTCCAGCGCCTGGTCCACGTAGCGCGCGGGGATGTCCAGCTCCTCGCCAATCTTGCGCACGTCGTCCGGGGTGAGCGTGTCCGGCGCCGCGTCCTTCTGCATCAGCCGCGTGGCGGTGGCGATGAGCTCATTGACGTCGTCGTAGGCGACGTCCTTCGGCGGTCCCCGACCAGTGCGGGTCGTCGTGCTCATGACTGGCTCACGGCATCCGGCAGTTCATTGCCCGCGACGTCGGCCCCGGGCGCGGCCTGGCGCAGCAGCGCGCCAATGCGCTCCACCGCCGTCACCAGCGCGGGAAGGTGCGCCCCCTCGCGGAAGCCCTGCGCCACCGCGGTCGCCACCTCCTGCCAGAAGCCCGGCAGCGCCGCGCCGTGGACACCCCGGCCCGCGTAGACGGCGACCTGTCGGTCCTCCACCGCCACGTACAGCAGCACCCCGGTGTCCTTCGTGGTGTGTCGCATGCCCAGACCTTCAAAGAGGTGCGCGGCGCGGGACAAGGGATGCAGGCCCCTGCTGGTGCGCTCCACGTGGACGCGCACCTCCCCCCGGTGGCCCGCCTCCGCGCGGCGGATGGCCTCCACCAGCGCTGCTTCCTCCGCGTCCCCCAGGATCCGCTTCCGACGAAACCACGACCAGCCCATGCCGGGACGATATGCCATCCCCCCACACGCCGGGTACGGGGGGCAAACCGCGCATGGCGTCCCTCCATCGCCCCGGGCAGACTGCCGCGCCCATATGGACAAGCCCCACACGATGCGATCGTTCGTGAAGCTGCTGGTGACGGACGCCCCGGCCTCCGTGCGCTTCTATGAAGGTCTCGGCTTCGAACGCATCGCGTCGGCGCCCCCCATCCTCCGCCTCCAGTGGGGTGGCGAGGCGGACGTCTACCTCATCAGTCCGCCCGCGAGCCTGAAGCTGGAGGGGAAGAAGGGCATGGGCGTGCTCGTGGGCTTCCGCGTGGGCGAGGCGGGCGTGGACGCGGTGGCCGCGAAGGCGGCGGCGCTGGGCGCCCCCGTGGAGGGGCCGCAGGTGCAGCCCTGGTACACGCGGGAGATCATCGTCACCGACCCGGACGGCTTCCGGCTCAACTTCATCGAACCGGCCTGAGCCGGAGGGACCCGTTTTCGTTCCACGCCCGCCCCCCTTAAGGGGCGTGGCACGAACGATGGAACCCTCGCCGTTGCGCGGACCCGGGGACGCCGCCCCGCCCCTTGATTGCCATGGCGGCTTGGGCCAGCCTGTCGCGGCCTCCGTGAGCCCTCCCCGCTATTTCGTTCCCCACGCCGCGAGCCCCGTCGAGCCCGTGCCGTGCGATGCCGCCGAGGTCGTCCACGTCCTGGACGCGTTCCGCCTGGAGCCCGCGCACCTGGGCGAGTCCGAGTGGTTCGTCTGCACCGACGTCGTGGGCCAGCTCCAGCTCATCCCCGGCAGCGACCGCGCGCGGCTGCCCGCCTCCGTGCAGGCGCAGCTTGCGCACCATGAGGTCGCCTCGGGCCGTCCCCCGCGCCGGCTGGCCGCGAAGGAGCTGTTCTTCTTCTCCGCCGAGTTGGTGGAACACCCCGCCGACGCGGAGGGCTTCAACGACCCCGTCTACCTCTACGGCACCCTGACGGGCCCGTGGCCCGGCGACGCCGTGACGCGCGTGCCCGGGCAGCTCACCGTGAGCCGGGGCGACGTGCTCTCGGGCTTCGTGCACGGCGCCCCGGATGCCTTCCGCTACGTGAAGGACGCGGAGCGCCGCGACACGCCCAGCGCCTGGCACGCGCTCCTGCCGGGCGACCGCGCGGAGCAACTGGCCCAGGGCAGGGGGCTCGTCCTCACCTACCCCGCGGTGCCCGCCGAACTCCAGACGCACAACGTCGCCAACGGCTCGCAGGTCGCGAGCGTGCTGCACGCCGTCCTGGCCCAGTTGCAGGAGGACGCCCGCGCGAACAAGGGCCCCCAGGCCATCGCCGCGCTGGACCTGCCCGTCGCCAGCCGCGCCATGGCCGTCGCGGAGCTGGAGGTGAAGGGCTACGAGGTGAAGGGCGACATCGCCACCCCGCGCCCCACGAAGGGCGGGCTGGTGGGGAAGCTCTCCGGCTGGCTCCAAAGCGAGGAGGTGCGCGTCCCCCGCGAGGCCCCGCTGTCGGAGTTCCTGGAGCTGTCGCGCCACGTGCTCACGCTCTTGCCCGGCTGGCCCACGGAGACGGAGCGCACGCTGCGCGCCCACGTGCTCGCGGGCACGCTGTCACCGGGTGCCGCGACGCCGCGCATGCCGCCCCGCGCGCCGTTCCAGCCCGCGTCCATTCCGCCGCGCCTGCCCACGCCGCCCGCGCGCTCCAGTGAGTGGATGAACGACTTCCTGGACGCGCACGCCCGTAAGGCCACCGCGAAGCCCCGCATCACGCGCCTGCAGCCGGCGCCCGCTCCGCGTCCCGCGCCCGCGAAGCCGTCGTCGTCCCCCGCCACGTGGCAGGCGGACTTCGCCGCGAACCCGCCCGCCCGTCCGGCGGACAAGCAGCCCCCGAAGCAGCAGAAGTCGCCCGCTCCGCCCGGCAAGAAGCCGGACTGGATGAACGACTTCGAGGATTGACCGCCCGTTGCGACGCTCGCACACGGAGCGCTAGCGTTTTCACCCTCCAGAAAGGCAGCCCATGGGACACGAGAAGCCGATCGAGCCGTTTTCGGACCTCCACCGCGAAGGAGACCGCGTGCGCGCGGTGCTGCTGCACGACCCCACGGTGGAGGGCCTGGACATGGCCATCTACATGGACGCGTCCGGCAGCATGCGGGAGGAGTACAAGTACGAGACGAAGCCGCGCAGCTTCCTGGAGTGGATCCGCGGCGCGCCCTTGAAGGGCACCGACGTCAACCAGTACAAGTTCCCCGGCGCCAAGCAGCTGGGCGGCTTCACGTACCTGGAGCCGGCGCTGCGCGACTACGTGAAGTACCTGGAGGAGCAGGTGAAGGTGGGCGCCAAGCGCGGCTGCGCCATCGTCGTCACCGACGGCCGCCTCCACGACGCGGAGGCCGTGGAGAAGTTCTCCGCGGAGGTGGCCAAGAAGATCGCCACCGGAAAACTGCCCCGCATCAACTTCGTGCTGGTGGGCGTGGGCGACGACATCGACGAGGAGCAGTTGGAGCACATCGCCCACGAGGAATATCCGGGCGTCGGGCACCTGTGGTGCCACCGCATCGCCAAGGAGATCACCCAGGTCGCGGAGCTGGTCGCCGTGCTGGTGGACGAGACAATGACCGTCGCCGCCGGCGGCACCATCTACGACGACAAGGGCAAGATCCTGAAGACGTACGAGGGCCGCCTGCCCGCGGTGCTGGAGTTCGACGTGCCCGAGGGCGCCAAGAGCTTCACCCTGGAGGTCAGCGGCCAGCGCTACACCCAGCCGCTGCCCGACGAAGAGCACCACGACGAGGACGAAGACGAGGACCACCACTGATGGCCGGCCACGAAGTCATCAACCGCCCCTGGCCAACAAGGACCGGGACGGCAAGGTGCGCGTCACGTACTGGGCCGCGGGCGACGGCACCGAACTGGAGGTGGTGGGCGACCTCACCGGCCCCCAGGCCAAGGGCTACCGCTTCCCCGGCCCGCGCTCCTACGGCAAGGCCACGGTGATGCTGCCGGTGCTCCGCGACTTCGTGGCGCACATCAAGCAGCAGGTGGGCGAGGGCGCCAAGCGCGGCCTCGCGGTCATCATCACCGACTCGCAGATCAACGACGCCCATGACGTGACGGCCTATGCCACCCAGGTGGCCAAGGAGATCGCCTCCGGACGGCTGCCCCGCATCAACTTCGTGTTCATGGGCGTGGGCGACAAGGTGGACGAGGAGCAGATGGAGGAGATCTCCCACACCACCTATCCGGGCGTGGGCCACCTCTGGTGCCACCGCATCGCGGACCGGATGGAGGAGATGGCGGAGCTGGTCGCCGTGCTGGTGGACGAGACCATGACCGTCGCCGCCGGCGGCACCGTCTACGACGCGCAGGGCAAGGTGCTCAAGACGTACGAGGGCCGCCTGCCCGCGGTGCTGGAGTTCGAGGTGCCCGCGGACTGCAAGAGCTTCACGCTGGAGGTCGCCGGTCAGCGCTTCGATCAGCCCATCCCCGAGGACCACGGGGACGAAGAGCACCACGACGAGGACGAGGACGAGGACCCCAAGGAGGCACCGGCGGCAGCGCCGGCCGCCGCCGCTCCCTCGCATTCACGCCGCGGTCACCGCCACTAGGGCGTCAGGAACACAGCCATGTCGGAGCAGAAGAAGAGCGGGTCGCGGTTCGGTTCGTTGAACATCAAGGGCCTCAAGGAGGCGCAGGGCGGCGGCAACGCCGTGCAGCTCCATGTCCACGGCCCGGGGTGCGACCACGACCACGCGGGCCATGACCACGCGGGTCATGACCACGCGCACGCGCATGCGCACGGCGAGGCCCACGTGCATGGCCCTTCCTGCTCCCATGGCCACGATCATGACGGGCATGACCACCACGGACATGCCCACTCCCAGCGCGTCATCCGTCCGCCGGCCCACCGTCCGGCGGAAGGGGGCGGCGCCGCGCTCCAGCTCGACCTGGAAGGCACGCTGCCGGGAGAGACGGACGACCAGGGCCGCTTCGCACGACTGGAAGCGGCGCTGGAGTCCCAGCGGGGCATCACCGACGTGCACCTGCGCCGTGACGCGGGCCACGCGGAGGTGTGCATCCACTACCAGCCGTCGCTGATGAGCGCCTCGCAGCTGGTGGTGCTCGCGCAGAAGACGGGCGGTCAGGTGGCGGCGCGCTACCTGCACCACACCTGGTTCGTGCGCGGGATGGACTCCGCGGACGCGGCGCAGGTCATCGAACATGCGATTTCGAAGATGAAGGGCGTGCTCACCGCCAGCGTCGCGTACGCGAGCGAGCGCGTGGTCATCGAGTACGACAAGGAGGAGCTGAAGCTGTCGGACGTGGAGGCCCGGGTGAAGGCGCTCGGGTACGGGTTGGAAGTGCCCATGGCGGGCCACGCCTGTTCGCACCATGCGCACGGCGGCGGACTGGCGCCGCTGCTGGAGCTGCCGCTGGTGGTCGCCTCGGGCGTCTTGCTGGCGGCGGGCTTCGTGGTGGAGCACTTCGCGCTGGCCCCGCCGCTGGTGGCCACGGTGCTCTGGGCGCTGTCGATGGCGAGCGGTGGCTTCTTCGCCATCAAGGGCTCGGTGCAGTCCATCGCGCAGTTGCGCATCGACATCGAGACGATGATGGTCGTGGCGGCGCTGGGCGCGGCGGTGCTCGGTGCGTGGTTCGAGGGTGCGTTCCTGCTCTTCCTCTTCAGCGCGGGCCACGCGCTGGAGCACCGGGCCATGGAGAAGGCGCGCCGCTCCATCGAGGCGCTGGGCCAGCTTCGGCCGGAGGTCGCGCGCGTGCGCCGGGGCTCGGACGTGGTGGAGGTGCCAGTGGCGGAGGTGTCGCGTGGCGAGCGCATCGTCGTGCGCCCCGGCGACCGCGTCCCGCTGGACGGCATCATCCGCGAGGGCAAGAGCTCACTGGACCAGGCGGCTATCACCGGCGAGTCCATGCCGGTGGCGCGCAAGCCGGGCGACGAGGTGTTCTCCGGCACCATCAACTGCGAGGCGGCGCTGGAGGTGGAGGTGACGCGCCTGTCGTCGGAGTCGGTGCTGGCGCGCGTGGTGGACATGGTGGCGCAGGCGGAGGCGCAGAAGGGCAGCAGGCAGCGCTTCGCCCAGCGCCTGGAGCGCACCGTGGCGCCGCTGGTGATGGCGGCGGCGGTGGTGTTCCCGGTGGTGCTGGTGCTGACGGGCACGGAGCTGAAGGAGGCGGTGCTGCGCGCGGTGGGCTTGCTCGTGGCCGCGTCCCCGTGCGCGCTCGCCATCTCCACGCCGTCCGCCGTGCTGTCGGCGGTGGCGTCCGCGGCGCGCGGCGGCGTGCTGATCAAAGGCGGCATCTACCTGGAGCTCTTGAGCGGCATCCGCGCCATCGCCTTCGACAAGACGGGCACGCTCACCGTGGGCAAGCCCCGGCTGCTCACCACCTGGCCCGCGCCGGGCGTGACGCGCGAGGAGCTGCTCGGCACCGCCGCGAGCGTGGAGGCGCTGTCCGCGCACCCGCTGGCCAAGGCGGTGGTGGACGGCGCCGCCGAGGCGCGCGTCACCGTGCCGGTGGGCCGTGACCTGGAGGCCATCCACGGCCAGGGCATCCGCGCGAAGGTGGGCGACGACGCGGTGGACGTGGGCAGCCTCGCGCTCTTCGCGGGCCAGCCGGTTCCCCCCGACGTCGCCGCGGAGGTGGCGCGGCTGGAGGAGGCGGGTCAGACGACGATGGTGGTGCGCCGCGCGGGCGTCTACCTGGGCGTGCTGGGCGTCGCGGACACGCTGCGCGGCGGTGCGCGGCAGGTGGTGCAGGAGCTGAAGGCCGGTGGCATCCAGCGCACCGTGATGCTGTCGGGGGACAACGCGCGCGTCGCGCAGTCCATCGCCACGCAGGTGGGCCTGGACGAGGCGAAGGCGCCGCTGATGCCGGCCGGCAAGGTCACGGCGGTGAAGGAGCTGGGCCGCACGCACGCGGTGGCCATGGTGGGCGACGGCGTCAACGACGCGCCCGCGCTGGCGGCCGCGGCGGTGGGCGTGGCCATGGGCGGCGCCGGCTCCGACGCGGCGCTGGAGACCGCGGACGTGGTGCTGATGAGCGACGACCTGGCGAAGCTGCCCTTCGCGCTGGAGCTGTCGCGCAAGGCCACGGCCGTCATGAAGCAGAACCTGGTCATCGCGCTGGGCGTGAGCGCGGTGCTCGTCGTCGCCGCCGTGCTGGGCCTGACGAAGATCAGCCAGGCCGTGGTGCTGCACGAGGGCAGCACGCTGCTCGTCGTCTTCAACGGCCTGCGCCTGCTGGCGTTCCGGCCGAAGACGCAGTCCTCGCCGCCCCAGCCCGCCACGGGGCCGCAGCCCGCCGCCGGGTAGGGCGGGGCCGCGAACGAGAGCCCGGGACGAATCTCGGGATTGGACGCGGTCGGCATGCGTTGGCGGCGCGCCTTTCAGCCCTACGCGCCCACAGGAGTGCCCCCTGAAGACCTTCCGTCTGTTGTCCGCCTGTCTCGCGCTCAGCGCCTGCGCCACCTCCGGGACGTCCACCGTCGATGCCCGGGGGGATGCCGCCGCGCCGTCCTCGGTGAAGCTCTACGCCATCGACTGCGGCCACGTGGAGTCGTCCGACTCCGGCTCCATGGCGGACGATGGTTCGATGGACGGCGTCGCCGGCAAGGGCATCATCCCGTGCTACCTGATCCGCCATCCGAAGGGCGAGCTGCTCTGGGACACCGGGCTCTCCGACGCCATCGCGGACATGCCCGGGGGCCTGCGTCCCCAGGGCTCGCCCATGCACTTCGAGATGCCGAAGAAGCTCGCCACCCAGCTCGGTGAGCTCGGGCTGGCACCGGCCGACATCGACTACCTGTCCTTCTCCCACATGCATTTCGACCACGCGGGCAACGCCAACCTGTTCGCCAGCGCGAAGTGGCTCGTGGACGCGGACGAATACGCGCAGGCGTTCTCCGAGACCGCCCGCCAACGCGGTGAAGTTCCCCACTACAGCGCGCTGGAACACGTGAAGCCCGTGCTCCTCGAAGGCGACGGCGCCTACGACGTGTTCGGTGACGGAACCGTGACCATCCACCAGGCCCCCGGGCACACGCCCGGCCATACCGTGCTGCTGGTGAAGACGGCGAAGTCCGGCGCCGTCCTGCTGACCGGCGACCTGTGGCCCCTGCGCGAGTCGCGCGAGCGGCAACTGGTGCCCACCTACAACAGCAACCGCGCACAGACGATCGACTCGATGCGCCGCGTGGAGGCGCTGGCGAAGGAGTCCAATGCCCACGTCATCCGCCAGCACGTGCTCGAGGACTTCGCCGCGCTGCCAGCGTTCCCGACGCCGTTGGAGTAGCCCGGAACGGAAGGCTGGTCCGCTCGCGTCATGCTTGGGATGACAACTTCCCCAGCGAGCAGGCTGACCTGAAGTGGATGCATGCAGCGCGTCGCGACGGGGTGTCGCTGGGGCGGCGCGCGGCGGACATGGCATGGTGGCCCCCGCCATGCCTGTCAGCGTCTTCGACCTCTTCAAGATTGGTATCGGTCCCTCCAGTTCGCACACGGTGGGGCCCATGCGCGCGGCCCGCACATTCGTGGTGGGGCTTTCGGACGCGGGGCTCCTGGAGCGCGTGACGCGACTCAAGGTGGAGCTGTTCGGCTCGCTGGGCGCGACGGGCAAGGGGCACGGCAGCGACAAGGCCGTGCTGCTGGGCCTGCGCGGTGACACGCCCGAGGACGTGGACGTGGAACTGGTGCCGTCGCTCGTGGCGCACTGGCGCGCGGAGGGCCGCGTGTCGCTGCTCCAGCGGCTGGTGGTGCCCTTCCGCGACGGCGAGCACCTGGTGATGCACAAGCGCAAGGTGCTGCCCTTCCATCCCAATGGCATGCGCTTCACCGCGTTCGGGGAGGGCGGCGAGGTGCTCGTCTCGCGCCTCTACTATTCGGTGGGCGGCGGCTTCGTGGTGGACGAGCAGGCGGCAGCCGGACAGGACCCGCTGCGCGAGGAGACCACGCCACTTCCCCTGCCCTTCAAGTCCGCGGAAACGCTGCTCCAGCACTGCGAGCGCGAACGGCAATCCATCAGCACGGTGATGCTGCGCAACGAGCTGACGTGGCGGAGCGAGGAGGACATCCGCGCGCGGCTGCTGCGCATCTGGGAGGTGATGCAGGCGTGCGTGACGCGTGGGTGCACGACG
>SECN01000089.1 GCA_004173515.1 Myxococcaceae bacterium | reverse complement strand
GTGCACTCACCAGGGGTGCTCAGCTCTTCCTCTCCCTGCAAGCTCCACCCTGCCCACGGTGCTGGCGGCCGTTCGGCCTCCAGCACCTCTCTTCAGATAATTAGGGACACCCCCTAGGGGCCCAGGCGGGCGGGGGGCGTCCGGCCACAGGCTTGCGGAGGGTGTCGGGGCATGGCTACAAGCGGCCCCATGCGCCTGGGTGAACTGCTCGTGAAGGACGGCCTGGTGTCGGTGGCGGCGCTCGAAGAGGCGCTGGAGTCACAGGTCGTGCACGGGGGGCGGCTGGGGACGAACCTGGTGGAGCTGGGGCTCCTGGCCGAAGGCGACCTGGCCAAGGCGCTGGGCAAGCTCCACAACTGTGCCTACGCGTCCGGTGAGATGGTGCCCGACCCGAAGGCCGTGTCGCTGGTGAACCCGAACGAGGCGGACGACAAGGAATACCTTCCGATGCGCTCGGACGCGACGCGGTTGAGCGTCGCGGTGGTGAACCCGCACGACTTCCCGACGCTGGACGCCATCGCGTTCAAGACGGGCAAGCGCGTGGTGCCGGTGGTCATCCCCGAGTTCCGGATGAACCAACTGCTGCGCCGTCACGCGAAGGCGTTCCGGCAGTTGCGCGCCATCGACATGAACGCGGTCCGTCCCCGGCCGGCGAAGGGCGCGGCGGCGGAGCTGGCGAAGGCGCAGGAGCGGCCTCCGGACCTGATGAGCGAGGAGGAGTTCCAGTCCGTCTACGCGCAGGCGCTCGGAGGCGCGGACGCCGACGACGAGGCCGTGCTGGAGGGGGAGATCATCACCGGCGTGGAGGTGGTGGAGACGCCCGTGCCGCTCGCGCCGGTGGCCCGTCCGCCCCAGGCGCCGCCCGCGCAGGCCCGCCCTGTGATGCCGGCGTCCGTGCCCGCGCCGCCCCGTCCCGCTGCGCCACCCGCGGTCCAACGGCCGGTGCCCCCTGGGGTGCAGCCGCGCGTGGACATCCCCGCGCACGTGGCGCCGCAGGTCCCGGCTCCCGGCATGCCCGCGCAGGTGGCCGCGACGGGCCGTCCCGCCGCGAGCACGGCGATGCCCGTGCCGACCCTGGGTGGAGGCGCGGCGGGGATGCCCGTGCCGACTCTGGGTGGAGGCACGGCGGGGATGCCTGCGCCAACCCTGGGTGGAAGCGCGGCGGGGATGCCCATGCCGCCTCCGGGTGGAAGCGCGGCGGGGATGCCCGTGCCGCCTCCGGGCGTCGTGACGGCCCAGCCGCCCGCCCCGGGGGCCTCCGCGCGCGGAGGGGCGGTGCCGGCGTCGGACGCGGGAGCCGAGCCGGGCTTCGGTGGGCCGGCGACCTTCGACGAACTGCCCGGGGTTCACGCGGAGCAGGCCGCCAGGCCGGAAGCGCCACCCGCGGCGCCGCGGGTCCGCGCGCCCTCGCCGCCTCCGAAGCCGATGACGTTCCCGGAGGCCCAGGCGGAGCTGGCGCGAAGCTCGGACCGCGAGGACGTGGCCCGCACGGTGCTCCGGTTCGCGCTGGGCAAGTGGCGCCGGTGCCTGCTGCTGTCGGTGCAGGGCAACCTCGTGACGGGCTGGCACGGCATGGGGCAGGGCGTGCGCGACGAAGCGGTGCGCCGCATCGGTGTGCCGCTGCGCGACCAGAGCACCTTCCGGTTGGTGCGCGACACGCGCTCGCACTACGTGGGCCCGGTGAAGCGGGACGCGGCGATGGGGATGTTCTACCGGCTGCTGGGCGGTGGGTTCCCCACGACGGCGGTCATCCTTCCGCTGCTGGTGCGCGGCAAGGTCGTCCACCTGCTCTACGTGGACAACGGGCCGGATCAGCTCACCCCGCCGGACGTGGGCGAGCTGCTCATCCTCTCCCAGAGCGTGGGCCGCTCGTACGAGGCGATGATGCGCAAGCGCAAGAGCGCCTGAGGCTCCGGTCGAGGCTCCAGGCGTCCCTCACAGGTCCGCCGGGTTGCTCAAATCCCGTCGGGAGGCCCCCGGCGTCGCGGGCACCACGAGCCGCCGGGCCTTCTGGAACAGGGGCGAGGGTGGCTCCTCGGCCACGTACACGCCCCAGAAGTACTCGCCCGGCGCCAGTCCGGGCAGCACCACCTGCTGCGTGCTGCTTTCGAGCACCAGCACCGGGTGGCGCAGGTTCTGGTCCCTCGCCAGGACGAGCCGGTAGCGGGGCTCGCCGCCAATGGACTGCCACGCGAACACGATGTCCTGCGCCGCCGCATCCTCCGGCGCCTGGTAGTCATCCCGGGGCGCGATGAGCAACGCGCGCTGGCGCTTGCGGTCCACGTAGATGCGGCGCGCGAAGCCAGACTCGCCCGGTCGGTCGCGGGCGTCCAACGCGGACACCCGCCAGACGAACATCCCGGGCTCGGGAGGGATGAAACTGAAGCCCGTGCCCTCCACCTGCGTGTCCACCACGCGGTGGGCGAAGCCCAGGTCGCGCGCCACCTGCACCTGATAGCGCCGCGCTCCGTCCAGGGCCTTCCACGCGAGGGGAATGCCCAGGCCCGGGTTCCACTCGATGCGGGCATCCACGCCGGGTGACAGGCTGGCGGGGAACGGTGGCCCGTCGTGTTCGGTGTCCTCCAGCCCCCGAGCCACTTCCAGCCAGTTGCCCGCGTCGAGCGTGCGGCGGTGCGCCCCTTCCGAAAGCAGCAGCCGTCCCCGGGACACGCTGAGTTGCAGGCCGCTCGCGGTGCGCGTGACGCGGAACTCCGCGGGCCCGTCATGCGCGTCCACCGTGAGCTCCACCTGACGCCCGTCGTCTCCCTTCAGGACAAGAGGGCCATCCCGCAGCGCGTCCACCGGGAGCACACCCCGGGCCGTTCCCGACTCCAGCGCCACCACGGATCCGCCCGTGACACCTCCGTCCACCGGCGTGGGCCGCTCCACCAGCACCACGGTGCGCTCCTCCAATTCGAAGCGCCCCCCACCACGCAGCTCGATGCGCGCGGAGGCCGCGGCCCCCGTGCGCACCCAGTCGCCCGAGCGGAAGGTGGCGCCCGCTTCGAACGGCTCCCAGAACGAGCGCGCGGTGCGCATCGTGTCGACGGGCCCCTGGGCCACCGCGCACGTGGCCACGATGGCCTCCAGCTCCCGCGACACGGCCTCCGAAACGCTGACGTCCTCCGAGGTTCGCGAGCAGCCCACCCCCGAAAGCATCAGCACCGCCGCCGCCATGGCCTGGCCCCGCGTGCTCATGGCTTCCTCCATCCGGAGCGAGCGCGGCGTGCTTCGTCCTCCAGGAACTGGAGCTTCATCCGGGGCACGTTCCGCTCCGGGGCCGCTTCGAGCGCGGCGCGCAGATGCGCCACGGCCTCCGCCACGTCGCCCCGTTGCGCGGCCTCCGTCGCCAGCAACTCGAACCCATCCGCCAGCGCCTCCAGCCGCGCCCGCACGCGCGGATCCTCCGGGCCCAGCGCCCGCGCCGCCTGGAGCTGCGCCAGCGCGGTGTCCTCTCCCGCGCCCGACAGCTTCGCCACCGCGATGAGCCGGTCCGCCTTCACCAGATGTTCCCCCAGGGCCGCCTCCCGCGCGTGCACGGGCCACAGGAGCGCCGCGCTCGAGGTGCCCAGGACCGTGAGCGCCATCGCCCCCCATCGCAGTCCCTGCCGGTGCCGCGCGACCATCAGCTTCAGCGCCCCCGGAATCCGCTGCTCCACGAACCCCAGCCACCGGCGACACCGCAGCGAGCCCCGGGGCCGGTCCCTGCCGCGAGCGACGCCGATGAGCGCCTCCGTCTCGCGCTGCACGCGGTCCAGCGATTCTCCGAACAGCTCGCGCATCGCCTGCACCACGTCGAACGGGGGCAGGGTGGCGCGCATGCGCTCCAGCGCTTGTCGCAGGGCCTGGGCGCTGGGGGCCCGGTCCTTGGGATCCGGCGCGGTGGCCCACTGCACCAGCCGCTCCAGCTCCGGCGTCACCTGGGGATTGAAGCGCGAAGGCCGCAGGTGCACCGCGCCCTGCGTGGACCCGGCGGCCTCCCCGAACGCGCGGTGCAGCGTGAGCAGCTCATAGAGCACCAGCCCCATTCCGTGGATGTCCCAGCCCGGCTCCGGGCGTCCCCCCGCCGCCTGCTCCGGCGCCATGTACGTGCGCTTGCCCACCACCAGCAGATCATTGCCGCTGGCGATGCTGGCCGACGCGACCCCCATGTCCACCAGCTTCACCTCGCCGTGCAGCCCGATGAGCAGGTTGCCCGGACTCACGTCGCGGTGGATGAGGTGCAGCGGGCGGCCATCCAGGTCGCGCTGGTCGTGCAGGTACTCCAGCGCCTTGCCCAGCCCGATGGCGAGCGTCACCGCCAGCGCCACCGGCGGCGGCCGTCCCCGCTCCCGCAGTCGCTCCACCAGGTCCGCGCCGTTGCAGCCGTGCACGTACTCCATCGCCATGAAGGGGCGGCCCGCGGCGGAGCCCACGTCGAACACCTGGATGACGTTGGGGTGCTGGAGCGTCGCGCTCAGGCGCGCCTCGGTGAGGAACAGCTCCGACAGGCGCGGGTGGCGCGCGTACTCCTGGAACACCAGCTTGAGCGCCACCAGCTTGTCCACGCCCTCGGCCATGGTGCGCCGGGCGAGGAGCACCTCCGCCATGCCGCCCGCGCCCAGCCGCTTGAGCAACTGGTACGGACCGAACGTGTCGAACGGCCGCAGCCCGCCCTGCCACGCCTCCGGATCGCGCGCGTGCAGCAGCTCCACGTTCGAATAGTCGTGCAGGGCCGGGGCCCCCTCCACCGTCGAGCGAGGCCGGATGCCCACCGGCGTCGGCTCCTCGCGCCACGAGTCCGCGCTCCCCGTCGCGTCCGCACCGGGCGCATCGACGGAGGACACCGCGGGCAGGTGACGCTGGCTCGGGAGCTCGTCGCGAGCGCTCACCGGGAGCGGGAGGCTTCCTTCATCCAACGCGACGAACTTGACGAAGTAGCCACGCACCCAGCCGGACACGCCGTGCTCCATCACGCGCACGCGGCCGGAGACGGCCGGGCCCGTGCCCTGGAAGGCGACCTGGAGCGGGAACTCCGCCCCCAGGGGCTGTGGCGCATCCGCCGGCACGAACAGGCCGTGCTCCGTCATGCTCTTCCACAGCCTCGCGCGCGACTCCGGCGCATCCGCGAACGGCAGTCGGAACAGCCGGACCCTTCTTCCTGGCAGCTTCACGGCGCTCCTCCCCCTGCGAATGGCGCTGCGACACGTCCGACCCGTGGCGCCTCACGGCGATGCGGTCAACGTCACCTGGATGGGCTCCGGCCTGTCACCGACCATCACCTCGGCCCTCCAGGTGGCGTGTCCCTCCGCCTGGACGCTCACCTGATGGACGCCCGGCGCCAGCGTGACCAGCGCCCCCAACTGCCGCGCGAACCCCATCGCCCGGCCGTCCACGAACACGCGGGCGCCCTCCGGCATCACGTCGAAGCGAAGCCCCGTGGCCCTCGCGCGCTCCACCCGCACCGCGCGGGACAGGGACGGCGACGGCAGCCGCACCTCCAGCCGCGTCAGCGGCAGGGCCTGGACCGCCGCCACCGGGTGGCTGGGCAGGCGCGCACAGGAGCAGGTCCCGGCCATCAGGAACGCGATGAACAGACGTGACATATGCGGGGGCATGTCAGGGATTGGAGCGCGAGCGCGGGGGCCTCCGTCAAGGCACCGGCCCCCGCGTCGCGGACGCTGTTCCCGCCCGCACAGCGCAAACCGGGGAGGCGCCGTCCCGACCCACCGGCCCAGGTCGTCTTCCCGACGCAAGGCGCGGATGTCCCCCGGTGGACGGACTGCGCCCGTCGCATCCCGGCCCGGGTGACAGCGCGTGCGTGCGGGGTGACCTGGGAGGTGACAGGGATTGAGAGGAATTGGGCCCGGGAGGGGGTCCCGACTGATCCAGGCGTGTCAGACGGCGCCCGTAATCTGCGACGCATTCCAGCCCGAACCCCGCCCATGACGACCCGACCTTCCCTGCCCGACACCGCGCCCCGGACATCGTCGTCTTCCGCCCACGCGAGGCCCTTCGCCCCGGGGCGCGATGGTCTCATCCGCGGCCAGACACCCCGCTTCACGGACATCCAGCCGCTGCGGCTGGAGGACTTCCTGTCGGGCGTGCCCCGGCGTCGGGAAGCCTTCGCCCGGGAGCTGGTGGAGCACCTGTCCGAGCGCGGCTTCTTCTACCTGGAGCGGCCCGCATCGCTCCTGTCACGCCAGGATCTCGACGGCCAGTTCGAACGCTACGAGGCCACGTACCAGCACGCGCTCCTGGCGCACCCATACCTCCAGGCGCTGATGCCCGCGGAGACGGTGTTCCAGACGGGCTACAACGCCACGTGGTACCCGGAGTCCACGGTGGTGCGGCAGGCCATCGAGGCCTTCATGGCCAAGCCCGTGACGTGGAGCAGCTTCCGCCGGCGGCTCGTCCCGGAGCCGGTGCGCGAGCTGCTGGTGGCCTCGGAGGACGCGTACCTCGCCTGCCACGCGGTGGGCAGCGTGCTGCTGGAGGCGCTGGAGCTGGGTTACGGCTTGCGCGCCGGGGGGCTCACGCGCCTGTTCCGCCGCCGCACGGAAGGGGCGGTGCGGTTCGTGAAGTACCACGCGCCCAGCGTCGCCCGGAGGCGGCGGGAGGTGATGGCGCACGCGTCGGAGCCGCACGCGGACAAGAGCTTCTTCACCTTCAACCTGGGGGAGTCGCGGCCGGGGCTCGTGTGGCTGGACGGGGACGTGCCCCGCCTGATGCCCAACGACGCCGGGCACTGGCTCATCACCTCCGGCCGGTTCTCCGAAGGGCTGACGCGGGAGCTGGACGCGCCGGTGCGCGCGTTCCGGCACACGGTCGTCAACGACGGCGAGCGCGTCGTCGTGCTCGGCTTCGTGACGCCGGAGGGCGATCTGCACGACCTGCCGCTGGATGCCTGGCCCGCGCCGATGCGCATGGGAGGTCCCCGTGGCTGAGCCTTCGCGGAGCGAACCGGAGCACGTGTTCTTCTCACCGCATCCGGACGACGTGGCGCTGGGCGCGTACGCGAGCCTGCTGGGCGTGCCCCGGGGCGTCGTGCCCACGCTCGTCACCGTCTTCTCGCAGAGCTGCTGGGAGTTCGTGCTCCCGGTGGAGCCCGCACGGACGCTGGCGGTGACGTCGCTGCGGATGGGCGAGGACCGGAGGTTCGCCCGGGCGCACGGCGCGGACCTGGTGCACCTGGGGTTTCGCGACACCAGCCTGCGCTCGCCCCCGGGAGGTCCCCAGGAGCCGGAGGAGGCCACGGCGGCGCTGGCGGTGCGCGTCCGCGAAGCGCTGGGGGAGGTGCTGGCCCACGTGTCCGACGACGCGGTCTGCTACGTGCCGCTGGGCATCTCCAGCCACGTGGACCACCTGCTGGTGCGCGACGCGGTGCGGGCGCTGCGCGGGGACCGGGGGCGCATCGTCTACTACGAGGACCTGCCGTACTCCGCGCACCACCCGGATGATGAAATCGTCGACTACGCGTGGGCATTGGGGCTGACGCCCCGGTGTCTGGATTTGACGGAGCTGTGGCCCGCGAAGCTGCGGGGGCTGTCCTTCTACGCAAGCCAGCTCGAAGCGGCGACGCTGCCCGCGGTGGAGGCGCACGCGCGCAGGCTGGGCACGGGCCGCAAGCTGTGCGAGCGCGTCTGGACGGTGGCCCCGTGAGCGGTGAGCTGCTGGTGCACCTGTCCTACGAAGCCACGCGCACGCTGGGCGGGATGGGCGTGGTGCTGGAGCACCTGCTGGCGGCGCCCGAATACCGCGACGCCTTTGCCCGCACGCTGCTGGTGAGCCCCACGGTGCGCCCGTGTGGCCTGGGCAGCTACGCGCCCGAGGAGTCGCTCGCGCACGACCTGGAGGCGCACGGCGAGGTGCTCTACAACGGCCTGCGCCGTCACAACCCGGACGCATGGACGCGCGTGTTCCAGCCGGTGGAGGCGCGGCACGACGTGTCGTTCGTCTACGGCCGGCGCGATGCTCCGGGCGGTCCGGTCGAAGTGCTGCTGGTGGACCTCACGGACGTGCTCCGGGGCTACCGGGTGCGGCTGGGCACGCTGCCCCTGTTCCTCCAGCGACTGCACACGTTGCTCGGGGTGGACCTCCCGTTCGACTGTCGGGGCGGACGCCCGGCTCCGTGGCGGGCCCTGTCGCGGGTGTGGCGCGGGCTCTTCGGAACGAGGCTGGGCGCGGCGCCGTGGCTGAACCGCCTGTTCCGGAGCGCGGTGCACCACGGCCTGATGGACGCGCCGCCGCTGGACCACGACGCGATGCTGGCCATCACCCTCGCGGAGCCCGTCTTCGACGCGGTGGCGCGGCTGCGCTCCCCGGACGCGGGGGCCGTCATCCTGGCGCAGGAGCACCTGTCGCTGCCGCTCGCATACAAGGCACTGCTCGACGGGCAGGACTGGTGTCGCACCGTCTATTACGCGGGCGAGGTGCGCACGCCCCGGGTGCTCGTGGAGTACGGCGAGGCGGGGCAGGGCGCGTCCGACGCACGCTTCTACAACGTGCAGCGCCTGGGGCTGGAGCAGGGCCGCACGTTGGATGCGGTGTACCCCGTGGGGGCCTGGCCCAACTTCCAGATCCTCCGCAACGGCCACCTGTGCGAACGCGTGGGCGCGGTGAGCGCCTCCGTCGCGGACGAGCTGCGCTTCCTCGACCCGCGCTATTCGCTGCATCCCGTGACGGTGGTGCCCCACGGGCACCGGGCGATTGAGACGAAAGAGGCCGTGAAGGAGGCCGCGCGCGTGCGGGTGCTGCGCCATGCACGCAAGCAGTGGGGCCAGGACTTCCGCCTGCTGCTCACGCACATCTCCCGGGACGAGGTGTGCAAGGGGCTCTGGCGCGACGTGGACGTGTGCGAGCACCTGGCGCAGGTGCTGCCGGCGGAGCGACGGCCCGCGCTGCTCGTGATGGTGACCGAGTGGAACGAGGCGGAGCCGTCCGACAACCTGCGCCACGTGAAGGCGCGGGTGGAGGCCTTCAACGCGAAGGCCACGGGCGTGCACATCGCGCTGGTGAACCAGCCCACGTGGCCCGCGGGACTGGACTTCACGCGGGACGATCTGCACCGCGCCACGGATGTGTCGTTGGGCCAATCCCTGTACGAATCGTACGGGCTGGCGCAACTGGAGGCGCTGGGCTGTGGCGCCATCTGCGTCATCTCCGGGGCCAGCGGCGCACGGCGCACCCTGCGCGAGCAGTGCGAGGCCCTGGGCCTTTCGGAGTCCGCGCACCCGAACCTCGTCGTGTCGGATCCCGTGACGGACGCCCGGGAGGCGGGGCTCGCGCACTCGGTGGAGGCGTGGAAGGCCCTGCCCGCCACGGTGCTGCGGGAGCAGGAGCTGCGAACCGCGCGGCGCGTGGCGGAGGCGGTGCTGTGCCGCCTCCCACGCGATGCGAAGGAAACACGTCTGTTGTTGGAGTCGGGCCGCGCCCTGGCCGAGCGGATGCGCTGGGAACCCATCCTCCGCGAGCAATTGCTTCCCCTCATCCGATTCCCGGCCCGCGAAGCAGCGGCAGCCGGCTGGAGTGCCTGACATGGTGGAGACCCAGAAGGCCGCGACGCTCATCGTGGTGGCCCATCCCGAGGACGTGGTCCGGTTGTTCAGCACCGTCGCCGGGGGCGCGGACCTCGCGGTGGTGACGGAGGACGGGGGCGCCGGCCGGGAGCTGGAGGCGGTGGGCAGGGCCCTGGGCGCGCGCTCCACGCACCTGCTCCTGTCCCCGTCGGAGATCGGCCCCTGGTGCCGGGAGCAGCGCGAGCAGGGTGCGCGGCGGGTCTTCACGCACAGCCCGCAGGAGGAGGCGCCGCTGCACCGCGAGGTGGCGGTCCTCGTCAGCCGCGTCTTCGACCGGCTGTGGGTGCCGGCCACGGGTGCGCGCCCCACGGAGTGCACGGTGCTGGACGACGCGGCCTTCCAGCGCAAGCTCGGCCTGCTCAACGCGCTCTACCGGGAACGTCCCGACGGAGCGCAGGGCGGCGCGTGCACGGATCCGCTGCGCGACGGTCCCGGCATCGAGGCCTTCACCGAGGTCCACTCCACGGACATGGTGCGCGCCCTGTCGCTCACCAAGCCGGAGATCTTCTCCGAACTTGCGGACCCGTGGGGCTTCGCCCAGTCCACCTACGAAGGCGAGCGCTTCGCCCTCACCGTCAGGGTGCTGGAGTCGCTGCGACACGCCTCGCCCCGGCGCGTGGTGGACGTGGGCGCCTGCGAGGGGATGATGACCGAGCACCTGCTGTCGCTCTTTCCCCACGCGAACGTCCAGGCGGTGGAGTCCGAGCCCCGCTTCGTCGCCCGCCTGCGCGAGCGGCTGGGAGGCCATGGGCGCGTGCGCATCGTGGAGGCGTCCGCGGAGGACGTGGCCCTGGAAGCCGACCTGGTGCTGCTCGCGGAGGTCCTCTACTACCTGTCCGACGACGCGGCACAGGACCTCCTGGACCGCGTGCGCGCCTCCCACCTGCTCACGTCCTACGGAGGGGGCTTCGGCGCGAAGGTGCACGCGGCGCTCGATGAACGCGGTTGGAAGGTTGTCATGTCTGAAACACTTCCCGGTCGCATCGAATCCGTGGACGGTGCCCGGAGTCCGTTGCTGGTGCGACGAGCCGGCACTGAAATCCGTCTCTGGAAACGGTGATAACAGGGATTCAAAGGCATACGCCCTGGCTCTCCGGGAAGAACGCTGGCGTTTTCTCAGGGCTCACGATTTCTCAAATTTGAGCATTTCTCCCTGGCTCCCGTGTCCGGGCTCGCCTGCTTGAATGCGTATTGCCAATGTTTCAGGAACTCTCCAGCATGACCGGGCATGGCCGCCCCGGCAGTCGCCCATGGCCCCCTGGATACCCCGGCCCGGGTATCGCGTGACGAGGGTCTGAAACACCGCGCGATGCGTCGCGTGGCCCTGCCGTGGTTGGTGGCGTTGTGGCTGCTGGCGTCGGCGCTGGGCTCGGGGTTGTTGTGGTCGCACGCGAGCACGGCGGGCCCCTCCGCCACGCCCCCCTCCCGCCTGCCGGAAGCGCTCGCGCCCGTGCGTCGTCCGGGGACGTGGTCGCTGCTCGTCTTCCTCCATCCCCAGTGCCCGTGTTCGCGCGCGACGCTCGCGGAGCTCGCCAAGCTCACGGCCCACGCGGGTCGCAGGCTCGCCACGCGCGTGTTCATCTGGGCTCCGAGGCAAGCGCCCCCGGACTTCGTGCGCTCGGAGCTGTGGACGCGTGCCCAGGCCCTGTCCGGCGTGGAGGTGGTGGCCGACGTGGACGGACAGGCGGCGCGCGCCATGGGCGCTCGGACCTCCGGCCAGGTGGTGCTGTTCTCGCCTGAAGGCATAGAGCGCTTCAGCGGAGGCATCACCCCCGCGCGGGGCCACGAGGGCGACAGCGAGGGCAACCGGACCCTCCGGGCGCTCGTCGACACGCAAGCGCCCGGAAGCCCCGTGGCGCCTGTCTTTGGCTGTGCCCTGGAAACACCCCCGCGTCCGACCGGTGAGACCCCGTGATGAGAATCCACCTGTCCGACGCCGACGTGGCCGTGCGGGCGCGCCAGCTCTTAGAAGCACAATGTCTGTCCTTGAGCCGGCGCACCGACCGGACCTTCATCGTCCTGATGGTGTTGCAGTGGGTGGGAGGGCTCGCGGCGGCGGTGTTCCTGTCGCCCCGGGCGTGGGCCGGGCTGGAGAGCGCGGTCCATCTCCATGTCTGGGCGGCGGTGGGGCTGGGGCTGCTCTTTGGCGGGCTGCCGGTGGTGCTCGCGCTGACGCGCTCCGGGCGGGCGTCCACGCGGCACGTCATCGCGGTGGGACAGGCCCTGATGTCCGGGCTGCTCATCCACCTGATGGGAGGCCGCATCGAGACGCACTTCCACATCTTCGGCTCGCTGGCGCTGCTGGCCATCTACCGGGACTGGCGGGTGCTGCTCACCTTCAGCGGCGTGGTGGCGGCGGACCACTTCTTGCGCGGCGCGTTCTGGCCGGAGTCCATCTTCGGGGCGCACGCGAAGGACTCCTGGCGGTGGATGGAGCACGCGGCCTGGGTGGTGTTCGAGGACGTCTTCCTCATCGTCTCCTGCGTGCAGGGCCAGCGCGACCTCCGGGCGTCGGCGGAGCGGGAGGCGCAACTGGAGCTGTCCCGGCACGCGGTGGAGGCGCGGGTCGTCCGTCCGCTGGTGGGCTCGGCGGAAGCGCTGCGAGACTCCATGCGGACGCTGACCGAATCCACGAAGCAGCAGCGTGAGGACCTGGCACGTCAGGCCCGCGCGTTGAATGAGACGCAGGTGACGGCGGAGCAGATCCGCCAGACGTCGCTCGTGGCCTCGCAGCAGGCGGCCCGGGTGCTGCGCTCGACGGAGGAGGCGGGGGACGTGGGCGCGGCGGTGGAGGACGCCATTGGACGGAGCGTGGACGGGCTGGCGGAGATCCGCGCGCAGGTGGGGGACATCTCCGAGCGCATCCAGGGGCTCGCGGCGTACACGGAGAAGATCGGGGGCATCACCCGGACGGTGCAGGACCTGGCGGACCAGTCCAACGTGCTGGCCATCAACGCGGCCATCGAGGCGGCCCGGGTGGGGGACGCGGGCCGGGGCTTCGCGGTGGTGGCGCGGGAGATCCGCAACCTCTCGTCGCAGTCAGTGGCGGCCACGCAGCAGGTGCGCACGGTGCTGGAGGACACGCGCTCGCGCATCCAGGGGGTGGTGGACCTCACGCGCCAGGGCGGGGAGCGGATGGGCCGGGGCATCGACACCATCCGGGAGTCGGGGGACCGGCTGCGCAGGTTGTCCGGGCTGGTGCAGGGCAACGCGGACGCCGTCCGCCAGATTTCAGCGTCGGTGAGCCAGCAGTCGGCGGGCGTGTCGCAGATCTTCTCCGCCGTCACGGACCTGACCGCGATGATGGAGGCGTCGGTGTCCCGGGTGGAGGCCACCCACGCGGCGGCGGACACGCTCCAGCACGTCACCGACCAGGTGCACGGCGTCATTGGTTTGTATCAGGGCGGGACCTGACACGTCACCGACACGCCCCCCTTCCATGAAGTACATGGGGGCCATGACCTCCACACTTCGACGTTTCCTGTCGTTTTCCTCCATTCCCCTCCTGTTGAGCTGCGGCGCCGCCGCGGTGTCGGACGGGCCCTCTCCTGAGCTGGCGTCGCAGGGGCAGGAGCTGGCCACGGGCACGCCCGCCGGCAACGGCGTGGTGCTCTTCCTCAACGACTACAACATCTCGCTGGCGGTGTTGGACACGGAGGTGCCGTTGAACCTCCTGGCCGCGCAGAGCCTGCTGGACTGGCGCGAGGGCCCGGACGGCGTCCTGCACTCCGGGGATGACCGGCGCTTCGTCTCCATCGAGCAGGTGGACGCGGTGCCCAACGTGGGGCCGGCGGCGCTCGCGGCGCTGGAGGCGTACGCGCGGGGCACGGGCCGGGTGGCGCTGCCGGTGGACGGCTGGGTGGGTACGTTCCAGGGCGTGACGTTCAACGTGGCGGAGGCGCGCCGGGCGCTCGCCGTGGTGAACGCGCAGGGCGCGGGCACGTTGCAGGCGACCTATGGCGTGTCGGCGGCGGCGGCGAACGCCATCGTGTCGGCGCGGCCGTTCTTCCACATCCTGAAGCTGGGCCGGCTGCCGGCCATGGACGGCACGTCGCTGCAGAACCTCAAGACGGCGACGCAGCAGGCGGCCGAGGGTGAGCCCTGCACGGGGCCGACGACGTGTCAGACGGGCCTGTCGTGCAACGGCATCCCGGGGGATGGCTCCAGCCCCTACGGCCGCTGCATCACCAACGCGCCCACGCCGGGGGATGGCGACTCCTGTTCGCTGTTCGTGTCGTGCCAGCCGGGGCTGACGTGCCACGGCCTGGCGTCCGGGGCGACGGAGGGCTGGTGCCGGCCCGCGTGGATGGAAGGCGAGTTCACGGCGTACTCGGACCTGACGTTGCAGGGCAACACGACGCCGCAGGCCTCGTGGCAGTCGGTGGTGGGGCTGGCGACGGTGCCGGAGGACATCACGGTGGAGCTGGACCTGGCGCACAACAACCCGTCCAAGCTGGTGCTGACGCTGGAGGATCCGGGGGGTGAGACGGCGCTCCTGTGGGACGGGCCGAATGAGGGCACGCCGCCCAAGCGCATCCCGGTGACGCGTGGCATCCCGCGCGACGGCACCATCAACGGGCGCTGGACGCTGCACGTCGTCAATCCGTCCGGCGTGGGCAACGGCAAGCTGCGCGAGTGGACGCTGAAGCTGAACAGCCGCTGGGACTGATGCGGTCGTGATGGGAGGGCAGGGGGCCGGGGATGACTTCCCGGCCCACTGGAGTCGCATTCAAGGGACCGCGCGTCCGCCAATCGCCGGGAAGCGTGCGTAGGCGTGCAGGAGTGCTTCGAGGTGGGAGGGGTCGTCGAGGTCGAGCGGCGTCTCCGTGAGCTGGACGACCCATCCCCCCGTCAAGGTCCGTCGTGCCTGCGACAGCAGTTCCGCGTCGCCAACAGGGGCCGGAAACCCAAGGGTCCGCGCGGTGGCCGCCGACCAATAGTTCAGCCAGCCGAGCCGATGGGGAACCTCTGGCGAGGGGATGTGCTCTGGAAACCTGAGCGCTGGCAGACCGCGTGGCGGAGTTCCTGGCTTACGCAAGGGGTGGGTCGTCTGTTGCGAGATATCGACGCCCGCGTTGAACGGCGTTGCGTGTCCCCAGAAAGCGCGCGAGCCCTCCGCGATGGCTTCCAGCACCCCTGGTGCCGAGGCGACGCTGACGACGCTCTCTGGCAGCACCGCGTGCACTTCGAGGTGCGGCGGGCTCCCCGCAGCAAGACCCCTGGGGTTTTCCCACGCGGTCAGCGTTACGCGCTGTCCATCATCGCCGTTGCGGAGCAGCGGAAATCCTCCGTCCATCCTTTCTTGAAGAACCCACGCATCGCGATCCGGCAGGGCGATGCGCTGCCCTTCATCCGAAACGGTCCAACCCAGTCGCAGCTCAGGGAGCGCACGCTCCATTCCGTGAACGATGGCGAGAGGGCGCCTGTCATTGCTCCTGAGTGCGGGTGCGTAGGCAAAAATGTCGATGGCATCTTGTTTGTTGGACATCTCAACACCAATCCATGATGACGATTCTCAGGGTGGGTGCCATGCGCGCCAGCGACGCTTGATGCGCGGCGCTGCGGACGCCAACGGTGAATTGATAGCCACAGTCCGTGGCCAGCTGGGCCTCACGGAGCAGCTCCACGACCTGCTTTCTGAGAACGATGTCTCGTAGATCGGATGAGTATGTCTCGAATTTGTCGGTCTTGATTTCCCATAGCACACGTGAGCGGATTTGGAGTGAGTCGAACCGCTTCCCGTTGACGAGGACATCCGAACCGGGGAACCCGTTTTGCGGAACCGCGTCGGCACACTGGTTGTGCAGCGCATCGCCGCCCAGGTGTGGAACGGGCTGGGGTGTGCACTCGGGGCGGTGCTCGCGGGGCTCGAAGTCGGGCGGGGGGCTTGGAGGAAACCAGTCCTGCCCTGAAGAGCCACCCTCCGGTTAGGGCCTTCGGGATGCCAGGGGCTGCTCCGTGGCCTGAGATTCAGTCGAGGGTTTGGGTGCCTTTCTTGAGGCCTCTTCCTCTGGGTAGGGCCACCTGAACTCATACGCATCCAACTGTTCCTGGATGGCGACGGCCACCACGACCGCGCCGATGATGAGCACCGCGCCCACCGCGATTTCGGGCTGGGTCAGCAGGCAGATGCCGACCATCGTCTCCAGGGTAACAACGTCCGCTGAGGCGACGGGGCAGCGACGCTGGGCATCGCGGAAGCGAATTCTGCGGGTGTCGAGCGCCTGGAAACACCGCTCCACGACCACGGGCCACGGCTGTGAGGCTTCACGGACGACGCAGCGCCCCTCGTCCCTCCACGGCAGCGTCGCTGCTCTCTGGAGGTTGGCCAGTCTCGAAGTTCGTGCCTTCGAAGCGGGCGTGGCGGGGGCTGGCGTGGCACACGCCGTGAGAAGGATCAGGATGGCGGCGCAGGCTCGGAGACGCATGGTCGGGCCCCTTCAATCAAGCGGGGGCGCCATGGGTCAAGACGAGCGTGTGCGCGCCTTGGAGGCGGCAATGCGAACACAGGCGCCGAACGAACTGGGGCAAAGAAAAAGCCCAGCCCCCGTGGAGGGCGCTGGGCTTCAGATGGCGCTGGGGCTTCGGATTACTCCTCGACTTCTTGAGGCTCCTCGAAGTTCACGTCGAAGTTGACGCGCTGGCCGGGTTCGATGGTGAAGGTCTTCTGCCAGCGCGACGGGCCCACGGTGACGAGCAGGCGGTGGTAGCCCTCGTACACGTCCAGCTCCTCGACGGGGACGGTGCCCGCGGGCTTCCCGTCGATGCTGACGTTGGCGCCGGCGGGGCCGCGCACGTTGATGAAGGCCTTGTTGAGGAAGAACTGGAACGCGGAGCGACCGGTGGCCGCCACCGTCACGGTGCGCGACACGGAGATGCCGAGCGCGCCGTTGGTGAAGGTGAGCAGGTGCCGGCCCGGGGGCAGGGGCACCGACAGCGGCGTGCGGCCCAGCAGCGTGGTGGTGCTGTTGAGCGTGACCTCCACGCGCGGCTCCACCGTGAGGTCCAGCATGCCCATGACGGGGCCTGCGTCCACGATGCCGGCATCCACGCCCGCATCCTCCTCGACACCCGCGTCGAAGGGCGCGGCCACGACGATGGGGAGACCCGCGTCGAAGGTCTCCACCGTCATCGTGCCCTGCAACTGGCGCTGGATGACCACCGCGCTCGCGCCGAGCGTCAGGGCCAGTCCGCCGACGACATAGGGGATCCACGAGCGGGAGGGCTTCTGCGCCGGTGCGGCCACCTGCGCCGTGGGGCTCGCCGCACCGCCGAAGATGGGGCCCGCGGGACGCGCGTCCGTGCTGGACGCCGCGCTCTGTGAGGACGTTGACGGCTGGGGCGTCGCACCGTGCGCCGGTTTCGAGCCCTGAGCCTGCGTGGAGGCCTGCGCGCCCGTGCCCTGAGCGGATGCGGCGCCCTGGGCGCTCACGTTCGTGCTCTGCGCGGCGGCAGCGCCCTGGGTGGCAGTAGCGCCCTGCCCGCTGGAAGCAGTGCCCTGGGTGCCAGCAGTACCCTTCGCGGTCGCGGTGGTTTGTGCCGCTGCCTGCGAAGCCGGTCCCGGTGACGCGGAGGCCGAAGCCGCGGACGACGCGGTCGCGGTCGCCGCACCCGTCGCCTGCGCACCGGAAGCCGCGGCACTCGCCGCGACCGTGGGTGCCGGCGCCGAGTTCACCTCCGGCACCAGATTCTTCACGGGCTCCGCGAGCCCCGCGCCCTTCGCCAGCACCTCCGCGATCTGCGGCGCCGGCATGCCGGCCTTCGCGAGCGCGTCCGCGATGCCCAGCTCAATCGTCTTGCGCCGCGCGGCTCGCGCATCGCTCTCCGGCGGGAAGAGCTTCGCCAGGTGCTCCGCGAAGGACTCATGCGTCGGCAGCTTGCCAATGGCATCCACCACCGCTTCACGGAACGCGAGCGCGGAAGGGTAGCGCTCCAGCGCGCGCTTGGTCGTCGCGCGGCGCACGACGGCGTCCAGCTTGAGCGGCACGTCGGGCGGCATCGGCGGCAGCGCGCGGTTGAGCACCGCCTTGTCCGGATCCGCCGACTCCTTGAAGGGCATCTTTCCCGTGAGGCACTCGTGCAGCGTGAGCCCCAGCAGGAACACGTCCGACTGCACGTTGACGGCTTCGCGTCCGCCCAGCAGCTGCTCCGGGGACGTGTACGCACGGCGGTTCTTCACGCGCTTGCCGCCGCGCTCGCGGGGCGCCACCGACAGCGCGCCGTAGCCCGTCACCTTGGTGAAGCCGGTGAACGACACCATCAGCGTCTCGGGCCGGATGTCTCCGTGCACCAGCGGCGAGCCGTCGTCGTTGCCCGCGACGTGCGCGTAGTGCAGGCCCATCGCCGCATCCGCCACCACGAGCGCCGCGAACGCGGGCGACATGCGCGGGTGGACTTCCAGCACGCGGCGCAGCGGCTCGCCGTCGGCGAACTCGGTGACGCGCGCCAGGCCGCCATCCAGCTTCTCCAGGCCGTGCACGCGCAGGATGTTCGGGTGCTCGAAGACGAGGGCGCGGTTCGTCTCGCGCTCCAGTCGCGCCACCAGCTCCGGGTTCTGGGCGATGTCCGGCGGTGCCCAGATGAGCACCACGGGGCGGGGCGTGGCGCCATCCTCCAGCGCCAGTCCGAGGAAGGCTCGCGAGCCCTCACCGGCGAGGAGGGGACCGAGTGATTGGTAGCGAGGCGAACTCATGGGAACGGCATGCTAGTGCCCTTCCCGCCGATCCTGGAATCCCCGCGTAACGACTACAGCCTCTGGCCTTCGAACGGCAGCGTCAGGTGGTACGCGTAGCGCCCGCGACGCACGAGCAACAACACGCTACGTCCCCGTCGCGCCGTGAGCAGGCCTTCACGGAAAGTGTCAGCCGTGGGCACCGGCTGGTTGTTCACCCGGAGCAGCACATCCCCCGGCTCCAGGCCAATCTCCGACGCAGCGGAGCCTGGACGCACCGCTGAAATCCCCATCCCGTTTTTATTCTCCTTCACGCGGAGTCCCAGTCGCTCCCACGCCAGGTTTTCAAGCAGGCGGGCTGGAAATTCAATTGGCGTGACCTGCACCGTGCGGTTCGCGCCTGCTCGGAAGAGCACCAGGGGGAAGACCGAGCGGGCCGGATAACCGCGCACGCGCGAGTCGAAATCCTCGGCGTCCTGGATGCGTGAGCCGCCCAGTTCGGCCACCACGTCGCCGCGTTGGACACCCGCCTGCGAGGCCGGTGAGCTCCTCCACGATGCGCCGCACCTTGTCCGCGGGGATGGCGAAGCCGATGCCCTGACCGTTCGCGTAGATGGCGGTGTTGATGCCGATGATCTCCCCGTCCACGTTGAGCAGCGGCCCGCCGGAGTTGCCCGGGTTGATGGCCGCGTCCGTCTGGAGGAAGTCGTTGTAGACGCGGTCGTCCGCGCGGAAGGTCCGGCCGGTGGCGGACACCACGCCCGCGGTCACCGTCTTGCTCAGGCCGAACGGGCTGCCAATGGCCACCACCGTCTCGCCAATCATCAGGTCGGAGCTGGTGCCCAGTTTCGCGGTGGGCAGGGGCTGCTTCGCGTTCACCTTGAGCACGGCCAGGTCGTTGTTGGCGTCGCTGCCCACCACCTCCGCGTCGAAGGTGCGCCCGTCCGCGAGCACCACGTGGATGGCGGACGCGCCCCGGATGACGTGGTCGTTGGTGACGATGATGCCGGACGGGTCGATGATGGCGCCGCTGCCCAGACCCTGGATGCGCTGGCGCGTCTCCGGCTCCGCCAGGCCCTGGCCGAAGAACTCCTCCAGCGGCGAGCGGGCGCGGCCCCGGAAGCGCGACTCCACCTCCTGTTCGGTGCCGATGTAGACGACCGCCGGGGAGACCTTCTGCACGACCTCCACCACGTCGCTGCGCCGCCGCGACGGGTCCGCGTGCGCGGGGAGTGCCAGGAGGAATCCCACCAGCAACAGCCCCCACCGGATATGTCCTGCCCTCATGCCCTTCCTCCGTGCGCCGCCTGGAATCGTCTCTTGGAAGACAGTCTGAATGTCGGGAAGGCCCCAGCCATTCCCGGGGTGTCTGGATGCGGCGTCCGGCTCTTCATAGACCAGGAGACTGAAGGCGCAACCGTGAGCGAACGCACTTTCAGGCAGAACGTCCCGGCCTCCGTCTGATTGCGCGGCAGGGGGTGGGAGGGGTGCCTGACCCTGCGTCCCGGCGCGGCGTGTTTCTTGGAGCCCGCGGGGGCGTAGGGAGTCCGTTCACATGAGTCTCGTCCTGGTCGCGGATGACGAACCGGCGGTGCTGGAGGTGCTGAGCCAGGTGGTGGAGGACCTGGGGCACGACGTCGTGCGCGCGCGGGATGGCGAGGAGGCGCTGACGTTGGCGCGCCTGCGCAGACCGCAGCTCGTGGTGACGGACCACATGATGCCGCGCATGAGCGGCATGGAGCTGTGCAGCCGGCTGAGGCAGGAGCCCGGCCTGCGCGAGGTGCCCATCATCCTGTTGAGCGCGGTGCTCCAGCACGGCTCGCCGGACTCGACCGCCTTTCTCAACAAGCCCTTCGAGATCAACGACTTCGAAGCGCTGATCCGCCGCGTGCTGGAGAACGCCCCGGGGCCCTCCCGCGAGGCCGCGACGCCGGTGGAGGCGCTGGGCCAGTGGGTGGCGCGCACGCTCCAGGGCCCGCTGGAGGTCGCGCGCGAGCAGCTCCTCAAGCTGGAGGGTCTGTCGCCCCCGAAGCAGGACGCGGTGGCGGCGCTGGGGGCGCAGCTCCAGTCACTGGAGCGGATGGGCCAGTACCTCCAGGACGCGGCGAGCCTGAGCGCGGGCAGCCTGACGTTGCACCCGGTGGAGGGGGAGCTGCGCTCGCACCTGGAGGCGTCGGTGGCGCGCTGTCGCACGCGGGGGCCCGGGGTGCCGGTGGAGCTGTCGGTGCCCCCGGAGCCGGTGGCGCTGCGCTTCGATGTCGACCGGCTGGGGCAGGTGTTCGACGTGCTGTTGTCCAACGCGGCCCGGCAGGGTGGGGCGCGCGTGGAGCTGCGGGTCTCCGACGAGCGGGTGCTGGTGCGGGTGAGCGACCCGGGGCCGGGCATCCCCGAAGCGGAGCTGCCCCGGCTGTTCCAGCCCTTCCCGGACGGACCGGCCCGGGGGGAGGCGCTGGGGCTCTACGTGGCCTCGGAGCTGGCGAAGCTGCACGGAGGCGCGCTGTCGGCCGAGTCGATTCCCGGCCGGGGCGCGACGTTCAGTGTGTCCCTGCCGCGGGGGGCCTGAGGCTTCAGGCCTTCTGCGACTTCAGCATCCAGCCGATCATCTTGTAGAGCAGGCGGGCGCCCACGTTGGCGTCCCACTCGCTGCCCTCGGGGTCGGGGGCCACCTCCGTCAGGTCGAAGCCGACGATGGTGCGGCCCGAACGCACGACGCCCGCGACGAGCGCGGTGGCCTCCGGGAAGGACAGGCCGCCGGGCACGGGCGTGCCGGTGTGCGGGCACAGCACGGGGTCCAACCCGTCGATGTCGAACGACAGGTAGACCTGCTGCGGCAGCTTGTCGACGATCTGCTTCACCTGCTGGTTCCAGGGCAGGCCGTCGAAGCGGTTGTTCTGGAGGGTGGCGTCGAAGAACGCCTGGATGCGCCCGCCGGAGTTCTCGATGTAGCGGTGCTCGTTCTCGCTCATGTCGCGCAGGCCGACCTGGACGAGCGTCTTCACGCCGGGGATGCGCTCCGCGACGTTGTAGAAGATGGACGCGTGCGACCAGGTGAAGCCCTCGTAGGCGACGCGCAGGTCGGCGTGCGCGTCCAGGTGGAGCACGCCCATGCCGGGGTACTTCTCCGCGTGGGCCTGGATGATGCCGAAGGAGATGGCGTGGTCACCGCCCACGGCGGCCACGCACTTGCCCTGCGAAAGCCAGTGCTTCGCGGTGCGGTAGACGTGGTCGTTGAGCTTCTCGCTGAAGACGTTGACGTCGCGCGCGGCGGCGAGGAGCTCCGGCGTGCCGTCCTCGATGCCACCGGCCTCGATGACGACCTGGGCGCGAGCCTTGGCCTGGGTGTTCCAGTCGTGGAGTTCGGCGGGGGCCTCCAGCATGGCGATGCCGCGCTCGTAGGGCCGGCCGGTCTCCACGTCGAACAGGTCCACCTGGCGGCTGGCGTCCAGCAGGGCGGCGGGCCCGTCGGACGTGCCCCCGCCGTAGCTGGTGGTGGCCTCGAAGGGCACGGGGATGACGACGACGTGCGCCTCGTCGGGGGAGTGGGGGAGGCCGAAGATGCCGGAGCCCGGCTGCGCGGCGGCGGCGGGGTCGAA
>SECN01000521.1 GCA_004173515.1 Myxococcaceae bacterium | reverse complement strand
GGGCGCAAGGGCCGGCTGGTGGCGGTCAACTGCGCGGCCATCCCCGCGACGCTGCTGGAGAGCGAGCTGTTCGGGCACGAGCGCGGCGCCTTCTCCGGCGCGGTGGCCCGGCGCACGGGCAGGGTGGAGCAGGCGCAGGGCGGCACGCTGCTGCTGGATGAGCTGGGCGACATGCCGCTGGAGCTCCAGGCGAAGCTGCTGCGCGTCCTGGAGACCCGTCAGGTGGAGCGCCTGGGGGGCACGCTGCCAGTGACGGTGGACGTGCGCATCCTCGCGGCCACGCATCAGGACCTGACCCGCGCGGTGAAGGAGGGACGCTTCCGACAGGACCTCTTCTTCCGCCTCAACGTGCTGCCGCTGCACGTCCCGCCGCTGCGCGAGCGCCCCGAGGATCTGCTGCCCCTGGCCCGCGTCTTCGCCGCGGAGTTCGCCGGCCCCCGGACGCCGCTGGTGCTGGCCCCCGGCGCCGAGGCCGCGCTGCGCGCCTACCCCTGGCCGGGCAACGTCCGCGAGCTGCGCAACGTCCTGGAGCGGCTGAACCTGCTGCGGGGTGAGGGCCCGCTGGAGCTTCGGCCGGACGCGGTGGCGGCACCGGCGGGAACTCCGGCCGCGCCCCGTGCCACGCTGGGTGACAAGAGCTACCGCGAGCACGTGGAGGACTTCGAGCGGGAGCTGATCCGCGCCGCGCTCCGGGAAGGTGAGAGCATCGCCGGGGCCGCGCGCCTGCTCCAGGTGGACCGGGGCAACCTCTACCGACGCATCAAGGCCCTGGGTCTCCCTGTCGCTCCGTGACACGCCCGAGGGACGCGGGGCGATGTCACGGGCACATCCCCGGGGTGACATCCGGATGTGTCCATGACATCGAAGCGCACGGCCGTTCCTTGTCCTTCCGGGGACTTGCCGGGGCCGTCCCCCTGGAACGGCGCATGCTCCTGCCCCTCCACATGAACCGCATCGTGCTCTGCCTCTGCTTCGTCTCGCTCGCAGCCTTCGCGCAACCCGCGGGGGATGCCGGCACGTTCCCTCCTGATGCCGGCGCGCTCGTGGCTCCCTCCGGGGAGGGGACACGAGCGCGGGCCGGAGACGAGGATGCTCCGGATGACGACGCTCCGGTCCGCGAGGCTTCGGACGGGGAGGGTGGATCAGCGCATGCGTCGTGCCCCGATGCCTTCGATGGTGACGAGGCCTCGGTCCTCTCGCCGCTGCGGCTGGACGTCGACGGCAAGGGCGTGTCTCCGACAGGCCTCGAACTCGTGGGGCTCCAGCATCTGACGGACGCGCAGGTGCGCTCGCTCGTGGACGCCCCCGTCGCCGGGGACACGCGTCCGTTGTCGCCAGACGTGGTGCAGACGCTGCTGCGCAGGCTTGCGCGCACGGGCCTCTTCGCTCACGTGGATCCCCGCCTGCGCATCCGCGAGCAGGGATCCGCGCTGCTGGAGGTGACGCTGGAGGAACACCCCACGGTCACGTCGGTGGAGCTCCAGGGGCTCCAGGACGTCTCTCCCAGGGAGTGGCTGGAGGCCCTGTTCCCTCAGCCCTCCGGATCCTTCGAGGACGACGACGATGACGATGACGACGATCGGGGACACGCTGGGTTCGTCGCCACGGTGCGGATCCAGGGCCGCAGCGCGACGCTGTCCGTCGCCAATCAGTGCCCGCCGTTGCATCCGCCCCGCGAGTGGTTCGCGCGCCTGGAACAGAAGCAGTTCCGTCCCGGCATCGTCCTGGGCGGGCTGGACGCCGCGCTGGAGCGCGCGCTGAAGGATCTGCGGGACGATGACGGCTATCTGCTGGCGACGCTGTCCGCCACGCTGTCCCCCGAGGGCCGTCTGACGGTGTCGGTGGACGAGGGTCGGCTGGAGGCCGTGGACGTGCCGGGCGTGGAGCCGGAGATGGCGGCGCGGGTGCGTGAGGCGCTGGGCCTGTCGCCGGGTGATGTCTTTCTTCGCAGCGACGCCCGCCGTGCGGTGGAGCGCATGGAGTCGAGGCTGCGGTTCCTCCGGACGGCGGAGGGCGAAGGGCTGCGCGAGGACCGCCGGATCGTGCGGGTTGTCGAGGAGCGCGAGGCCCAGGGCACGCGGCGTTACCGCACCGAGGAGCAGGAGCGGCGCGAGTCCCCTCGCCGCGAGGACAAGGAGTCCGGGTCCGATTGGCGGGGCCTGTTCTCGTGGCACGGGCGGGAGGAGGGCATCACGCTGGAGGGACGGCGGCTGGTGGTGCATGTGCGTCCGCGCCGTCCGGAGCTGTCGGTGGAGCTGCTGCCCGTGCACACGCAGGTGACGGGGTTCGCACCGGGGCTCGCGGCCGAGCTGGTCTTCTGGGATCCGAAGGACCGGGTGCATGCGACGCTGGACGCGGCCTTCTTCATCCCGTTGCGGTTGGGAGGCCAGCGGTTGCCGGACGATCCGGAGGGGACGCGGCGTCAGCGCCGCGTGAGCCTGCTGGGAGGCGCGAAGCTGAACGTGCCCGCGCTGGCGCTCGCGGAGGCGGGAGCGCAGGTCCACGACTTCACCGACACGGCCGACCGCTGGCGGTTGGGTGACATCGACTCCTATGTCTATTCGTTCCTGATCAACAGGCCTGACAGGGATTACTTCCGCCGCAAGGGCTTCGCGGCGTTCGCCACCTGGCGTTGGGCGCGTTCGTGGCTCGCGGGCGTGGAGTTCCACGGCGACACGTACGAATCCCTCCAGGCCTTCACGCCGCCGCTGATCCTCTTCCGCCGGGACTCGCCGGCCTTCCCCAACGCGCCGGTGAATGAAGGGCGTCTCCACTCGGTCGTGTTGCGTGCGGAGTACGACAGCAAGGCGAAGTCGGGGTCGACGGTGGGCTCGCTCTTCCGGACGCCGGAGACGTCGCTCTTCCCGCGCGAAGGGGACCGGACGCGGGAGCCCGCGCTGCGCGCGCTCGTCACGCTGGAGGTGGGGCAGCAGGTGGGCGTGGATGAGCGCTTCTGGAAGCTGCTGGGGGACGCGGTGCTGGACCTGCCCGTTACGTGGCACTCGTGGCTGAGCGTGCGCCTGCGCGTCGCGGGGGGCGAGGACCTGCCCCTTCAGAAGCAGGAAGCGCTGGGCGGTTGGAGCGCGCTGCGCGGCTTCGGCTTCAAGGACTTCCGTGGGGGCGATGCCTCGGTGCTCGGCAGCGTGGAGTACCGCTGGAGGGCCTTCGGTCTCTTCGCGGACCTGGGCTCGGTGCACGACGCGGCCGGTTGGACGGATCCACGGCTCGGGCTGGGCGCCAGCTTCCACTTCAGCGACGCGGTGCGCATGGAAGTGGCCTGGCGGACGGACGAGAAGGCCCGGGCCACGCCCGAGGCGCGCCTGCTCTTCTTCCGGACCTTCTGACGCATGGCAAGGCACGGCACAGGAGGACGGTGGCGGCTCCAGGTGGCGCTCACGGCGTCGGTGGGGCTGCTGGCGTCCCCGGCCCGGGCGGACGAGGCCCGGGCCACCTGCAACGCGACGCTCTCCGGGCGCCGCGTGGTGGTGCGGCCGGAGGCGCGCGCCTTCGTGTCGCCCGAGTTGGATCGGTTGGTGCGGTTGGGTATGGCGGGGAAGCTGGAGGTGCGGATGACCCTCTTCCGCCGCCGCGCCCTCTGGTTCGACGCGCGGGTGGACAGCACGCAGGTCACCCAGGTGCTGGCCTTCACGCGCACGGGCTACCTGTTGGACGGAAGGCCCCTGCCGGACGGGGTGGCCACGCTGGAACTGGAGCGCGTGGCCTGGACGCTGGAGGAGCGCCCGGAGCCGGGCGACCGCTTCGTCGTGCAACTGGAGGTGCGGTTGCAGGTGGTGACCGCCGCGAGCCTCGGGCGCGTGGCGGCCTGGTTCACGCAGGACACTGCGGCGGAAACAGCGACTGAAGACCGCTCCGCGCTCACCGGAACCCTGCTGCGCTCCGTCGCGGAGGACCTGGCGCGGGGGGCCTCCGCTCGCTGTGACGTGCTCCGTCCGCCGTGAAGCGCGGCAAGCCTCTGGAAGAACCTCAAGTGGTCCTGCGCGTCACCCGATTGCGCGAATGCTCTCTTCACGGACATCGCATCGAGTCTGTACCCGGCGACGCGCAGGCCCTGAGTCACACCAGAGCACCCACCCCCAGGCGCTACTTCAAGGTCGAGATGTCGATCACGAACCGGTAGCGGACGTCGGAGGCGAGCACGCGCTCGTAGGCGTCGTTGATCTTCTCCGCCGGGATGACCTCGATGTCCGCGCCCAGGCCGTGCTGGGCGCAGAAATCCAGCATCTCCTGCGTCTGGCGGATGCCGCCGATCAGCGACCCCGCGAACGAGCGGCGGGTCATGATGAGGGAGAACACGTTGACGGAGAGCGGCTCCGGTGGGGCGCCCACGTTGACCAGGGCCCCGTCCAGGGCCAGCAGGGACAAATAGGCGTCCACGTCGATCTTCGCGCTCACCGTGTTGACGATGAGGTCGAACGTGCCGGCGAGCTTCTGGAACGTCTCCGGATCCTTCGTGGCGTGGTAGTGGTCCGCGCCCAGCCGCAGGCCGTCGTTCTTCTTGCTGAGCGACTGCGACAGGACGGTGACCTCGGCGCCCATCGCGTGCGCGATCTTCACCGCCATGTGCCCCAGCC
>SECN01000088.1 GCA_004173515.1 Myxococcaceae bacterium | reverse complement strand
GCCTTCAGCAGCCGGCCCTGCCAGCTCTCATCCGTCCAGCCGAACTTCTGCTGGAGGTCGGAGATGGCCACTTCCTTGGTCGCGGAGCGCTTCCAGCTTCTCCCCGAGGGGGCCCTCCACCCATCGTCGGCGCGACGCGGCACCCGGTTGCGTCGCACCTCCCTTTTTCTCAAGGGGCGGGGCTTTTTTCGGTCAGGATCAACCCGGCTGTCACTTTATGCCGGACTTGTTGGGCGCCTGCGGGCGGTGGCCGTCGGGTCGGGCGTGCTGGACGGCGTGGACGATGCGGGCTTCGGCCTGGAGCTTTTCGACGACGGCGGCGGGCAGGCGGGCGCGCTCGGCGGCGACGGCGAGGGTGATCAGGAAGGCCTCGCTGACGGGTCCCTGGGTGGTGATGTTCCGGGCGGCGGGGGTGAAGGCGAGGGCCTCCACCACGTCACCGGATGCGGTGCGAACGCGCACCGGGCGCTCCTCGTTGGCCAGGGCGAGCGCGGTCTCCAGGCGGGCCAGGACGGGCCAGGACTCCGCGTCCACGGAGCGCAGCCGTCCCATGATCTGGTGTCCGGGGGCGTCCACGAGGCGCGCGACCCGGCCGCCCCAGTTGGGCACGTGGATGTCGTAGACGACGTCCACGTCCAGGGCCTCGACGAGCTCGCCTTCGGGGAAGTCGGGCACGGGGGGCAGGCCGTGCAGGTGACGGCTCGCCGCGGCCGGAGCCAGGTCGAGGGAGAACGCGAACCAGGGACGCGAAGCCGCGGGGCCAGGTGCCATGCCCCCGAGTGTCCCCGGCGGGCGGCGGGCGGACAAGGGGCGGGCGGTGCGGATCCGCGCGGGCAGGCGCCGGGAGGAGCCGACCCTTCCCGACGCGGAGGGATGAGGGGCGACGAGGCCGGCTCACGTCACCACGGCGGCGAGGATGCGCTCGAAGAGCCAGGGGCTGTGGCCCAGCAGGCGCACCACGGGCCTGCGCAGGCGCGGACGCCGCGCGAGCATCAGCAGGCCGTGCGTCGTCCAGGAGTACTTGCGGAACACGCGCTGGAAGGTGCGCTCGTAGGGCAGCAGCGTGTCGCGGCCCGCGCCCTTCGCCAGGGCGTCCGGAAGCAGCGCGCCCAGGGACTCCGCGCAGGCGAAGGCCAGGGTGAGGCCCTCGCCCGTCACCGCGTCCACGTAGCCCGCGGCATCCCCCACCAGCGCGAAGCGGTCCGCCACCCGCGTCCGGGCCACGCGCGCCAGCGGACCCGCGCCGCGCACCTGCGAGTCCGGCTCCACGCCCTCGAGCTTCTCCGCGAGCCTCGGGAAGCGCGCCAGCAACGCATCAAAGCCGACGCGCTCCGCCACCGTGCCGGCCTCCCACAGGAAGGCGATGCCCACGCGCTCCGCTCCGGCGGGCGTCACGTACGCCTCGACACCGGAGGAGAAGTGCACCTCCACGTAGGGGGTCCACGGCACGCGGCGGAAGTGGCGTCGCAAGCCGAAGCGACGGGGACCTTCCCGCACCACGTCCAGGCCCTCCGCGCGGCGCAGCGGCGAAGCCAGTCCGTCCGCCGCCACCAGGAACCGTCCCTGCACCACGCCCGTGGGCGTCTCCAGCAGCACACCCTCGTCCGTGCGCTGGTGCGCCACGACCTGCGAGTACTCCCGCAGGTCCACGCCCACCTCGCGCGCCCGTGCGGCGAGCGCCGTGGACAGCGCCAGCCTGCGCACGCCCAGCCCTCCCGGCGCCGGCAGCCTGCCCTCCGCCGTGCTGCCGTCCTCCTGCACGTAGCGGATGCCGACGAACGGCGAACTCTCGCGCCGGTCCAGGTGCGAAAGCGCCCCCAGCCGCTCCAACGCCGCGAGCCCCGAGGGCATCAGGCCCTCGCCACAGGCCTTGTCCACGGGCGTGGAGGACCGCTCCAACACCACCGTGTCCAGTCCGCGCCGGGCCGCGGTGATGGCCACCGCGAGCCCGGCCGGGCCTCCACCCACCACCACGACGTCGTGGCGTTTCACCCGCCCTGCCCCGTCACGAGTCATGCTCCGCGCGAACCATCGCCAGCGCGCTCTTCGCCATCTCCACCGCGATGCCCACCGGGCCCATCTTCTTTGGCGCGGTCAGCTCGCCCGTCAGGTAGCGCCGCAGCGCTTCGCCCCGGCGCAGCTTGCCGCTGGACGTGCGCGGCAACGTGCCCGGCTCCAGGATGCGCACCGTGTGCGGCTGCACGCCCGTCGCCGCCACCACCGCGGAGCGGATGTCCGCCTCCACCGACAGCTCGTTGCCCGGCGCCGAGCGCTCCGCGAGGATCAACAGCGCTTCGTCCTCGCTGCCCTCGGGCGTGAAGCCCAGCGCCACCGCGCATCCCGTGCGCACACCCTCCACCGCGGACAGCGGATCCTCGAAGGCCTGCGGCGCGTGGTTCGCGCCCCGGATGATGACCAGGTCCTTCGCCCGGCCCGTCAGGTACAGCTCCCCGTCCGCGCCGAAGCCCAGGTCGCCCGTGTCCAACCAGCCGTCATCTCCCAGCGCACGCCCTGTCGCGTCCGCATCGTCGAAGTAGCCGCGCATCACCGACGGCCCCTTCGCGAACACACGGCCCACCTTGCGCTCCGGCAGCTCCGCGCCATCCTCGCCGCGCACCTGCACCTCGAAGCCCGCGACCGGCGAGCCCACGCTCACCAGCGTCCGCGTCCCTTCGCGCGCCAATCCCTCGCGCGCCAGCACGTTCGGCTCCACGCCCAGCTCGCGCGGGCCGCGCCCCGCCGGGGGGAACGTCACCGCCAGCGAGGCCTCGGAAAGGCCATACACCGGCCGCAGCGCCCGAGCGGAGAAGCCCCACTTCTCGAACCGCTCCGCGAACCGGCGCAGCGTGTCCGCGGACACCGGCTCCGCGCCGTTGAGCGCGTGGTGCCAGCCCGACAGGTCCACGCCCTGAAGCTCCTCGTCCTTCACCCGCTTCAAACACAACCCATACGCGAAGTTCGGCGCCGGTGACACGAAGCCCCGGTGCCGCGACAGCGCGCGCAGCCACAGCGCCGGCTTCACCAGGAACGTCTCCGGCGGGATCAACACCAGGCTGCCCGGGTAGTACAGCGCGGAGAGCACGCAGCCGATGAGTCCCATGTCGTGGTACAGCGGCAGCCAGCTCACGCCCACCGGCGTCACGCCCGGAGCCACCGGCATCGCGGCCTCCAGCGCCGCCACCTGCGCCACGAGCGCCCCGTGCGTCAGCGCCACCGGCTTGGGCGCCACCGTGGAGCCGGACGAGAACTGGATGAGCCCCAGCGCATCGGGCGCCACCTCCACCTCCAGGTCCTCATCGCCGTGCATCACCGCGTCCACGGTGTGGCACCCCAGCCGGGGCCGCGCGGCCTCCACGCTGGGCCCCAGCAGCAGCCGCACGCGCGTGTCCGTGAGCACCGCCACCGCGCCCGTCACCTGGAGCATGCGCGACGTCGTCCGGTGGTACTCGTCCAGGCGCCCCAGCCGCACCGGCGGATACAGCGGCACCGGCACCGCGCCCGCCAGCAACGTGCCGAAGTAGGCGTCCATGAACGCGGGCGATGTGGGCAGCAGCAGCGCCACCCGGTCCCCCGGCGCCACGCCCAGCCGGGCGAGTCCCGCCGCCGCCCGCTTCGCGCGCCGGTACACCTGGGCCCAGGGCAGGGAGGTCTCACGCTCGGAGGCGTCCACGAACACGAGCCCCAGCGACGTGTGCGACGTCGCCTTCAGCATCGCGTTCACCGTGGCGTGCTTCAACGCCGGCAGCGCGGGCCCCTTCATGGCTGGGCCTCCACTTCCACCCGCGACGCGGCGACCCGCGTGGCCACCAGCCGCGACAGGTCCTCCACCGTGCGCACACCCTGGGCATCCTCTTCCGACAGCATCACCCGGAAGCGGTTCTCCAGCCCCACGGCCAGCACCGTCAGCCCCAGGCTGTCCAGTCGCAGGTCGCGCACCAGGTCGTGCGAGGGCTCCACCACGCCCTCGAACTCCAACTCCTCCCGGGCGATGCGGCGGATCTCCGCCATCACCTCCGTCACGGTGTCAGCCACGGCGTACCTCCGGAATGAAACGGGGACGGTGGGCGAACGCCTCGGAATACATCGCGCCGAGCGCCGCCTCCTCCGCGCGGATGCGCACGAAGAGCAGGGCCGCGTTGCCCACCGTGAAGACCACCGCCGTCACCCAGGCTCCGTGGATGAGCGGCACGCACAACAGCTCCAGCACCACCGCCACGTAGTTCGGATGCCGCAGGAACCGGTACGGCCCGCCCGTCACCGGCGCCAGCCCCGGCACCACGATGATGCGCGAGTTCCACCGGTCGCCCAGCGTCCCGATGGCCCAGTACCTCAAGCCCTGCGCCACCCCCGCGCCCACCAGCGCTACGACGCTCCACGTGTCCCAGAAGGGCCGGTGCAGGCCGAACACCTCCGCCACGCACGCCACCAGGAACAGCGTGTGGAACACCACCATGAACCGGTAGTGCCCCTGCCCCGTCTCCACGCCGCCGCGCGCGAAGGCCCGCGCCGCGTTGCGCTTGGAGAGCACCAGCTCCAGCAGCCGCTCCGCGATGAGCAGCCCCATGAAGCCCGCGAACAACGCCTGGGAGCCCGTCACCAGCGCACCAGGACCATCTCCGCGCAGAAGCCCGGTCCCATCGCCATCACCACGCCAAGGTCCCCCGGCTTCGCGCCCGCCTCCTCCAGCGTCTCGCCCAGCACGAAGAGCACCGACGCGCTGGACAGGTTGCCCACCTGACGCAGCGACTTCCACGAGCGCTCCAGCGCGCCCGCCTCCAGCTCCAGCGCGGACTCGAAGCCCTCCAGCACCTTGGGTCCCCCGGTGTGCGCCACCCAGTGGCGCACGTCCTTGCGGGTCAGCCCATGTTCCGCGAGGAAGCCATCCACGTTGCCCCGGATGTGGTCCTTCACGAGCTGCGGCACCTTGGCGGACAGCACCACCTTGAATCCGGTGTCCACCACATCCCAGCCCATCACCCGTTCGGTGTCTGGATAGAACACGGACCGCGAACCCACCACGCGCGGCCCCGTGGCGCCCGGAGCGTCCGCGCCGCGCAGCACCACGCACGCCGCGCCGTCTCCGAAGAGGCCGGAGGCGATGATGTTGGGGATGGACAGGTCCTCGCGCTGCAGCGTCAGCGAGCACAGCTCCGTGGCGATGAGCAGCGCCGTCTGCCTGGGGAACGCGCGCAGGTAGTCGGACGCACGGGCCAGCCCCGCGGCGCCCGCCACGCAGCCCAGACCGAAGATGGGGGTGCGCTTCACATCCTCGCGAAGGCCCATCCGGTTGACCAGCCGCGCGTCCACGCTGGGGGTGGCGATGCCCGTCACCGTCACGAAGAAGACATGGTCCACGTCCTTGGGTGTCAGGCCCGCGCGCTCCAGTGCCTGGCGGGCCACGGTTTCGGACAGCTCCGTGGCCACGCGGATCCACGCGTCATTGCGCTGCTGGAAGGTCGCGAGCGCCGGGTACGCGTCCAGCGGGAGCGCCAGGTGCCGGCCACCCACCTGCACGTTGCGGTGCAGGTCCTCCAGGCGGTCCAGGTTGAAGTGTTTCGTCGCCCACACGTCGCGCAGCGCCGCGATGAGCTGCTCCTGGCTGGCGTAGTGCGGCGGAAGCGCGCGGCCCACCGCGCTCAAGCAAGGCGAAGGGGCGGTGTCGTGAAGGGTCGAGCTGAGCATGGAGTCCTGGAGGGTCGCACCCTGGGAGTCGAATCCCCAGGCTTAACCGGCACACGGCCCGGATGCGATGGTCTCCCGTCACGCTGCATACGCCTGAACGCCCCGGGGCGTTTCCACTGTTGCGCACGCGACGCGCTTCGCCCCTTGCGTTCCCTCCCTCACGGTCCCGTCCCGCCGGGGGCCACGGCAGGTGGGCGGGGGCACGGACATGTCACCGCGGCACGCCTACTTCATCGCCTCCTCGAGGACGGCCCGGGTGGTGTCCGCGATGTTCGCGTCATCCTTGCGCATGTCGTACGTGAGCACGCCCTTCCAGAACCTGATGTGGCGCGGCGCGGAGTCATTGTCGCAGGCCTTCTTGTTGGCGGGGTGGTCGCAATCCAGAGCGCCAAACAATGCGGGTTGGGTTCCCTTTGGAAAGAGGGGAGGCGGAGGGAACAGGCACGCCACGCCGGTCACCTTCCTGGCGATGGCCTTCTTGGACGCGGGACGCTCGCACAGGGACGCGACGCCCTTGAGCACCTCGCTGCAAGACGCGGCGTAGCTCGCGCCCTCCCACTCCTCGGGATTGAAGAGATGGAAGCGGGTCTTGACCTTGAGCCGGGTGCCACACGCGGTGTTGGCGGCATCCAGGGCGCTGGAGATCGACTTCTCGAATGAAGCCTTGGCCTCCTTCTGGATGGGATTGAGCTTCTCGTCCGCGAGCGCGGACGTGGACAGCAGGACCATGGCGGTGAACACGGATTTCAAACGCATGCGAGAGCTTTCTTCCTGGGGTTCACGCCGAGGCCTTCCTCAGTTGCACCCCTGGCTCGACAGCCAGTTCACGCCACGGGTCCGCTCGTTCGTGCCGTTCGACCCGCCGCCGTCCACGTTCGAGAAGGACATGGACACCGCGCTCCCCGTGGACTGGTTGGTGAGTTCCATCGTCAGGGTGTTGGGGATGAGCGCGGTGGAGTTCGGATAGTTCGCACCGATGGCGTAGCGCAACCGGCCGCTCGGCAGGCTTCCACATTTGGCCATCTTGTTTTCGAGCTGCACCCAGTTGCCACGGTTGAAGTTGGCATCCTGAGGCACAAGGTTCGCCCGCCCTCCCCAGCCCCCGAGCTGTGAGCCGATGAGGTGGCCTCCGTCGTAGTCATTGCTGGAGTTCTCCGCGTCCCCCCACTGGCCCACGTTCGTCTGACAGGAGTCGATGCGCGGCGCGGCGGTGATCCGCGGCAGATCCTTGTACGCCCGGCTCGGACGGCCCACGCTGTCGATGAAGTAGTACTCACCGTCGAAGTTGTGCCATTTGCTCCGGTCACCGGACGGGAAGAACTTCGGGCAGTCGCTGATCACAGCCGCGGTGACGTCCCCGTGGGTGACGTACCCGACGCCGTAGGGCGTCAGCGCCTCCCGGATCTCCTCCTCCGTGTGACTGTCAAAGAAGTCCATGAGGCCACTCGGGCCACCGAAGTCCTGCTCGAGCCCACGGGCGACGTCTTCTCCGCCCAGGTCCGTGGCCCCGCAGCCACCGAGCAACAGACCCAACACCACCGCGACGGAGAGCTTGGTCAGGATGCGCATTCTCACGGCTCCTTTTCGCGGCCTCGATTACCAAGAAGTCGAGAAAAAGACGAGTAGAAGGCGATGGGCGTCTTGCAAGGATTCTGTAACAACCCTGCTACAGCATGTTTCAGCCGTCTCCCGTTCACGGCGCGCCGAGAGCCGACGAAGCCTCCGGCCGCCGCGTGCGTCGGCGCCAGTACAGGAACACGGGGACTCCCGCTCCGAGCAGCAACGCGCCCTTGAGCGCGTTGAGCGGGTTGGAGGCCGTCGAGCCGAGCAGGACGTACAGCGCGGCCGCGATGAAGAGCAGCGGTGTGAAGGGATATCCAGGCACCCGGTACGCGGCGCGAGGCACCAGCCCCTGCCGTTCGCGCGCGCGGTAGACGAACAGCGTCGCGGCGGTGGCGCCGAAGACCAGCCAGTCGGCGAAGACGACGTAGTCGAGCAGTTCGCCGTACGTGCCCGTGCCCGTGAGCAGGATGGCCCAACCCGCCTGGAAGAGGATGGCATTGGAGGGCGTGCGGTAGCGCGGGTGCAGCCGGGCCATCCAGGGGAAGAACAGTCCATCCGCGGCCATGGCCTGGTAGACGCGCGGCGAGACGAGGATGACGAGGTTGAGGAATCCGAAGGTGGAGAGGGCGACGCCAGCGATGATGAACGTGCGGCCCGCGGGTCCGAGCAACTGGCCGAGCGCGTCCGCCGCCGGGGCACTGCTCGCCGCGAGCCCCGCCGCGCCCAGCGTGCGCAGGTAGGTGAGGTTCGCGAGCAGATACACCGTCACCACTCCGATGACGCCGAGCAGCAGGGCGCGCGGCAGGTTGCGCTCGGGGTCCACCATCTCCTCGGCCACGAAGTTCGTCTGCTGCCACCCGCCGTAGCTGAACAGCACCGGGACGAGCGCCGCCCCCAACGCGAGCACGAGGGAGTCCGGGGCCTGGGGCGCGACGACGACCTCCATCGCCGCGGGCTGGGGACTTTCGAGCAGGAGGCCCGTGCCCACGAGCACCGCGAGTGCCAGCAGCTTGAGCACCGTGAACACATTCTGCGTGAGCGCCCCGGGCCGCACGCCGAAGTAGTTCACCCCGGAGAGCAGGAGGATGGCGCCGACGGCGAGGGGAAATTGGAAGGCGGGCCCCCAGCCGGTGAGCGCGAGGGTGTAGTTGGCGAAGGTGACAGCCACCGCGGCGATGGCCCCGGTGGCGATCATGAGCATCAAGCCCCACGCATTGAGGAACGCGGGCAGCGGGCCGAAGGCATCGCGCAGGTAGACGTAGCTGCCACCCGCCTTGGGGCTGCGCTGTCCCAGCTCCCCGTAGATGAAGGCTCCAATGAGCGCCACCCCTCCGCCGAGCAACCACACGCCCAGGGTGAGCTCCGGCGTGTGCACGCGCTGCGCGACGATGGCCGGGTTGAGGAAGATGCCCGAACCGATGATGCCGCCAATGACGAGCATCACCCCCGAGAAGAGGCCCACTTGTCGCGCGTAGCCCTCACGAGGCTCGGCCGGACGGGCTTCGGGTTCATCCTGGAGGGGAGATGGGCTCATGGGGCGTCGAGCATATCGGCTGGCGTGCCCGCGCTCGAACGCGCCCACTCCAGAAAGAAGGTCCGCCGCGCCGTCGTCGGGCGTCCACTCGGGACGGCTGTCCTTCTTGGCGCAGCCCCTCCCCACATCCCTCGCCTTGGGTGTAGATGGCTGCATGAGCGATGTGAACCTGGTGGAGATCGCGCGGCGGTTCGAACGCAAGCAGGCGCAGGCCGTGGTGGCGCTGGCGACGGAGTCCGCGCCGCTCGCCGACGGGTGGATGGTGTTCGGGGGCGTGGGCTCCTACGTGAACAAGTCCTGCGGGTATGGCTACGACCAGGAGGTCACCGGGGCGGAGCTGGACGCGCTGGTGGACTTCTTCTCGTCGCGCGGGGTCGAGCCGAAGGCGGAGCTGAGTCCGTTCGCGCCGGTGCCCCTGCTCCGGGGATTGGCGGAGCGGGGCTTCGTGCTGAGCGAGTTCGAGACGGTGCTGTACCGGCCGTTGGTCGCGGGCGAAGACCTGGGACGACCGTCCCGAGGCGCTCCTCCAGGGCTGCGGATCGAGCGGATCGACCCGTCCGACGATGCGGCGGTGCGCCTGTTCGCCCAGGTCTCCGGCAGCGGCTTCGTCCCCGAGGGCGAGGTCCAGTCGGAGATGTTCCTCGAGCTGGGGGCCAGGGGCGCTCGCAACCCCACGACGGACTCATTCGTGGCGTGGCTCGACGGGGTCCCGGTCGGGGCGGGTGGCTGTGAGACAAGCGAGGGGCTCACGTCCCTGTTCGGCACGTCGGTGTTGCCCGCGTACCGCCGCAAGGGCATCCAGCAGGCGCTGATCTCCGCCCGGCTGGCGCGGGGTCTGGAGCGGGGCAGTGACCTGGCCGCCATCATGTCCGGGCCCGGCATCCCGACCGAGCGCAATGCCATGCGGCTGGGTTTCCTGATGGCCTACTCCCGCGCCGTGCTGGTGAAGCGTGGCGCGGGCCTGATGCCCTCGCCCTGACGCGGAGGGAAACATCGCTCCGCACGCGCTCCACCGCGGTCAGGGGGGCGGGGGGTAGCCTCCGAGCCCCGCGCACCTGGAGAATCTTGCCCTGGTGAATCATGGCACCCGCGTGAAGGTTCCTTCGCGGTCGATGTCGGCTTCAACCGCGTAGTCGTCCGTGGAGTGCTGCCAGTACTCCCGGTCGTCGACCGAGAACCCGAGCATGTCGCCTTCGAGCACCGGGAGGTCCGCTCCGACGAAGCGGTTGTCACCCACGGCCACGGTCATGAGCGGGCTCTGACGCAGCCCATCCACGCCCTTGCGGGCGACGGTCAGGCGCACCTGGCCGGGCTTCGAAGCATGGACCCTCCAGGCCCGGATCTCCCCAGACACCGGGCACGAGGTGTTGCCTTCGGACTTGAGCGTGAGGGGCGTTGCAACGAACAGGTTCCAGACCGTCACCTGATTCGGCGTCGCGGGGTTGAAGGCGATCCGGTTGTTGGCCGTTCCGTTCTCGCCATGAGAGTCGTAGACAAACACATCGTTCGTGTGCGTCGCGGTCACGTCGAAGCGCTGATGACCCGGACCCTGCAGCATGAACATCCGGTCCTTCTCCACGTGAAACTCGATCGTGCCGTAGAAGGGACTCTGGTAGCTGCCCAGGAGGCCGTATTTGTCGGAGACGATCCGGGCCGGATTGGCCGTGTCGCTGGCGCGGGCGGGCGGATGCAGCTCCTGATGCATCGCCTCCTGGAACCGCCCCACGAAGGTCCTCTTGTGTCCGGGATGCACGAAGCTGTCGAAGTCTGACTTCAGGAGCGCGGAGACCTCCAGCCTGGCGTCGCTGACAAATGCCCAGAAGGCCTCACAGAGGGCTTCAGCGACTCCGACCGGCTCACCATTGGTCAACACGACGATGCCAAGCCGGTCCTCCGGCCAGAGCTCGACGCTGGTGGCCGCGCCGAGCCCGAAGGCACCGGAGTGGCTGTATTTGATGGGCTGGCCTTCCATGTCCGTGACATTCCAGCTCAGGCCATAGCCACTCGCGTGCGGCTCGTGCGACGCCTCGGGCTTGTAGATGATGCCAGGGGCGTAGGGCCGGTGGGTCAGGCACAGCCAGCGGAAGAACTCCGCGTCGAAGCCCAATCCCAGGTCCCCCAGTTGCAGGCGAAGCCACAACGCCATGTCATTGGCGGAGGAGGTGACGCCGCCCGCGGGGGACTGCGCGTCGGGGTTTCTCTGCCCGTCAGGAGGGTGCTGTCCGTCAGGGAGGGGCTGCGGGTGATACCACTCCCCATTGGCCTTGAGCCGATGCGCCCAGGTCCGGTTCTCGCGCTTCAGGAAGTCGAAGTAGCGCGAGCTGGTCGACTTCATCCCCAGGGGCGCGTACAGGCGGTCGTGGGCCACGTCCTCCCACCCCTTCTCGCCGTGCAGGACCGCCGCCTGACACGCCGCCGCCGTCAGACCGAAGTTGGTGTAGGCGTACCCACCCGTACGGTCGAGCGCGAGCAGGTGCAGCCGCTCCAGCACCGCCTTGCGGTCGTAGCCCATGTCCTCGAGCAGGTCGCCTGCGTGGTCGGGCAGACCACTGCGGTGCGCGAACAGGCTGGCGAAGGTCGGCGTGACGGCCAATCCCAGACTCGGGACCTTCTCCTCCCAGCCATCCCGGGTGCCACGGACCAGTGCCGTCATGACCGTGGACGCCAGCGGCTTGGACAGCGACGCGAGCGGGAAGACCGTGTCCGCGGTGACCTGGTTGTCGGCCACGGGTGCCCTCGAGCCCAGCAACCGACAACCCGTTCCCAGGGTCTCGACCAGGGGGGAGCCCGACTCGGGGAGCCAGACCATGGCGATCGCGATTCCCGGCACCCCCGTGGCGGCCCTCGCGTTCTCTGTGTATTCAGACAATCGCTTCCACGCGCGCTGGACGTCCGCCTGGGTGATCATCCAGACAGTCTTCGTCACGCCAGGGCGAACCGCAAGCCGCTCCGGGGGTGGTTGCCCTGGCGTTCCAGGGCGCCGGTGTGGACGGCGCAGAGGATGCCCTCGAAGACGAGCCACCCGCCCTGGACGGGGTGATGACGTCCGGCAGCCGCAGCATGACCGGGTCGCCGCTAGGCCCAACGCGATGTAGAGCAATGAGCGCAGCCCCGCAGCATGGAGACACCCAACAGCGTGAGGCTAGCGTGCGTGGGGGTCTCACTCACATCATCAAGAGCGACTGCCGGCTCTCGCCCCTTGCCAAGTCCAATGGGCGTGACCCGGTTCCGTACAGGTTGGTTACGCGGCCAGCCTATTCGTTGTGGCCACTCGCTCGAACTCGACGGGACTGAGGTAGCCCAGGGCGAAGTGGGGCCGTTTCCAGTTGTAGAATACCTCAATGTATTCGAACAGTGCGCACCGTGCCTGCTCGCGCATCTCGAGCCGGGTGACGTAGACGAGTTCCAGCTTCAGCGTGGAGAAGAAGTGCGCGTCACCCGCTTCTGCGGACAGAAGGAAGGCGTCGCATACGGCGCCTCGATATGAGTGAATGCGGAGAAATTGTTTGAGCCTCAGGGCTTCTTTGTGTCCAACCCGGATACTGCTTCCATGACGGAATGGACCGAGTGGCCCAGCGCAGTCAGGCTGGGGGAATCCCCCCCTGACGAGAAGTCCAGCTTCTCAATTGAAGAACGGATCAGCCCCTTCTGCTTGAGAGCGCTCAGGTCCGCGCTCACGGAGGGCGGATTGAGCATCGCTCCCACCTCGCCCCATCGGCGGAGGAGAGAGGACAGGGTCGTCGACTGTCCGAACTTCTCGCGGGTCGCGATATCAGAAAAGAGGTCTACCTGAGGAGGGCTGAGTTCGGCTATCGCGGACGTATCGTGCAAGATGCGCGAGATGAGTATTTCGGTGCTCTTGGGCTCGACTCCGAATGCAGTCAATACATCCATGGCACCGAGCCGGTAGTGACCATCATGGGGCAGTGTGTCGCGCAAATGTCCCAACGCAGCCTTGGACGCCAGCGACTGAAGCGCCGGGAGCAACAGTCGCGACGGTGGCGTCGCGTCGCTGAGCGCGGTTCCAGCCGTGCGAGGTGGCGCGAAGAACCTCTCGGACCATATCGGAAAGCGGGTCTGGTCCCGCTGCGCCATCGCGTTGAGCGTTGCCTCGGCCTTCGCTGCGACTTCAGGAAACGCAAGCAACGCAGGAGTGGGCCCATGCCGCACGACAACCCTGTGAAAGCTCTCCTCGGTCGAACGCCCCCCCTGAAAATGGATTCGGTAGGTGGGCTCACGCAGTGCCGGCTCTTGCGTTACTTTCTCGATCTTTCCCCGCTCATACCTAACGCCCATCCGTAACAGCCGGGACACCAGGAAGCGATTGAGGACAGTCGACTCCCGATTCAACGGGGTCTCACCCTGTCCGTTGAGCACGGCATCGGTGTCTTCACGAAGGCGCGTTCGGAGCACCTCGTCTAGCTTCAGAGGGACTGGCAATTCCTGATAAGCGTCATAGAGCTGGACTGAGCCATCACCATGACAGGCAGCATCCTCGATATCAACCAGAGCCTTCCGCAAGGTTTCGAGTTCTGTCTGCCCAAGCTCTCGCACGACGTCGTTAACGAGGTGCTCGTGGCGAAAATCCGTAAGCCTCGTGCGCAATAGATCGACCAAGCCTCCGTCACCACATCCGGAGATGAAATGGCGTCGCCTCTCGGACGAGTGCTCCAAGGATACCTGATTCAGGTCGTCGTTGCGCCAGTACGAAATCGAATGACTTGACTCCGTTGCAGGAACAGCCAGACCCTGCTCGATCCCAAACCCAAGCGCCAGGATGACCGCCTGGAAGTTTCCCGTCTTGAAGCCGCTCGGAGTATTCCAGCTCAGGCGCCGGTGGCCGTCATGCTCCTGCCCCAGCGGACTCACCTTCGACTTGACGTAGAGATCCAGATGCTTCGGGAACTGGAGACGCAGCGCATTCCAGGCATCCAACAACTGCCGGGCCACGTCGTCCGCGTAACCTGCCTTCCAGTCCAGGACCGGTAGCCCCGCAACTGGGTCTTCACTGCCCTCTCGAGGCCAGTCATAGATGTGAGGGTGGATCCAGCGCGTCAGGCATCCGCGCTGGAGATGGAGGATATGAGAGCGCTGCTCCAACACTGTTACCTTACACCCGAGCATCGCCGCAGCCGCAGCTGCGGTGACGCCCGCGACCCCTCCACCCACTATGGCGACGGCATCCCCGCTCTTGAGGTGGCTCTCCGCGAACAGCGAATAGACGAGGTTCAGGGCGCGGACCTGCTGGGAATACAGCGTGACCCGGCGCTCGCGGTAGCCCAGCACATAGAGCCGTGGCTCGACGCACATGGCATCAAGCAGTCCAGAGGGTGTGATTACTGGCGCGGGCATGCAGGTCCCTTCCGTGTTCCTGGGCCCATGCTACCCGCGAAGGGGGTATGAATGCTGCCCAGAATGGCGAGCTGATGCCGATGGGTTCCTCAGCTCGCGCGTCCCGGTCCTGCGCCGCCCGCCGGACGACTGGAGTGTGCCTTTCAGCGCACGGCACCATTTCCGTCGGAAGCACCCGTCTACCTTGCACCGCCCATTTGAGCGCGCCCAGAACAAAGGCCGTCACGGCCCGATTTCTGATGGCAATGCATCGCGGACACTATGGAGGTATTCTATAACCGGAAGCGGCGACAATCCGCCCTGGCTACATCAGCCCCGTCGAGTTCGAGCGAGTGACCACAACAAGTAGGCTGGCAACGTAACCAACCTGACTACGGAGTCTGGCTACGCCCACTCCGCTCGCGCACATCCTGGCGTGGAATCGCTGCGCCATGCAGTGCCACGATCGTGCCCGAGGAGTCAGTCTCAAACTACAGCTGTCAGACTAAGACAGGTCCGCCGAGGCCTTGATGAAGTCGATGAACGCCCGCAGCGGCGCCGGTACGAGGCGCCGTCCGGGGTAGTAGAGGAAGGGCCCCGAGAAGCGCTGCCACCAGGGTTCGAGGATGGGCTCCAGGGCGCCGCTCTCCAGATGCGGGCGCAGCCAGTCCTCGAAGAGGCACACGACGCCGGTGCCGGCGATCGCCGCCTCGACGGCGAGATCCGTCGCCCCGCCCACCTGCACGATGAGCGGCCCCGTGGGTTCAATCCGGACCACCTCGCCGTCGCGCTCGAACTCCCACGGCGTCATCGTGCCACTCGCGAAGCGGCCCCGCAGACACGCATGGCCGAGCAGCTCGCGAGGGTGCTCCGGCCGCCCCTGGCGCTCCAGGTAGGCCGGGGAGGCCGCGGTGGCGAAGCGCTGGACGCGCGGCCCGATGGGCACCGCGACCATGTCCTGTTCCAGCCGCTCGTCGTAGCGGATGCCGGCGTCGCACCGGGCCTCCAGCACGTCGACGAAGCGGTCCTCGGCCACCACCTCCAGCTCGATGTCCGGATAGGCGGCGAGGAACGGCGGAATGATGCGCGGCAACACCAGCCGGGCCGCGCTGACCGGCACATTGAGGCGCAGCGCGCCCGCGGGCTTGTCGCGAAAGCCGTTCACCACGTCGACGGCGGCTTCCATCTCGGTCAAGGCCGGGCCGAGCCGCTCCAGCAAGCGCTCCCCTGCTTCGGTGGGAACGACGCTGCGGGTCGTCCGGTTGAACAGCCTGACCCCGAGCCGCGCCTCCAGACGGCGGACCGCCTCGCTGAGCGCGGACGCACTGCCGCCACTCGCACGCGCCCCTTCACGAAAGCTCCGGGCGCGGGCCACCACCACGAAGGCGTTCAGATCACCCAGGTCGACCTTCACTGTTCGCCACTCCGCACAACCTGTGCGGACTGTACCCCGTTATCGCGGAGCCTGAGAACGTCTATCCCTGACTCATCTCGGAAGGAGATGAACCATGCCCGGAATCGATCAGTCCAGCACCTTCGCCCTCGGTGGACGCAACGTGAAGCGGCTCGGCTATGGAGCGATGCAGCTCGCGGGGCCCGGCGTGTTCGGCCCGCCCAGGGACCCTGCCGCGGCGTTGGCCGTGCTGCGGGAGGCCGTGGCGCGCGGGGTGGACCACATCGACACCAGCGACTTCTACGGCCCCCACGTCACCAACCGGCTGATCCGCGAGGCGCTCGCGCCCTATCCCCGCGACCTCGTCATCGTCACCAAGATCGGCGCGCGACGCGGCGAGGATGGCTCATGGAACCCGGCGTTCTCGCCCGAAGCGCTGACCCAGGCGGTGCACGACAACCTGCGCAACCTCGGGCTCGACGTGCTGGACGTGGTCAACCTGCGGATCATGTTCGACACCCACGGGCCCGCGGAAGGGTCCATCGAAGCGCCGCTCACCGTCCTGGCCGGGCTTCAGAAGCAGGGTCTGGTGCGGCACATCGGGTTGAGCAACGTCACCGCCGCGCAGGTCGCGGAGGGACGCCGGATCGCGGAGATCGTCTGCGTGCAGAACCAGTACAACCTGGCGCACCGGAGCGACGACGCACTGATTGACGCCCTGGCCCGCGACGGCATCGCCTACGTGCCGTTCTTCCCGCTGGGCGGCTTCACCCCGCTGCAGTCGTCGGCCCTGTCCGATGTGGCCACGCGACTCGGCGCGACGCCCATGCAGGTCGCGCTCGCCTGGCTGCTTCGCCGCGCGCCCAACATCCTGCTCATCCCCGGCACCTCGTCCGTCGCGCACCTGCGGGAGAACCTCGCCGCGGCCGAACTCAAGCTGCCGGACGACGCGATGAAGCAGTTGGAGTCCGTGGGCAGCATCGGCTCCGCCTGATCCGGACGGACGGCCAGGAAGGACAGGAGTTCTGTTGGAGGAGCCGTCATGGACCTCGCACCCGAGGACGTGACGGTTCGCGCTTCGGGACAGGCGCCCCCTGGGGACGTGAGACGCACGTTGGGTTGCTCATCTCTACCGTGACTCCAACGTACCAGGACGTGCCATGACATTCCGGCTCCCGAAGCGCACCCGCTCCTTCCATCGCATCACGCCATCCCTGTTGTCCCTGGGACTGCTGGGCCTCTCCGTGCCCGCGTGGGCCGCGACTCCGGCCACCTTCGCGGCCCCCGTGGAATCCTCCACGGGCCCGGGCCCCCGCTACGTGGCGGCCACCGACTTCGACAAGGACGGCATCCCTGACGTCGCCATCGTGAACATCATCAACCGCACCGTCGCCATCCAGCTCGGCTCCACGACGGGGACGCTCGCCACGCCGAGGACGGTGGCCCTGCCCGCCAGTATCACCCTGCCCGTCTCCGTCGCCGGCATCTCGGACTTCAACGGGGATGGCAATCCAGACGTCGCCGTCGCGGGCAACAACGTCGTCGCCGCGTTCTACGGGGACGGCACGGGTGGATTCCTGCCCACGCCGCCCGGCCTGGCCCAGCTCCCGAGCGAACCGGCGGCATTTCGCGGACTCGCCGTCGCCAACCTGGTCGAGAGCACGCCGACCCCGGAACTCATCACGTTCTCCCCCACGAACCAGTTTGTCTTCATCGTCACCGCGCCCGGCATTCAATTCCCCACCGAACGCCCGGTGCTCCTGTCGCCCAACACCCTGGACGTCGCCATGGCGGACGTCACCGGTGACGGCCACGTCGACATCGTCGGATTGAATCGCGCCGGCGTCATGGCCATCCAGGCCGGTGATGGCACCGGGAAGTTCCCCTCGCTCGAGAACTCCACCGCGCCCAATCTCGCTGCCCGACTCATGCTGGGGGATGCCACCAACGACGGCCTCAATGACCTCATCGTGGCGGGCAATAATTACGTGTCCGTCACGCCCAGCACGGGCGACAACACCTACGGCTCGTTCATCCGGTCCAACACCACCGTCAACGCCAAGGACATCGCCGTCGCGGACTTCAACCTGGACGGCCTGCTCGACGTGGCCGTGTCCTCCGTGACCGGGGCGAACGTCACCGTGCTCCTCAATCAGGGCGATGGCAGCTTCGCCCAGCCCACCGTCCTCCCCACCATCAGCCCGGCCTCCGACATCGACGTCGCGGACTGGAACGGGGATGGCCGGCCGGACATCGTCGTGGCCAAGGAGCTGGCCAACACCGCCGTCGTGTTCCTCAACACGACCGGGGTCGCCGCGGACGTCGCCGTGCGCCTCGTAGCCCGGCCCATCTTCGACCTCTTCAACCCGTACATCCGCTACGAGGTGTTCGTGACCAACAATGGCCCCGAGCCGCTCGACATGGCCACCATCACCGCGTCCTTGCCCGTCCCGCTGGCCGTCTCGTCCGGCCAGTGCACGCCGGGCGTGAGGAGCGCCATCTGCGGCTTCGGCGCCATCGCACCGGGGGCCACGCAGAGCCGGTTCTTCAACGTCCGCCTGAACCTGTTCACCCTCGGTCTGCCCTACGTCGTCACGGCCCGCCGCACGGCCAGCACCCCGGTGGACCCCAACCCGGCCAATGACCAGGCTTCGCGACGCTGCATCGTCCTGGGTCCGTTCCTGACCTCCTGCAACTGAGGCCGGGACTGAATCCATGCGGGGCGGAGGCCTTCGGGCCCTCGCCCTGCTAGCGCCGCGATTTCCCGGCCCCGGTGGACCACAGGGCCCAACCCATCAGCACGGGCTGGAAGAACAGCCGGACCAGACGCTTGGTGTCCGTATCAAGGCCGAACGCGGAGACGTGTTTCGCGTACTGATGCAGGTTGCCGGGAAAGACCAGCGCGAAGAAGGCCGCCAGTCCCAGGCCGACGGGGACCCGGTGCCGCTTGTTGAACAGCAGGGTCAGCCCGAGTCCTATCTCGACCACCCCGGAGAGCAGGACCACGGTGTCCTTGTCCATCGGGACCCAGTCAGGCACCTGCGCCTGGAAAGGCACTCGTGCGAAGGACAGGTGCCCCGTGCCGGCCCCGACCATCAACGAGCCCAACAGCCCGCGACCCACGTCCTGCAATGGCGTTGTCCTGGTCTCTTGCAGCACGCGTCGCCTCCGCTCCAGTGCAGCTCGGAATATGAAGAGGGGAGATGGAGGGTGCAAGGCGGGGTTGAGCCTGCCTGGCCGCTATCTCAATGCGAGGGCCCTTCTGGGGGTAGGATCCCTGCCCATGATCAAGCTCCACCAGTTCAACCCCTCGGGGAATTGCTACAAGGTCCGCCTGCTGCTGCACCAGCTCGCGATTCCGTTTGAAACGCGGGAGGTGGATCTCTCCGCGGGAGAGACGCGCACGCCGGAGTTCAAGGCGATGAACCCCATTGCCCGGACCCCCACGGTGGAGCTGGAGCCGGGCGTCTACCTCGCCGAGTCCAACGCCATCCTCTGGTACTTCGCGGAGGGCACGCCCTTCATTCCCACCGACCGGCTGGAGCGGGCACGGATGCTCCAGTGGATGTTCTTCGAGCAGTACAGCCACG
>SECN01000520.1 GCA_004173515.1 Myxococcaceae bacterium | reverse complement strand
CCTCCGCCTGAAATCGTCGCGGCGCCCGTGACGCAAACCCCTCCGCCCCAGGCAGCCCCCGTCGTGGAAGTGGAGCCGGTGAAGCCCACCCCTACCGTCGTCAAGGTCGCGCAGAAGAGCCCGGGCCAGGACACGCCCCGCGCCAGCCGCCAGGAGACGGTTTCCGAGGAAGCCCTCCTGTCGGAGATTCGCGCGGTCGCGGCGAAGGTGAAGAACAACCCCAACATCTCCCAGGAGGCGCAGAAGCGGTTCGGTGGGTTCCTCTACCAGCTCCAGCAGGAGTGCGAGGACTCGACGCCCCAGCAACGGGCCAAGATCCGCAGGGACCTCCACGAGTTCAAGCAGAATGAGCTTCCGTAGTCCCCTTCGCCTGCGTCCGTGACCGCCGCCCCCGGCCCTGCGCTGCTCGCGGTGGACCTGGGGCTTCGCTCTGGCCTGGCGCGCTTCGGCGCGGACGGGCGGCTGCGCTGGTACCGCTCGCAGAACTTCGGGACGCACGCGCGGCTCAAGCGCGCGGTGCCCGCCGTGCTCCTTGACGCCTCACCGCTCGCGTGGCTGGTGCTGGAAGGCGGCGGCCCCATCGCGGATGTCTGGGAGCGCGAGGCCTCGCGCCGCGCCCTGCCCGTGCTGCGCGTGGCCGCCGAGGACTGGCGCTCGCGCCTGCTCTACGCGCGGGAGCAGCGCAGCGGGCCCCAGGCGAAGGACGCCGCGGATGGACTCGCGCGGCGGGTCATCGACTGGTCCCACGCGCCCCGCCCCACGTCCCTGCGCCACGACGCCGCCGAGGCCATCCTGCTGGGCCTGTGGGGCGCGCTGGAGGTGGGCTGGCTGTCGCAGGTGCCCCCGGAGGTGCGGCGCTGAGGCCCGCGTCCCCCGGCGGCGCGGGCGGCTACTTCACCGACAGGCACGCCACCGGCTGGGCGATGGCGTTGCGCGCGCGCTCCTCGCTCACCAGCGAGTACCCCGCCAGGTCCTGCAACAGCAGGTCCCGGTTCTGCCGGATGAGGCTGGAGTTCTTGCACTTCTTCAGGTCGTCGTAGAACCCGTAGGGCGGCAGCGCGAGCTGCATCTCCGCCAGCTCCGACAACTGCAGCTCCGACAGCTCGCGGCCGAAGAGCTTGCGCGCCGCGTCCTCCACGCCGACGACGCCGCGCTCGAAGCGCAGGATGGACAGCTCGTAGGCGATGAGCTGGTCCTTCTGGAAGAAGGCGTGCAGCCGGTGCGCCGCCACCGACAACGGCAGCGTGCCCTCGATGCCCACCTCGCGCGCGATGCGCATGGCCAGCCGCCGCTCGCAGGCGCCATCCCCGGGGGGCACCGTCCCGAACGTCACGCCCGCGAACAGGCGCCACGCCCACGCGCGCCCGTCCTCGCGCGGCGTCTGGAAGTAGGTGGGGCAGTCCATCTGCCGGATGTAGAGCGCCACCAGGTCCTTGGGCATCCGCGAGAAGTCGGGTCGCGAGAAGGCCACCCGGGCGCGCTCGGCGCCGCCCCGGTCCATGCGCGCGACCAGCACACTCATGCGGTCGCCTTCGATGCGGTGGCGCAGCTGGCTCTCGACGTCGAACTCGCTCTCCAGACGCGGCAGCTTGCTGGCCGTGTACAGGTACGTGAGCGGAATCACCACGCCGGCCAGGCCGACCAGGAACATGAACAGCCAGAAGACGGTCTTCACGCCCCCGACTCTACCCAGGGTGGGCACATGACAGAAGGTCCGGTTAGAAAGCCTGCATGAGCGACTGGCACACCGCCACCGTCGGCGCCCGCGCCCCCGCGGCGGATGGCCTCACCGACCTGGTGCTCGACCTCCAGGGACCGGCCCTCGTGGGCACCCATGCGCACCCCGGGCAGTACGTGCGGCTGCGCCTCCCCGGCCAGGAGCCGGGCATGTTCGCCATCGCCTCGCCGCCCGCCCCTCACGGCACGCACTGGGAGTTCCTCCTCAAGGACGACGGGGCCCTGGGCTCCGCGCTGCTGGGCCTGCCCGTGGGCACGCCCGTGGAGGTGTCGCGTCCGCAGGGCCCGGGCTTCCCCATGGAGAAGGCGCGCGGCCATGACCTGCTGCTGTTCGCCAGCGGCTCCGGCATCTCCGCCATCCGCCCCGTCATCGCCAGCGTGCACCAGGAGCGCGGCGCGTACGGCCGGGTGACGCTGTACTTCGGCGCGCGCACGCCGAGCGGCTTCGCGTACGCGGGGGAGCTGGAGCGGTGGCAGGCGGACGACGTGCGCGTGGTGCGCACCGTGAGCCAGCCCGGGGCCAGCGGCTGGCAGGGCCTCACCGGCTACGTGCAGGCCCACCTGGGCGAGGAGCCGCTGGAGAACGCCGTCGCCTTCGTGTGCGGACAGGCGGAGATGGTGCAGGACGTGATGGCCCAGTTGCGCAGGCGCGGCGTTCCCCAGAGCGCCGTGTTCCTCAACTACTGAGCCCGCGTCGCCTCGGGGGCCGCGGCCGTCGCGCGCGCCTCCACGACGGGAGACGCGTAGCGCACGCCGACCAGCAGCGCCGCCGGGTCGCTCTCCTGGTTGCCGGTGACCTTCTGCGGCGTCCACGCGGCCACGCCCACCTGGCGCCCGTCCGGGGCGAAGCGCACGCGGCGCACGGACCAGCCGAACTCCAGCGTGCCCCGGGGCAGCGGTTCGCCTTCGGTGAAGAGCCGCACGGTCTTGTCCCAGCCGCCCGACGCCAGCGAACGGCCGTCCGGGGAGATGGCCGCGGAGGACACCACGCCGTGGTGCCCGTCCCACTTGCGCAGCACCTTGCCGGAGCCCGCGTCCACCAGCGCGCCCGCGTTCCACGGGCCCTGGGGGCCTTCCAGTCCCTTGCGCTCGCGCTGGTACACCTTGAGGTCGCGCTCCGCCTTCTCTTCACTGAAGGCCACGCCCAGCCGCTGGCCGCGCGCGTCCACGGTGACGTCGTTGACGTGCGCCGGGAAGGTGAAGTCCGCCTTCGGCGTCAGCCCGCGCGCCAGCACCGGAGGCGTGGCTTCCGGCGCGCTGGCCTTGAGCGTGAGCACCGCCTCCGCCGTCGTCTCGTCGAAGACCGTGTCCACGCGGTCGCTGAACGGCGTGCCCAGCACGCCCTGGCTGCCCTGGGGCACGCACGCGTCACACACCGCCACGTCCACGCCCGTCAGCGCGAGCGCCTTGAACTTCAGCGTCCGTGCCCGCGCCAGCCGCGCCACGGTGGTGCCCAGCGCGCCCGGCACCGGGAGGGTGTCCTTGAGGAACGCCACGTCGATGCCGGACGCCGTCGCCGCCGCCGTGGTGAGCACCACCACCGGCGAGCGCGAGTCCAACGCCAGCACCACCGGCGGTCCCCCGTCGATGCTGCCCTGCACCGCCGCGAAGCCGCCGCGCCGCTCGAAGTGCGTGCGCGCCACGTCCGGACGCAGCGACTGCTCCGGCGTGTCCGACGCGCGCACGTGGCCATCCCAGCCGCCCGAATACAGCGTCCCGTCCTGAGCGAACGCCAGCGCGCTCACCGGCCCCACGTGCAGCCGCGACTCCGCGCCGAACGCCAGCCCCGGCGCCGACAGCACCGTCACCAGGCCCTGCGCGCTGCCCACCGCCAGCCACCGGCCATCCGGGTGGAAGGCCACCGACACCAGCGGCTCCTCGGTGGCGAGCGCGCCCCGGGGCTCGCCCGTCGCCGCGTCGAACAGCCGCACCGCGCCGCTGCGGCTCACCGTGGCCACCAGCGCGCCGTCCGGCGAGAACGTCACGCCTTCCAGGTCGTACTGCTGCGCGTTGATCAGCGGATCCGACAGCAGCACCAGGGCCGGGGCCCCCGCGCCTTCCGGCTTCGCGGCGCCCGCGTCCGGGCCCCAGACGGAGACGTTGTAGCCCTTGCCGCCCAGGCGCGTGTACGCCACGCGTCCGCCCCGGGGCGCGAAGTCCAGCGCCCAGACGAAGTCCTTGCGGTTGAGGACGGTGGTCTGCTTGTCGAAGCCCTCCACCGGCCCGGCGAGGTAGCCGCCCGGCGTCGCGTCCAGCCGCGTGTGCGTGTCCGGCGACAGCCCCACGCGGGCGTGCCCACAGCCGACGGGGCCCAGGCCCACGCCCAGGACGCCCGCGAGGACGAAGCCCCCGACGCGCGGACTCATGAGCCCGAGCCTCGGACGGCGGCCTTCTCCTTGTCGATGTTGATCTCGTTGACGCCCTTGCTGTCCACCGACAGCAGGAACAACTGCTTGTCCGCTTCGCGCTTGTCGTTGAACGAGGTGCGGCCGGTGGCGCCGTCGAAGTCCTTCATGCCCGCCAGGGCCTCGCGCATCGCCGCGCGTGAGTTGGGCCGCTGTTTGTCCAGCACCTGCCGCACCATGCGCGCCGAGTCGTAGCCGATGGCCTCCAGCAGGCCGGGGTCGCGACCGCCTTCCTTGTAGGCCTCGCGGTAGGACTTCACGAACTTCTGCGTCGCCGGACGCTGCGAGTCCACGAAGAAGCCGTCCACGTACACCGAGCAGGTGACGAACTTGCCGCCGCGCTCCAACAGCTCCGGCAGGCCCGAGCGGCCCTTGGGGCTGCTCCACTGGTTGGTGCCGAAGAGCGTGACGGTCTTCAGGTCCTTCTTGCCCGTCGTCTTGCGGATGCGCTCCAGGTCGCGCGGGT
>SECN01000087.1 GCA_004173515.1 Myxococcaceae bacterium | reverse complement strand
GCAACAGGCGGCGGGTGTTCATGGTCGGGTTGACTCCTAGTTCCATTCGCATTCGAAGCGGCTGCCTTCGAAGTTCCACTTGTAGGCAAGCACCGCGTCGCGGCGGTAGCCGGCCGTCAACCGGCAGAGGCTCTGCAGCGAGCTGCGCGGATAGTCGAAGTTGTACGTCTGCGCCTTCGAGCGCTCCTGCGCGGTGAGCTGCGAGGGGTGCGTGAGCGTGGGGCTGGCGCTGGCGGCGACGAGCACGCGGTGCGCGCCGTAGGTCTTCAGCGGCACGCGGCCGGACAGTTGGATGCGGCGCACCGTGCGGGCCACCATGATGTCGCTGCGGTCCACCATCGTCTCGTGGGTGTTGCGGCGCTGGAGCAGCTCCGGGAGGTTCGCGGAGAACACGCGGGTGATGTCCCCGTCGTCCACGAAGAAGTACAGGAACGCCTCGCGCGCGGTGCGGCTCTCCCCGGTGAAGTCCAGCGTCACCAGCACGTTCAGCTCGCGGTTGGGCGCGAGCCCCTGGCGCGACACCGCGGCGATGACCGTCTTGTCCACGCCCGCCTTCTTCAGGCGGATGAGGCCGTCCGCGCTCGCGTCGCACGCGCAGCGGCGCTCTTCGATCATCTTCACCAGCTGCGCGGGCTCGAAGCCGGCCTGGGACAGCTTGGTGAGTTCTTCGTCGGTGAGGGGGAGCTGATCCGACCGTTCGTAGATGCGCGGCAGCTGGTTCGGATCCCAGTTGATGATGTTGTAGGTCTGCACATCCCCGGTCGGGAACGGCAGGGCCACGGGAGGAGCGGCAGCGCGGGGCGCCTGGGCGGCGGTCAGCGCGACGGCGGCGGCGAGCAGTTGGGCGATCATGGCGGTCAGAACCGGTATCCGATGTTCATGAACAACCGGTTCGTCACTCCTCCTCCCCCGATGGGGATGTCCGGCGAGTAGTGCAGCCCCATGAGCACGCGGTCGCGGCGGCCCAGGAAGATCTCCGTGCCTATCTGTGGCGACAAGGCGAACCGCAGTCCTTCGCCCTCCGGGATGACGATGGCGCCCGCCTTGATGCCGAAGGTGAAGGACACCGGCCAGCCCCAGGTGCGGAAGGTGGGGCCCACGTTGCCGATGAACCGGCCTCCGTCGAAGACATAGGCGCCGCTGGCGTCCAGGCGGTACCAGTCATCGCCCCAGAGGGAGACGGTGGCGCCCACGAAGAGCGGCGGGCCGTCCGGCGCGCCCGAGGGGTTGGGCCGGGAGTTGATGGCCGCGCCCCAGTCGAACTGGAGTGACACGCCCCGGCGGTTGTCGCCGTAGCCGCCCTTGCCGTACTCCGACTCCTCGGGCCCGTCGGTGCGACCGTCACGCTCCTGGGCGCCCGCGGGCAGCGGTGCGGCGACAGCCAGGAGCGCCAGGGCTCCGCACAACGTGACAGGACGCTTCATCTGTTGGACTCCCCAAGCGTGGGTGCGACTGCTCTTGCGCGATGTACGTCGCGCCGGGCGACATATTCATCGCGCGGCGAACATCCGTGCAAGCGCCCGTTCTTCCAGGCGCCCTGCGTTCAGGCCCGGGGCTCCGGCGCGCCGGCCGTGGCGGCGTCCTCGTCCCGGGAGGGCTGTGCCTGGGCGGGACGGGATTCGCTGCGCACGGTGGGCAGCCACTGGGGCCGGGCGCGCAGGAAGAGCACCAGGCGCTCGCGCACGAGGAAGCGCAGGTCGCCCAGCAGGCTGGAGTTCGCCGCGCTCACCAACGCACGCACGGTGAGGGTCTTGTCCATCACGTCGAAGACCACCAGCGTCTTCACCCGGCCGTCCCACAGGTGCTTGCCCTCGTTCTCCACGATGCGGGTGAGTTCCGCGCGCAGCGCGTCGATGTCCGCCATGTAGTCCACCTGGAGGATGACGGTGCCCATCATCTCCGGGGAGCCCTTGCTCCAGTTCTGGAACGGCTTGTCCAGGAACTGGGTGATGGGGATGACCATGCGGCGCTGGTCCCAGATGCGCAGCACCACGTACGTGAGGGTGATCTCCTCCACGGTGCCGAACTCGTTCTCCACCAGCACCTGGTCGCCAATGCTCACCGGCTGGGTGATGGACAACTGGATGCCGGCCAGCAGCGTGGAGATGGACTTCTGCGCGGCAAGACCGATGACGAGGCCCGCGATGCCGGCGGAGGCCAGCAGCGACACGCCGACGTTGCGCACCACCTCGAACTGCATGAGCAGCAGCGCGGCGGCGATGACGTAGGTGGCCACCTCGAAGACGGCGCGCAGCACCGCCAGTTGCGTGCGCAGCGAGCGCGCGCGGTTGCCCGTCTCGGTGGTGACGCGGCTCTGGACGAACGCCTCCGACACCCGGAGGAAGCGCAGGATGAACCACGCCACGGCGATGATGACCAGCGAGTAGCTCACCCGGTCGCTCAAGAGCCGCAGCTTCGGGGGCAGGAGCAGGAACGACGTGCCCAGCGCCAGCAGGCCCGCGAAGAACGGCAGCCGCAGGGGGCCCCGGCCCGCGCCGACCAGCTGGTCGTCCCAGCTGATGTTCGTCCAGCGCGCCACGCGCATGGCCGCGGCCAGCAGCAGCTTCTCGAAGAGGTACGAGAGGATCCACGCGCCCAGCAGCGTCACCGCCAGGCCCAGCCACTGCCACAGCTCCAGGCCCAGGATGGTGCGGTCGAAGAAGAAGGACGGCAGCGTCTCCGTGAGCAGCGGGCCGTACTCGTCGAAGAGCGGATCCACCATCTTCACGGTGGCCTCCGCGAACACCCAGGTGGCCGCGCCGTCCACCGTCACCCGCTGCAGGCGGATGGGCACGCTCGCGCCCTTGAGCGTGATGACGCCCAGCGAGTCGAAGCGCGGGTTGGCGGCGTCCGCCTCCGGCGTCTTGGACAGCGCGGACACGTCGATGGACAGCTCGCGGTCCAGGACGAACTTCAGCTTGCGCGCGAGCTGGGGCCCCTTCGTGGCCTGTTCGGAGGCCGGCAGGAAGTCCAGGTAGAGGTGGTGGGCGGCCCGGGCGTAGTCGCCGCGATGCACCGCGTCCAGGAACCCCTGCGCGGTGGCCCGGGGCGACTGCCGGTCGAGGTCCTGGGGGACCTGCCCCAGACCGGGATTGAGCGCGGCGGCGGGGAGGCCCACCAGCACGGTCCAGAGGAGAAGGAGGGCCGCCAGGGCCCTGTGGGCGCGGTGCTTCATGGGGCCTTCCTTACCTCTTTTCGACCCGGTTGCCCGTGAAAGACAGACTTGCTCCCGAGCCGACCGGGCGGGCTGGAACCCCCTGGGTAGCGGGGTGGAAGCCGGGGTCCGGGGCCTCCATGGGAAAGCATTGGTGCACCGGGAGGTGGTGGGCTAGAACCGACCCCCAAGGAAGGTCGCCGTGTCCGACGAGCCGAAGCGAAGAATCCTCCTGATTGACGACAGCGAGATCACCCTCGCCATGGAGAAGGCCGTCTTGGAGGAGCGCGGCTACGAGGTCGTGGCCACCTCCACGCTCATGGAGTTTGAGAAAACGCTCCAAATCTGGCGGCCGGACCTCATCCTCACCGACATCCACATGCCCGAAGCGAAGGGCACGGACATCTGCCGCACGCTGAAGAACGAGTACAACACGCAGGACATCCCCATCGTGCTGTTCTCCAGCCTGCCGGACGACGAGCTGGCGAAGCTCGCGGAGCAGGTCGGCGCGGACGGCTCGCTCTCCAAGGTGAACGGCCTGGAGGCGATGGGCGAGAAGATCGACGAGCTGGTGCAGAGCATCATCTGGTGAGGTGAGGGTCATGCGCGCGTTCGTCCTCGCGGTGCTCATGGGCGCGCTCCTCTCGGGTTGCAGGCGCCAGGAGCCGCGCCCCCAGGAGGGCGCCTCCCCGGCGCCGCAAGCCACCTCCCCTTCCGCGCCGGGCGCGGTTCTCTTCATCTCCGCCGACACGCGCGGCTACCTGGGCCCCTGCGGGTGCAGCGAGAACATGCGCGGCGGCATTGGCCGGGCGGCGTTCCAGGTGCAGGAGGCGCGCAAGGGCGGCCAGCCGGTGCTGTACGTGGACGGCGGCAACAGCCTCTTTGGAGAGACCCACCTCAAGCCGGATCAGGTGCCCCAGGAGGAGCGCAAGGCGAAGGCGCTCGCGGACGCGCTGCGGACCATGGGGCTCGCGGTGCGCGCGACGGGCGAGTTGGACGACACGCGCGGCGCGGACTTCCGCCGGAGCCTGGGACTGCCGGAGGTGGCATCCGGCGGGGTGAAGCTGCTGGACGCGGGCGCGCGCAAGGTGGCCGTGGTGGCCGCGGCCAACGCGGAGGCGCTCGTCCAGGCGAGCCAGCAGGCGCGGGCCCAGGGCGCGGACTTCGTGGTGGGGTTGTTGGACCAGCCGCTGGAGGCCGCGCAGGCCGCCGCCGCGCTGCCGGGGCTCGCCGCGAACCTGGTGGTCGCGACCCACAGCGCCGGGGAGTTCTCCGCGGAGGAGAACCGGCTGGTGCGCTCCGACGTGCCGGTGGTGGCGGTGCAGAGCAAGGGGCGTTCACTGCTGCGCGTGGACCTGACGTACGCGCCAGCGAAGGGGCCGTTCGTGCTCCAGCGCTCACAGGGGGACGTGGACCGGGAGGTGGCCGCGCTGGAGCAGCGCATCACGCTCTTGGACAAGGAGATCAACCTGCCGGGCGTGGACCCGAAGCTGAAGGGGCTGAAGCAGGGCAAGCGCGACGAACTTGCGGCGCGCAAGCAGGGCTTGCTCACCGCACCGCCCGCGCCGGCCACCGACGTCAACGGCTTCGCGCTGCGCTTCCTGCCGCTGGAGTCGAACCTGGCGTCCGCGAAGGACACGCAGGCGCTGGTGACGGCCTACGACAAGGACGTGGGGCAGTTGAACCTCGCGTGGGCGAAGGAGCATGGCCAGGACTGTCCGCTGCCCGCGAAGGGACAGGCGGGGTTCGTCGGCAGCGCGGCCTGCGCGGATTGCCACGCGGAGGCGACCACCGTGTGGCAGGGCAGCAAGCACCACCACGCGTGGGAGACGCTGGAGGCGGTGGGCAAGCAGCACCACCTCAACTGCATCGGCTGTCACGTCACCGGCTGGCAGCAGCCCGGAGGCGTGTGCCGGCTGGACAAGGTGGCCGGCCGGGAGGACGTGGGCTGCGAGAGCTGCCACGGTCCCGGCTCCAAGCACGTGGAGGCCCCCAGCCCGGAGACCCTCGTGGGCAAGCCGGGACAGGCCGTGTGCGTCACCTGCCACAACCCGGAGAACTCGCCCCACTTCGACTTCGCCACCTACCTGCCCCGCATCCTCGGTCCAGGTCATGGAAGACCGGAAAAGAGCGGGCAGGCAGGAGAGCCCCCGGCGAAATAGGGTCGCCTGCTCCTACCGGGGGTCCTTCCGGAGGGCATACCGTGCGACTTGTTGTTTGACTGTCAAGAAAGCTGGCGAATACTGCGGCCTTCGCCTGCTTCTGGGCGACCTCGCCTGGCGTTCCCATGCCGCCTCTTTCACTGCTCCTGCTTGCCCTGGCCTCGGTCCCCTCCCCGCAGGGGGTGGCGCCGAAGCCCGTGCCGCCGCCCGGCGTGCGTGCGCTTCCTTCGTCGGAAGCGCCTTCGCTGACGGCGGATGGAAGCCTGGCCGTGCCCCCCGTCCCCGTGGAGGAAGGCGAGGAGACGGAGGAAGTGGAGGCCGAGTCCGCGGAGCTGGAGGAGCTGCGCGCGCTGGAAGGCGCCGCGTTGGATCCGGAGTCCAAGCCGAACGCGGAGATGATGCAGTCGCTGCGGCGGCTGGGGCTGACCAACCCGCTGCGGCTGCGGATGCTGGACGCGCTGGAGGAGCCCACCTTCCGCGAGGACGACACGCCCCCGGCCCTGGCGCGCATCACGGACCTGTCCACCTTCGATGTTTCGCTGGTGAAGGACCGCTTCGACATCCCGGTGGACATGCAGCCCCGGGTGGCCGAGTACGTCCAGTTCTTCCAGGGCCCCGGCCGCAAGTGGTTCCGCAAGTGGATGGCGCGCTCCACCCGCTACCTGCCGGTGATGCAGCCCATCCTGGAGTCGAAGGGCCTGCCCCGGGACACGGTGTACCTGGCGATGATCGAGAGCGGCTTCTCCGCGAACGCCTATTCGTGGGCGCACGCGGCCGGGCCGTGGCAGTTCATCTCCAGCACGGGCAAGCAGTACGGCCTCAAGCAGGACTTCTGGGTGGACGAGCGGCGTGACCCCATCAAGGCCACGCACGCGGCGGCGGCGTACCTGAAGGACCTCTACGGCGAGCTGGGCCACTGGTACCTGGCGTGGGCGGGCTACAACACGGGCTCGTACCGGGTGCGCAAGATGGTGGAGCGCTACGGGACGAACGACTGGTGGCTGCTGGCGGAGGAGAAGGGGCTCGCGAAGGAGACGAAGCACTACGTGCCCAAGCTCATCGCCGCGGCGCTGGTGGCGAAGAACCCGGAGGCGTTCGGCTTCTCCCAGGAGGAGTTCCAGTACGAGTCAGCGCTGGACTACGACGAGGTGAAGCTCACGGATGCCACGGACCTGGACGTGCTCGCGCGTTCGGCCGGGGTGAGCGTGATGGACGTGCAGGACCTGAACCCGGAGCTGAAGCGCTGGTGCACGCCTCCATCGTCGGCCGCGAAGCCCTACGTGCTGCGGCTGCCCCGGGGCACCTCCACGCTGTTCGCGGAGAACTTCCAGAAGCTGTCGCCGGCGGACCGGCTGACCTTCCGCGTGCACACGGTGAAGCGCGGCGACACGTTGTCGCAGATCGCCCAGCAGTACGGCACGGCGCCGGAGGCCATCCTGCAGATGAACCGGCTGAAGAGCGCGCGGACGCTGAAGCTGCGCGCGGAGCTGGTGATTCCGGTGCCGTCGGGCCGGGGCGGCAGCGGGGATGCGGGCGGGGCCATCGCGTCGAAGGTGGCGCAGGCGCGCAGAAGCGGCGTGGTGGCGGTGCGGCCAGAGGATGAAGTGCCGGCCGGGACGCCCAAGGGGCCCGTCGCGGCGGGGCCGGTGAAGACGGAGAAGGTGAACGGTCGCACGCGCGTGACGTACGGGGTGCAGGAGGGCGACAGCCTGTGGCTCATCGCCAACCGCTTCCAGGTGTCGGTGGACGACATGAAGCAGTGGAACAACCTGCCGCGCCGCAACCGCACGCTGGCGTTGGGCACGCTGCTGACGGTGTGGCCGCCGGACGCGAAGGGCACGACCCCCGCGAAGGTGGAGGAGCGCGGCGGAACCATCGTCGTGGCCAGCGCGGTCGCGGGTCAGGCGCCCGCGGGCCCCAAGGGCAAGGTGCACACGCTGGCCGAGGGCGAGACGCTCTGGTCGGTGGCGCAGCGCTACAACGTGTCCGTCGAGGACATCATGAAGTGGAACCACATCAAGGACCACCGCACGGTTCCCACCGGCAAGCTGCTGTCGCTGAGCGCGCCTTAGCGTGGGGATGTGACGGGATGGCCCGGGAGCATTTCGTCCCGGGCTTCGCGGCGTGAAGCGTCGGCCGGGGCCTTGCAGTCCCCGGGGCCATGATTGCTTCCGCGCTGCTTCGAGACACCTCCTCCCTTCCCGCTGAACCGTTCGACTCGCGGGGGACCACCCCTGACGAACCCGGACGGGCACCTGGAGCGTCCCGGCTCCGATACGTCCCGTCCCGTGGAGCCGAACGTCCCGACGACAGGACGGTCTCGCCCGTCCCCCCGTCGACCCTGGCCCAGGCGCCTGCGTTCGCGTCACTCACGGCGCACAACACGCTGACGCGCTTGGATGCGCGGGCTGCTCCGCCTCGCACGTCGGCGGTCGGTGGGACGCCTCTATCGACGGCAGACACCTCGCGCTCGACGACGACCGACAAGCCCGGGACCTCGACCACCGCGCACCTGGAGCACGCGAGTCCGGTATCGACGGACATGCGGACAGACTCCCTGGAGCGCCTGCGTTCGTCGTCAACCGCGTCCCTGGAGCAGGCTCGGACGCCCTCCACCGCCAGCACCGCGCTCACGGAGCAGGCTCGAACGCCAACAGCCACCGTGCCCAGCGCGCTCCTGGAGCAGGCTCGAACGCCAACGGCCGCGGTGCCCGGTGCGCCCCTGGTGCACGCACGCTTCACAGGTTCGCCCCAGCTCGCGGACGTGGCTGCGGGGGCTGCCGTGCTCGGAGCGGGCTCTCGCGGAGACGGGCTGCGCGCCGTACAGGGCGCGCTCATGGACATGGGCTTCGCGCTGTACGGCGGTGCGGATGGACGCTACGGCCCGGACACGGCCCGCGCGCTGCGCAACTTCCAGGTGCACGCGGCCGGGGCGGGGTTTCCCGGCGTGCGCACGAGCGGCGTGCTCGATGCCGTCACCCTGCGTGCCCTGGAGGCCCTGGCCCCGGCGCCGGGCTCACGCGGACAGACGCGCACCCTGCCCTCTCCGTTCTACGCGGGGCAAGCGGTGCGCGTCGTCATCGCCCTGCGCGAGCACCGCACCTTCCTGTTCGATCCGGAGGGCCGGCTCGTGGACATCTTCCCCAACGCGGTGGGCACCGCCGCCACGCCCACGCACCCGGGCCTCAAGGTGGTGCGCGCGAAGCTGGATCAGGTGGCCACGGAGAACGCGGGCGCCCGGCTGTGGAACGACCGGCACGTGTTCGGCGCTCGGCTGCTGGACCTGTCCTGGGTGGACGGCCACCGCAGCGGCGAGGAGCTGCACGGCACCAGCGCGCCCGCGCTGCTGGGCGGCGACGTGTCCCACGGCTGCATCCGCCACGCGAACGAGGACATCCTCGTGCTGCATGACGCGCTCGCCGTGGGAGACCGCATCGCCGTGGTGGAGACGCTCCAGGATCCGCACCTGGGCGTCCCCGTCACCGTCGGCTGAAGCCCTCCGCCGACGGTGCTCGGACGCATGCGCTCACTGCTCTTCGAGCAGCATCTTCAGCTCCCGCACGCGCCGGCTGATGTAGTCCCGGTCCAGCGCGCGGAAGTTCTCCGGCAGCAGCGCCCGGCTGGTGCACTCCTGCACCGCGACCAGGTTCTGCATTTCAATCTCCAGCGGGTAGCTGGGCGGCACGAAGTCCGCGAGCACCGCCGCCAGGTCTTCCTTCGTCACCTGGTCCCGGTTGTCCGCCAGGGCGCGGAACTTCGAGCGCACCATCACCGCTTCGATGTCCGCGCCGCTGAAGGCGCGCACGCCCTCTGGGATCAGCGTGGCGAAGGACTCCACGCCCTCCACCGACACGCCCGTCTTGCGGCTCATCACCTGGAACAGCTCGTTCCGCTCCTCGTCCGTCTGCGGATAGAAGAGCGCGATGTGCTCCTCGGCGCGGCCCTGGCGCTTGAGGTCGATGGGCAGCAGGTCCGGCCGCGCCGTCAGCAGGAACCAGACGATCTTGCCGCGGTACTGCGTGTTGCCCATGAAGGCCGCGATGGAGCCGAAGATGCGGCTGCTCGTGCCCGAGTCCCCACCGGAGTCGCGGTTGCCGAGGAAGGTGTCCGCCTCGTCGACCATCACCGCCACGGGCCACAGGGCCTTGAGCAGGTTGAAGATCTTCTCCAGGTTGGCTTCGGTGACGCCCTGCCACTGGCTGCGGAAGTTCAGGAACTTCACCACCGGGATGCCAATCTCCCCGGCGAAGCAGCTCACCATGAACGTCTTGCCCGTGCCCACCGGCCCGCTCAGGAGGTAGCCCATGGGCATGACCTCGATGCGGCCCTTCTTCAGCGCGGACGCCGCCTGCCGCAGCATCTGCTTGGCGTGCGCGTGCCCCGCCACCGCGTCCAGGTTGTGCGCCGGCTCGATGAACTCCAGCAGGCCATGGCACTCCGCCTGGATGAGCTCCTTCTTCTTCTCCTTGAGCATGTCCGGCGTGATGCGGATCTCCCGCTCCAGCGCCTCCGTGAGCACGCGGTCCAGGTTGATGCGCGACAGGCCCGCCGTCATCTTCGCCAGGCCCGCCAGCGGCACCTCCGACAGCGTCTGGAGCCGCTTGCCGTCCAGCTTGGAGCGCACGTAGTCCAGACGCTCCTCCTCGGTGGGCAGGGGCAGCTCGATGGGCGCCACGTACGGGTTGCGGCTGATGCGCGGCGACATGTCCGCCAGGTTCTCCGCCAGCAGCACCACCGACACGTCGCCCGCCAGGAACTGCGGGTCGTGCGCCCACTTGTCCAGCGTGGCCACGACGAAGCGGTCCTCCGCCGACAGGTGGCTCATCTCCCCGCCGGGGACGAGCGTCTCCGCGAAGTCGATGATGAGCGCCAGCGAGCGGCCCTCGCTCAGGCGCATGCGCAGGAAGTTCTCCAGGATCTGCAGCGCACGGCCCGGGTCTCGCGGCATCACCTTCGCGTAGTCGGTGCCGTACATCGCGTCGTAGCCCGTCATGGCCCGCGACAGGTCCTTCTGCGTCTCCGACGTGGCAGAGCGGATGCCCGACGAGCGGTCGTAGAACAGGACGTGGTCCCGTCCGCCGAACAGCTCCTCCGACAGGAAGGTCTTGAGCGTGCCGAAGCCGCGCCCGCCGTCCTCCAGTTGCAGGGGCTGGAGATCGCGCACGGCCCCGTACAGCAGGAAGGTGCTGACGGTCTTCGTGTAGTACTTGCGGGCCAGTTGCTGCGCCCACCGGGGAAGATCCGCCAGCGGATCCGCCTTGTTCACCTTGCGCACCTTCGTCACGGAAACCCCTCCGGTGTCGCTCCCCCCACGACCATCAGGGGGGAGGACCCTCAGGGTTCAAGCTTAAGCGCGACCGCTCAATCGCGACAACGCGCCAGCTTCTTCAACGTCGCATCCAGCTTGATGACGGCGCCCGGCGAGGACGCCACCACGTCCACGTCCTCGTCGGAGTGGCACTTCGCCTTCAGCGTGAGCTCGCGCGTCCCGGGCGGCACCCGGACCGGATTCGGGGTGACGACCCCCAGGTCCTTGTTGCCTAGGTAGATGGCGGCGCCCGACGGGTTGGAGGTGATGACCACCTCCAGGTCGGAGCGCTCCAGCGTCGCCGACAGGTCCAGGGCCCCGTCCTTCACGGCCATGTTCCGGACGAAGGGCTGGTGGCCCGGGGACGACACCTCCACGAGCGGTGAATCCGACGTGAGGGAGAAGTCCCGGACGACCGACTCACGGCTGCCCTGCGCACGCGCCACCTTGCCTTCGATCTTCACCTCGGCGTCGTCGGGCCGCGTCTTGAGCACCAGCACCACCGAGCGCGCCTGCCGCGTGAGCACCGCGCGCACCGGCGTGGCGCTGGTGCCCTCGGACACCGCGACGGACTCGTTGAAGGACTCGAAGCCGGAGCAGGACACCACCACCAGCACCTGGCCGACCGGCACCTGCTTCAGGATGAAGCCCGTCTCCGGGAACGGCTCCGCGGCCCCCATGTTGATGGTCACCCGGGCGCACGACTTCGCCTCGGGCGTCTTGAGCTCCACCATCACGTAGCCCAGCGAGGGGCTGCTCGGCTTGAACACCACCGCCAGGCCCACCAGCAAGAGCAGCGAGGCCACGCCGATGACGCTGTAGAGCAGCCGCTTGTCCAGACCGCGCAGGCCCAGACCCGAAGCGGGGCCCGCCTCGTCCTCGACGACGTCCTTCGGGCGCGACTCCTTCGGCGGGTACGGACGCGGCGGAGTGCCCAGCATGGGCGGCGCGGGAGGCCGCGGCGGAGCGGGCATCGGCTCCGGCGGAGAGTCCGGCCGGACGATGCGCGGCAGTTGTCCTTCGCCTCCCCGGTTCGGCGTCGGGCGCGGCGCGGGAGCGTCGTGCGACATCAGCGTGGGCACGTTGGTCAACGACGGGCGCGGGGGCGCGGCGTTGAGCACCGGCATGTTGCCGTGCGACAGGCGCGGCGGCCCCACGGTGTGCGCGGAGGACGAGGACGGCGGGAGCGTGCGGGGCTCCTCCTCTTCCTCTTCCTCCTCGTGGTGCGCGGCGGCCCGGGACTCCAGCGGCGTGACGGCGCGGCCAATGGCGGCGCCGGGCTGGGTGGTAGGCTCCGGCGCGTCGTTGAAGACGGCGTCGCGGTCCACCATCTGCGTCGCCAGCTCTTCGTCCTCCTTCGGAGAGGGCGCGGCGGGCGCGGCGGTCAGCTTGGGCAGCGCGGCCAGCGTGGGCGAACGGCGCGCCCCCTGGCCCTGCGACGACGCGTTGGGGCTGGAGGCCCTCGGCTGCGGCGGCGCGTAGACGGGTTCCACCGCCGGCGCGGACGACGGCTGCACCGCGGGCAGGTTGGTCATGCTCTGCGTGGGCACCGGCGACGGGCCGCTGTAGCCCGCCTCGATGGCCGCCAGCATGCCGTCCGGCGCGCGGATGTCCGCGTACTCGGCCAGGCGCTGCTTCTCGCGCTCCACCTCTTCGGCGAACGTGGACTTCATGTACTGCATGAGGTCCTTGCGGCTGAAGATGGAGTCGCTCGTCAAGAGGAAGCGCTGGAGGTCGTCGCCCAGCTCGCTTGCGTACTGGTAGCGCTCGTCCACGTCCTTCGCGAGCGCCTTGAGCACGATGCGCTCCAGCGCCTCGGGGATGCGCCGGTTGTACGTGGACGGGGACGGAACCTCCGCCTTGCGCACCTTCTCCAGCACGGAGAAGTCGCTGTCGCCCACGAAGAGGCGCTCGCCGGTGAGCATCTCGTAGAGACACACGCCGATGGCGAACACGTCCGAGCGACGGTCCAACGGCAGGCCGCGGATCTGCTCCGGGCTCATGTAGCCGAACTTGCCCTTGAGGATGCCCGCCTGCGTCTTGGTCGCCTTGCCCGCCGCCTTCGCGATGCCGAAGTCGATGACCTTGACCTCGCCCTCGAAGGACACGAGCACGTTCTGCGGCGAGATGTCGCGGTGGACGATGTTGAGGTCGCGCCCCATCCCGTCCTTCTTGCGGTGGGCGTAGTCCAGGCCCTCGCACATCTTCGCCACGCAGAAGGCGACCAGCGGCACCGGCGCGGGTTCGCCCTTCTTGCGACAGCGGTCGAAGATGGCCCGCATGTCCTTGCCGGGGATGTACTCCATCGAAATGAAGTAGCTGCTGGCGATCTGCCCCAGTTCGTAGATCTGCGCGATGTTGGCGTGCGTCAGCTGGACGCTGATCTTCGCCTCATCGATGAACATCGAGATGAATTCTTCATCCTCGGCGATGTTCGGCAGGATTCGTTTGATGGCGACGAGCCGCTCGAAGCCACTGGCGCCGAACTGCTTGCCGCGCCAGACCTCCGCCATGCCGCCGATGTTGACGCGGTCCAGGAGGAGATACTTCCCGAACGGGATGGGTTGCCGCTTCGGTTGAGAGGTCGTCACTTTGGGTGGGGGTAGAGTCCTTGCAAGGAGCCTATCGATCGCGGCTCCGCAGGGTCAACCGCGCACGCCGACCTATTTCCGCCCGCTTGCTCTGCAAGCGGCCCGAACTCAAGGCGAAATGGATGTGGCTTCGCCATCCGAAGCGGCTTCGGGCAGCTCCAACTCGATGGCGGGTTCGGCGTCGTTCTCCTCTGGAGAACCCGCCCGAACGACGCTGAAACGCGGCCTGCCCCCGGAGGAGAAGACGCCGGGCGCACCAAAGCGCACCTCGGCGGGCAGCCCGACCAGCGTCACCCAGGCCTGCTTGCCGTCCGAGGCGACACAGTACAGCAACGTTCCAGGCCGCGTACCGGAAGCGTCACCGGCAGGGCCTTCGCAGTTTCTTCGCACCTGGAGTGCGTAGGACGTCACCTGGACGCCGCGAAGCCGGTAGGGCGGCGTGCCCAGCGCGTCCACGATGGGCTGGAGCACGCGCGCATCCACGGGCACCGCCTCCGGGGTGGCCTGCTTCTGGGCGGCTTCGTGGAAGTTGCGCAGCGCCACCGAGGCCTGCGCCTCCGCGTCCAGCGGGGACCTGCCCTCCGAGCGCACCAGGTCCATGAAGAGCGCGCCCACGAGCAGGATGGGCAGCAGCCGGTAGCCCTTGAAGCCCTCGGGTTGCTTGCGCCAGAGCCCCACCAGGAGCACGGCCAGCGCCACCGCCGTGAGGCCCAGCACCACGCCCGCGCGAGCGACGGAGGGCGACGAGGTCACCGAGGAGACCTCCGCGGTGCGGACGCGCAGGGCCTCCGCGAGCTCGCCGCCGTAGAGCCACCCCAGCGCCCCCAGGCACAGGACGTTGGTCACCCGCGTCCCACGCGTGGGTCCCGTCATCCCGCGAGCGTCCTCGCCGGATCCGTGGCCGCGGCGCGACTGCTGGGAAACCAGGCGCCCGCGAGCGCGGCCACGAGCCCCAGGAGCACGCCGCCCAGCAGCACGGTGGCCGGGAAGGAGAAGAAGCTGTCGGGCTTGAAGGGAAAGTCCGGCAGGTAGCCTGCGGCGAAGCGGTCCACCGCGAAGGCCAGCAGCAGCGCCACGGACGTCCCCGCCGCGCCGCCCAGCAGGCCCACCACGCTGGCCTCCGCCAGGACGATGGAGCGGATGTCCGCGCGCGAGGCCCCCACCGCCTGCATCACGCCGATCTCCTTCGCCCGGGCGCGCACCGACGCGGACATCGCGTGGGTGATGTTCACGGCGGCCAGCACGCAGATGAGGATGGACAGCAGCGCCAGCGCGGACGTGGTGAGCGCCACCGCCGCGCCCGCGTTCTCCGCGAGCCGCCGCTCCTGATCATCGATTTCGAAGCCCATGCCCCGCACCGCCGTCACCAGCGCTGGCACGTACGAAGGGTCCGCCGCCACCAGCGTGACGCCGGTGTAGCTGTCCGCGTCCGCGCCCGACGCGCGGTTGATGCGCACCGCCGTGTCCAGCGGGATGGTGATGCCCGCGAGCATGGCCCGGTCGGACGCGCCCACCACCTGCGCCTGCTGCGTGGAGCTGGGGCCACCCGACGTGGCCGCCACGTAGGAGCGGTTGAACTCCACCGGGAAGCCGAAGCCGATGAGCATCTCCGCGGACAACTGCGGCAGCTTGCGCGCGGGCGCGAACGTCTTGTTGTACAGTTCCAGGAGGCGCGTGGAGATGAGCGCCGGGATGGCCTTGCCCTCGCCGGGGTCCTTGAAGTCCTTCGCCTCCGGGAGCCCCACGTCCTTCTGCACGAGGCCGGGGTCCACGCCCACCGCGAGCACCTCCAGGCCCATGCGCAGGCGCGAGCCGAAGAAGGTGCCGTCGTAACGGGTCACCGCGGGCACGCGCACGTTCATCTTCCGGTACGCCGTCTCCACGCCGGGCAGCGCGCGCAGCCGCTCCACCGCGCCCGTGTCCAGCTTGCCGCCGCCCAGCAGGCCCAGCGACACCGACGGGGGCACCACGTCCACCAGCCGTGAGTCCGTGGGGAAGATGCGCTCGCGGATCACCTGGCCCACGCCCAGCCCCAGGCCCACGAAGAAGACGAGCGCGCCCACGCCCATCGCCACGCCGAAGGCGGAGAAGAACGCGCCCCGCCGCTCACGCGCGAGCGACAACCTCACCAGTCGCGACAGTGCATCCAACCTCACGGGGCACCTCGCGACACCAGGGCCGCCGCGGGCGGGGCCTCCTCGAGGAGCTTCGCGTCCTTGAGCCGGAGCACCCGGCGCGCCACCGCGCTCATGCGCTCCTCGTGGGTGACGGTGAGCAGCGTGAGCCCATCCCGGTGCAGCTCCTGGAAGAGTTCGATGACGCCCGCGCCGGTGGCCGCGTCCAGGTTGCCCGTGGGCTCGTCGCACAAGAGCAGCTTCGGGCTGCCGAAGAGGGCCCGGGCGATGGCCACGCGCTGACGCTCGCCGCCGGAGAGGCGCACCGGTTCGCGGTCCTGCTTCGAGCCCAGGCCCACGCGCTCCAGGAGCATGCTCGCGCGCTTGCGCGCGTCCGGGACGACGACGCCGAAGTGCGAGGGCAGCAGCACGTTCTCCAGCGCCGACAGGTTGGAGATGAGGTGGAAGGACTGGAAGACGAAGCCCACCGTCGTGTTGCGAAAGCGCGCCAGCTCCACGTCGCGCAGGCCGGACAGCTTCTGGCCGCCGACCTCGACCTGCCCCTGGTAGTGCACGTCCAGGCCGCCCAAGAGGTGCAGCAGCGTGGACTTGCCGCTGCCGGACGCGCCCACCACCGCGACGAAGTCCCCGGCCTCCACGTCGAAGGACACGCCGTCCAGGACGCGAACGCGCGCGCCCTCACCGTCCTCGTACTCCTTCACGACCTCCCTGACGCGGATCAAGGGGTGGCCGGAGTCGTGGTGGTGGTGGCGGCCGGCGCGGGCGTCAGGCGCAGGGAGATCTCCGCCTGGAGCGCCTTGTCCTTGCGCGACAGCGACATCGTCACGGCGCGCAGGTCGTCGGTGGCGTCCAGCCAGCGCACCGTGGTGGCCTTGATGGCGAAGCCGCCAATGCCCCATGCGGAGGACGGCAGCGCCTTCACCGCGTCCGCCAGCCGGCGCAGGTCCAGCAGCACCACCACCGCCGCGTCCTTGCCCACCGACTTCAAGTCCTCCGACACCGGGCCCGTGCCCGCCGGCTGCGCGAGCGCGGTGAGCGACGACTCCAGGCGCGCCCGCGGCGCCGCGAGCACCAGCTTGCCGTCCTTCGTGAGCGCGAAGTGCGCACCCTCGCCCGCGCGGTACGACGTCAGGTAGGCCTTCTGGCCGTTGAGCTCCGTGGCCTCCACCTTCGCGCCGAAGCCGCCCGCGAAGCCGGGGATCTTCTCCAGCGTGGCCTGCCCCTTCGCCACGTCCTTCGTCTCCGCGATGGCGACCAGGTTGAAGAAGCGGAAGGGGTTGGTGCGCCGCAGGTCCAGGTCCGGCAGGCCCGAGCCCAGGTTGACGGAAGGCGACAGCGACAGGGCCAGCACCATGCCCGGCTTGAGGTTGTCCAACACCTCCGTCTTCACGTTGAAGCCCGCCTGCTGCACCGCGCGCGTCACCTGCGTGCCCGCCAGGTACGGCCACGCGCCGTCCAGTTGCGCCGGGTCCCCCCGGAAGCGCGCCACGAAGAAGCTGTCCTGGGGCAGCCAGCCCGCCAGCGCCTCACCGCCCTTGGGCTCCAGCGCGGCGAGCGACGCCTGCGTGTCCGGCCACGGCGCGTCCGCGCGCAGCGTCACCGCGCGCTCCTCGATGTGGCCCGTGAAGGTGATGCCCTGCACCGTGCCCGCGGGCAGCAGGCCCGAGCCACCCGGCAGCCACACGTGGAAGTCCCGGTCGCCCGTCAGCCGCTTGAGCGACGCCTCCAGCACCGGCTCCTTCGCGATGGAGTTCTCCTCCGGCAGCGCCGCCAGCTCCGGCAGCCGCGCCACGGACGCGCCCGCGGACAGCAGCACCAGGTCGTGCTTGAGGAAGAGCAGGCCCAGCGCGGGCTCCGTCGCCCCCGGACGGTGGAAGGTGACGAGCCGCCCCGCGTCCGACTTCGTCTCCTTCTCCTCCGACGCGCCCAGCCGCGAGCGGGCGAAGGTGGCGAAGGTCGTCTTCAGCTTGTCCGCGTCCTTCACGCCGATGACGGACACCGCCTGCGTGCCGCCCAGGAAGGCCGCGCCCGCGCCGCGCTTCGGGTCGATGCCGGCGTCCTCCAGGGCCTTGCGGCTGCGCAGGTCCACGCCCACCTGCCGCATCACCGCGGACACGTAGCGCTCCGCGCTGGGGAAGTTCTGCAGCTGCGCGACGAACGAGGCCACCTTGAGGTTCTGGAAGCGCGCGAGCTTCTCGCCCAGCGTCCCCAGGTCGTCGATGACGACGACCGCCTGCGCCGTGCGCGGCAGATAGCGCGACACCCCCGCCGGCGAGGACGCGGGACCGGCCGCGTCCTTCCCACAGCGCGAGCAGCCGGCGAACACGACCAACAACAGGAGCAGCGGGAGGAAGCCAACGCGGCGGAGCATGGGCGGCAGGACAGGATGCCTGCGCCGGAGAGTCAATCTATTCGTGTGACGTCGCGGCCCCCCGCCACACCCCCAAGGTGCCACGGTGAACAGCTGCCTTCCGCGCCCCCCGGCCCGAACCTGTCCGACTGTCCGACAGGTTTTGACAGGGCGACCCGGCAGGCGGTCCCGTGCCCGGCCTACCGCACGCGGCTGCCGTGGGGCAGCGGCCCGCGCGTCTCCTCGGTGAAGTCCAGGAAGCGCTCCATCTGGCGCACCGTTTCGTCGGTGGACTCCGTCTCCGCGCTGAGCACGTCCAGCTGCCGGTTGACGCTCTCCGGATCGCGGATGGTGATGGACTGCTCGTGCGTCAGCCGCATCAGCTCCTCGATGCCGGCCAGCTGGTGGCTCACCACCTCGCGGCTCTCACCCGCCTGGTCGAAGCGGGCCATGCGCTTGCGTTGAATCTCCAGGCGCTTGCCCTTCACGTCCTTGAGGCGCGGGTTGGGCTCCTCGGCCACCTCCGCCTCCAGCGCCGCCACCTCGCCCACCAGGTTGTCGCGGTCCGCGCCGCTCAGGTACGTGCGGTACTGGTTGAGCGCGGAGATGAGCCGCAGGAAGGACGTGAGCAGCGCGTCCAGCTTGGGTTCGCTGTCCGCCCCCAGCACGCGCCCGCCGGGCAGCTTGCGGTAGTTGGCGAGGATCTTCTCCTTGAGCCCCACCAGCTGCTGGTAGTGGTCGCGCTGCGACGGCGCCAGGTCCGCGAGCAGCGAGTCCACCGCCGCGCGCGCGGCCTCCGGGTTGTCCGGCGTCTGCGCCCGCACGGCGCGCTGGAAGCGCTTCGTGGACGACAGGAAGCCCAGGTAGAGCCCCTCCACGCCCAGCGCCACCAGCAGGGGCAGCGGCTCCTGCGTCACGGCGCTGGACATGGCCGCCGTCGTCAGGCCCACCAGGTTGGCCGGCAGGAGGAACGCGGCCTTGATGTAGTTCGGTGTCTTCGCCACGTCCGACTCCCCTTCCCGCTCAGGGCCCACGCGCCTCGGAGACGTATTTCAGCGCGCCCAGGTCCCGCGTGTCCTCCGCGGGGGGCGGCGCCGTACCGCGCTTGAGCTTCTGGAAGAGCGCCGCGGCGCTCTGGAACAACTCGTCATAGGTAACTGGCGCCTCGCCGGAAAGGCCGAAGAACGCCCGATTGTCCGCCAGTGTCGCGGGCGGGGCGCTGCGGATGGCCTCCGACGGGTCGCCCAGGTACGGCGCCACCTCGCCCAGCAGCCGCGCCCCGGCCGCCGGGTCCTTGAGCACGCCCTGCCCTGCGTCCAAGAGGCCTCGCAGCACCCGGCGCACCCCGTCCGGGTAGCGCGCCGCGAAGTCCCCGCGCGCCACCAGCACCGTGGCCAGCAGGTGCGGCGCGCTACCCGGACGGGGTGCGCCGGGTGCTGCGAGGCCTCTTGGAC
>SECN01000519.1 GCA_004173515.1 Myxococcaceae bacterium | reverse complement strand
GACGCGGCCTCCAACGGCGAGGCGCTGCACGACCTGCTGGTGGGGCCCACGGGGGACGTGACGCTGGTGGGCTTCTTCGTGCCGGCGCTGCTGGACGCGGCGGGCCCGGTGCCGGTGCGGGCGAGCGTGGCGGGCCGGCGCTGCATGCTGTGGAACGACCGGCTGCTCTGCATGGATCTGCCGCTGTCCGGACAGGTGTCGCTGTTGGACCGGGCGACGGGCGCGCCGCGGTGGACGTTCGATTTGTCGACGGCGCGGCCGGACTTCGCGAAGGGGCTGACGACGCTGTTCATGGCGCGGCTGGGGGTGATGCAGCCGGACCGGCTGGCGGCGCTCTTCGAGGCGTATCCGGAGGGCACCACACGTGACACGTTGTGCCGGCGATACTTCCTCGTGGTGTTGGATGCCTTTGGCGGGATGGTGTCCGCGCAGGAGATCACGGATCCGCTGCTCTCCGAGTGCAACCACCCGCACCCGTTCGGCGTGGCGTCGGATGCGAAGGGGGACCTGTACCTGGCGTTTGGACAGACGTTGAACGTGGGGGCGCCGCTGTTTCCGGGGGCGCCCACGTTGCTGATGGCGTTCTCGCAGGACGGGGTGCCGCGCTGGCGCAAGACGGAGGCGTTCAGCGCGGGAGAGCTGGCCATCGTGAACGGGCTGTTGCTCAACGAGCGCTCCACGCAGGCGCTGCGCACGCAGGACGGGCAGGCGGTGGGTTCCCAGACGTTCCCCCAGAGGCTGGGCCGCGCGGTGGCGACCTCCGAGCACCTCATCCCGTCGCCGTCCCAGGACGACAGCACGCAGGAATGGAAGCTGCGGGGCTACGGGGTACCGGGGCTGGAAGCGGCGTGGACGTACACGTTCCAGGGCTGGCCGGGGCCGGTGGCCCCCGAGGTGCGGCTGGCGAGCTGGACGACGCGCCCGGGGCTGCCGCCGGAGACGGTGGTGGTGGGCACGGGGCTGAACGGGTACGGGCCGGTGATGTTCGCGGTGAGCGCGCGCGACGGCAGCGAGGTGTTCCAGTGCCCGATGACCAACGCGGCGACGCCCGCGCAGTTCCTGGAGCTGGGACCGGACAGCGTGGTGATGATGGACGGGGCGCAGACCTGCGGAGACTGCGATCCGCCCTTCGCCAACAGCCAGGCGCGCTTCCGTCGCTTCCCCATTCCGGGACTGAAGCCCGCGGAGGAACCGTGGCCGGGCACGTTCGGTGGACCGGGGCACGACCACCACGAGGATCCGGTGCGCGGGCGCTGACGCCGAGGCGTCAGGGTGAAGCAATCCCTCTCACCGTCTTGAGAGGGATTGGACCCGGTCCAGGATGCGCCCTTCGCGCAGCGTGCCGTCCGGGTCCCGCGTGAGGGGCAGCCCCACCGCGGTGATGTCCCCGGGCCGCGTTCGCGTGAGCCACCCCAGCCAGGCGCAGACCGTGGCATCCAGTTGGTCGTGCGTGCAGGGCCCTCCGTCCACGAAGCGCAGGCCTTCGGCTTCGAGCAGGGCCTGACGCCGGGCACGCCCCTCCGGCGTGGCTTTTCCCCCCAACTTCTCCACAGCCAGCGTGCGCCAGGTCGCGCCGGGGAAGGCCTCGAACAGACGCGCGTGCGAAGGCTCCGGCGCGTCCAGGTCCAGCAGGGGCGCCAGGCCCCGCAGCGCGGCGAACAGCAACACGCTTCCTCGCACGAAGCCCGCGAAGGGCGCTCCGGGCAGGGGCAACACATCCGGAGTCCTTCCCGGTGCTCGCAACCGCCGCTCCGCGTCCCGCACCCGGGTGCCGGGATTCGCCAGCGCCTGCGGCCCGTCCACCACCACCACGTCCCCGGGCCCCACGGGGAAGGCCTCCCGCAGGGCCTGCGGGTCCAATCCGTGACGCGCATCCGCCCGGGGCCAGACGCGCTGGGAGAAGCGCACGTGGCCCTTCGCATCCAGTACGGCTTCGTCCACCGGGCGGGGCACCCGGGCGAAGGGGTCGGTCAAATCCCAACCCACGAAACGCGTCGTCATCCCGTGCCTTCCTGCGGCGAGCCTGCCCGCCCGGCGTTAAGAGGGGCCGCCTCCTATTCCACCGAAGGTGAACCGCACATGCACTACCGCCCTTTGGGCCGCACCGGCCTGTTCGTCTCTGAACTGTGTTTTGGCGCCATGACGTTCGGTGGCGAGGGCTTCTGGAAGGCCATCGGGCAGCACACATCCTCGACTCCGTGCACGCGAGCCTCAAGCGCCTGGGCACCGACCACATCGACCTGCTGCAGATCCACGGCTACGACGTGGCCACCCCGCTGGATGAGACGCTGCGCGCGCTGGATGACCTCGTGCGCGAGGGCAAGGTGCGCTACCTGGGCGCCTCCAACCTGGCCGCGTGGCAGCTCATGAAAGCGCTGGGCCTGAGCGACAGCCGGAACCAGTCGCGCTTCGAATCGCTCCAGGCCTACTACTCCATCGCCGGCCGCGACCTGGAGCGCGAGGTGGTGCCGCTGCTCAAGGACCAGAACGTCGGCCTGATGGTGTGGAGCCCCCTGGCCGGTGGCTTCCTGTCCGGCAAGTTCCGCCGCGATGCGCAAGGCCCCGAGGGCTCCCGCCGCGCCGCGTTCGACTTCCCGCCCGTGGACCGCGAGCGCGCGTACAACGCCATCGACGTGATGGACGTCATCGCCAAGGAGCAGAACGCCTCCGTGGCCCGCGTGGCGCTCGCGTGGCTGTTGCACCAGCCGCACGTCACCACCGTCATCCTCGGCGCCAAGACGGAGGCCCAGTTGGAGGACAACCTGGCCGCCTCCGAGCTGCGCCTCACCCCCGCCCAACTGGAGAAGCTGGACGCCGTCTCCAAGCTGCCCCCCGAGTACCCGGGCTGGATGGTGGAGCGTCAGAACGCGGACCGCTTCCCTCCGGCCCGCTGACCGGTTCCACCCGGAGTCCCATCCGCGCGGACTTTTCCAAAACGGCTGGATGGACCCGACCTGCTGCATGCGCCCGGAAGCCGGCGAGGTCGAGGTGTTTCGACCTCCACTGACAGTCCGGGATGGCGAGCATCCAGGCAGTGGAGGACCCGGGCCTCCAGGTGCGGTGAAAGACACGGAGGGTGTTTGGGATTGGGACGGACTCCCGATATCTTGGGGACTGTGAAGCGCTCGGTGAACCCGGGCGTGGTCCACGGTGCTCACGCGTCTGCCTGGCAACACCCCCGTGGGGTCGGGGTCGCGTGAAAGGAGTGCGGTCGCCCGGATGACCTTGGAGGTCCGGTGCGCGGCGGCTCCGTTGCTTCGTGGGGGGCCTGTCCGGGCCCCGGGAACTCCCCGGGGCCCGGGTAACCTTTGCGCTGCCGGGTCGCCTGCCTGCCGGGGCGGCCTTCAGTTCCTGGCGTCGATGCGCGAGCCGCCGCTGACCTCGACCCTGGAGTTCTGGGGCCGCGCGGACAGGCTGATGACACTGCCGCCGGACGCCTCGCCGGAGACGTTGGCGGGCGCGTCGGCCTCCACGATGGCGCCGCCGCTCGCGTCCACGTCCAGCTCCTTCACGCCCTGGAGCTGCCGGGCGTGGAGCTGGGAGCCGCCGCTGATCTCGGCGTCCATCTTCGTCGCGCGGCCGATGAGCGTCAGCTCGGCGCCGCCGCTGGCCTCCGCTTCGACCTTCTTCGCGTCCACGCCGCGCACGGTGAGCTCGGCGCCGCCGCTGGCCTCGGCCTCGAACTCCTCGGAGGCAGTGGCTTCGGCCTCCACCTTGCTGCCGCCGCTGGCCTCCACATGGTCGATGCGGGGCGAGGACACGATGAGGCGCACGCGGCCATTGAGGCCACCCCACGAACTGCCCTTGCGGTCGATGCGCGTGGTGAGGACGCCGTCCTCCACCACCAGCCGGACGCGGGACAGGGACTCGGCGGACCCTTCCAGGCGGACGGACTTGGGGCCCACCTTCACCTGGGCGTGCATGCCGTGGCCCACGGAGACGCCGTGGAAGTCCTCCACCTGGCGCGTCTCACCGGCGGATTCACTGGAGGGGGCCTTCGCGTCCTCGGCGTGGGCGGTACAGGCGACGGTGGAGAGGCAGCAGGCGACGAGCACGGACAGCGGGGCGATCCTCATGGTCGGCTCCAGGCGTGGCGCGGGACGTACGGGCACGTCCCGGCGAATGCCTGGGTTACGCGGGAGCCGGCGGGTTGATTGCGTGCCCGCGACAAAGACCGCGAGGGCGCCCGTCAGGGATTGGCCAGCAGTTCCAGGGGCACCCGGACGGACGTGGTGTCGTCGGGTTTGATTTCCACGAGGAGCTTCAGGGGCCGGCCGGTGCCGTCCATGAGCTTCAGGGTGTGCCTGCCCACCGGGAGGGCGACCTTGGTGAGGGGCGTCTCTCCGAGCGAGCGGTTGCCCAGGGAGACGCGGGCAGAGGGTTCCGTGACGAGCGTCAGGAAGCCCTGGGGTGCCGCGGCTTCGGGGGTTTCGGTTGGAGCGTCTTCGACGACGCCGGGAGCGGCCGGAGTCCTGGGCTTGCGGACCGGGGTGGCGGTCGCATCGCCGTCGCGCTTGGGGCGGCGTGAGGTGGTGGTCGGCTTCTTCTTTTCGGCCTGGGCGTCGTCGGTGAGCGCGTCCTGGGTGTCGCTGTCGGACGGTGGGGTCGTGGGCTCGGTGTCGGAAGGCGCCGGGTTCGCGGGCTCGGTGTCGGCGAGTTCCGTGGACGGTTCCGGGGGCGCCGGGATGGGAGGAGCGGCTTCGGGCCTGGGCGCTTCCGGCTCCGCGAGGACCGGTGGAGAAGTTGTGGAGGACTTCCCGGACGGGCTCCGCCCGAGCGCCGAGTTCCACAGCGAGGCCAGGCGCCCGCCGTCCAGACCGAGCACCACGGTGGCGCCGAGTCCTGCGACGGCGAGGAACACGACGCAGGCGGCGATGAGCGCGCCACGGCCCCGGCGGGGCTCGGGTGCATCCAGGAGCTTGTGGGGTTCGGTGACCCGGTCGGAGGGGCGCGTCCCGTTGGAGCGGGTGGGAGGCGTGGACTGCTTGCGGCGGGACGAAGGAGCGCGACGGACCGCGGGCGTGTTCTCCGGCGCTTCTTCCGGGGGAAGGTTCGGCACGCGGGAGATGGAGGTTTCGCTGTCGCTGATCGAAGCCGAGGGCGCGTTGTGCGGCAGCGTGACGCGCATGCTGTCCAGCGTGGACGCACGCGCAGGTCGCGGGCGGGAGTCTTCACCGCCACCGTTCACGGCGTCGCGTGAAGGCCGATGCCGTGCGTCTTCAGTGCTTCCGTTCGCGGCATCGCGTGAAGACCGAGCCCGTGCGTCTTCGGTGCTTCCGTTCGCGGCATCGCGAGGAGGGCGGGGCCGTGAGTCTTCGGTACTTCCGTTCGCGGCATCACGTGAAGGCCGAGCCCGTGCGTCTTCAGTGCTTCCGTTCGCGGCATCGCGTGAAGGCCGAGACCGTGCGTCTTCGGTGCTTCCGTTCGCGGCGTCACGAGGAGGACGGGGCCGGGAGTCTTCAGTGCTGCCATTCGCGGCGTCACGTGGGGACCGAACGCGGGCATCGTCGGCACCGCTGTTCGCGGTGTCACGGGCGGAGCGGCCGCGCGCGTCCTCGGCGGGGTTGTTCGCGGCGTCACGTGAAGGCCGAGACCGTGCGTCTTCCGCGCCGCCATTCACAACATCGCGCGCGGATCGAGCGCGTGCGTCCTCCGCGCCGCCGTTCAATGCCTCGCGAGGAGGGCGGGGTCGAGAGTCTTCAGCGCCACCGTTCGCGACATCGCGCGTGGAGCGGACGCGCGTTTCCTCGGCGCTGTTGTTCGTGGCTTCGCGAGGAGGACGGGGCCGGGAGTCTTCCGCGGATCCGCTGAAGGCTTCACGTGGAGGCTTGGGCCGCGCGTCCTCGGTGGATCCGTTCGAGGCGTCGCGCGAAGGCCGGTGCCGCGCGTCCTCGGTGGATCCGTTCGAGGCGTCGCGTGAAGGCCGGTGCCGGGCATCCTCGCTGCTGTTCGCGGCATCGCGCGAGGAGCGGCCACGTGCGTCCTCCGAACCGCCACGGGAGCGCGGCTCCTCCGGGAGCGCGAAGACCGGAGGCTCCCGGTGGGCGCGGGCCTTGGGGTCCTCCGCGGGCTGCGCGCCCACGCGGGACAGGGGCGTGAGGATCGTCTCTCCCTCGACGTAGCCGGGGGACGTCGTGACGGTGGACGGCGTGATGCGCAGGAGCGGGTCCAGCACGATGGGCGGCAGGGCCGGCTGCGTGCGCACGCCGGGCTCGGAGTCCTCGGGTCTCTCCGTCAGCACCTCGTGCGGCGGACGGTGCGGCTCCGTGATGGGAGGGGAGACCCGGCGCGAGGGCGGCGTCGCGGGCGCCGTCTTCCGCACGGAGAGTTCTTCCGTCGTGCTGCGACGGCCCTGCGCGTTCGCGGGCGGCGGGGCGGCCTTGGCCGGCGCGGGCGGCTTCACCGGCGCGGGCGGACGCGTCGGCAGCGTGGAGGAGATCTGCGGCAGGCCGGTGGGCGGGAGCGTGACGGGGTCCGGCAGCTCCGCGCCCCGGGCCAGCACCTGCGCCACCTGCGTCTCGCTGGAGGTCCCATCCCCGGTGTCGTAGCGGTCCTCGCGCCGCTTCGCGAGCGCCTTGAGGACGATGGCGTCCAGCTCCGGGGGGATCTGCTTGTTCACGCGCGAGGGCGGCGTCACCTCTCCGCTCAGCACCGCGTTCATCATCGCGTCGGCGCTCTTCGCGTAGAACAGCCGCATGCCGGTGAGGCACTCGTGCAGCACCACGCCCAGGCTGAACAGGTCGCTTCGGGCGTCCAGCGGATCGCCCATGATCTGCTCCGGCGACATGTAGCCGCTGGTGCCCTTCACCATGCCCACGGCGGTGCGGCCCGCGCGAGCCAGGCTCTTGGCGATGCCGAAGTCGAGCAGCTTGGTGACGCCCTCGTACGTCACCATGATGTTCTTCTCGGCCACGTCCCGGTGCACCACGGGGGAGGGCCGGCCGAGCGGGTCCGTGAAGGCGTGCGCGTAGTTGAGCGCCACCGCCGTGTCGCGCACGGCCATCAGGCTCAGGCCCATGGGGATGGGCTCGTGCGCGGAGCGGCACGCGCGGGCGACCTCCACCAGGGTGGCGCCCGGCACGAACTCCATCGCGAGGAACAGTTCCCCGTCCGCCACGTCCAGGTCGTACACGTGCGCGATGTGGGGGTGGTTGAACGCGGCCGTCACCTTGGCCTCGTCCAGGAACATCCGGACGAACTCCTCCTCGCCCCGGATGTCGGGGAGGATCTGCTTGAGCACGACCATCTTGCGAAAGCCGGCGAGGCCCTTCTGGGCCGCGAGGAAAATCTCCGCCATCCCGCCCGTGGACAGGCGGCAGAGCACCTCGTACTTGCCCAACACCCGGCCGCGGAACCCGTCCGGAGTGAGCGTCAGCGTCGTCCCAGCCATTGAAGGGGTCCGACTCTACACCTGGGCCGGGCCGGTCGCGAAAGGCCCGGACCCCGGTTTCTGGACGGATGCCAGGGTTTACAGGGATGAGACCTTCGTCCGGGTGAGGACAGGCCATGGCCGGGGCGTCCGGAAAGTGTCCGACGCCGGAGGGGCGGTGCCCGGAGCGGGGGGACCCGGAGGCGGGGGTGGCT
>SECN01000518.1 GCA_004173515.1 Myxococcaceae bacterium | reverse complement strand
TGCGTGGAGCGCACGGAAGCGATGGTGGTGGCGCTGCTGGGCGTGCTGAAGGCGGGAGCGGCCTACGTCCCATTGGACGCGACGTACCCGAAGGAGCGACTCGCGTACATGCTGGAGGGAACGGGCGCGCCAGTGGTGGTGACGCAGGCGGGCCTGGAAGACGTGCTGCCGGAGTACGCAGGGCAGCGCGTGCGACTCGACACGGACGCAAAGGTGCTGAGCGGCTACCCGGTGGAGAGCCTGGGCAGCATGAGTGCGGCTGGGCAGTTGGCGTACGTGCTGTACACGTCGGGAAGCACAGGCCGTCCGAAGGGCGTGGCGGTGACGCACGCCAGCGCGGTGGCGTTCCTGAAGTGGGCGACGGGCACGTTCACGCCGGAGCAACTGAAGGGAGTGCTGGCGGCGACGTCGCTGAACTTCGACCTGTCGGTATTCGAAGTCTTCGCGCCGTTGGTGAGCGGCGGCACGGTGGTGGTGGCCCAGAACGCGCTGGCGCTGGCGGGGCTGAAGGAAGCGCAGCGGGTGACGCTGCTGAACACGGTGCCGTCGGCGGTGGCGGAGCTGGTGAGAAGCGGAGGCATCCCTTCCAGCGTGGAGACGGTGAACCTTGCGGGCGAGGCGCTGCCGAACCGACTGGTGCAGGCGCTGTACGCGCTGCCGCAGGTAAAGGAAGTCAACAACCTCTACGGGCCGACGGAGGACACGACGTACTCGACGCACGCGCGAGTGGAGCGCGGAGCGAAGATGGAGCCGAGGATTGGCCGTCCGCTGGAAGGCACGCAGGCATACGTGCTGGATGCGAAGGGTCAGCCGGTACCGGAGGGAGTGCCGGGCGAGCTGTACCTGGGCGGAGAGGGCCTGGCGCGAGGCTACCTGGGCCAGCCCGGGCTGACGGCGGAGCGCTTCGTGCCGGACGGCTTCAGCGAGAGGGCAGGAGCGAGGCTGTACCGCACGGGCGACAAGGTGCGGTGGGGCCGGGACGGCAGCCTTGAGTACCTGGGCCGAATGGACTTCCAGGTGAAGGTGCGAGGCTTCCGCATCGAGCTGGGAGAGGTGGAAGCAGCGCTGGCAGCGCTGCCCTCCATCCGCGACGTGGTGGTGGTGGTGCGGGAGGACGCGCCGGGAGACAAGCGACTGGTGGCGTACGTGGTGGCGCATGCGGGCCAGACGGTGGAGGCCACGAGTCTGCGAAGCGCGCTGAAGGGCCGGTTGCCGGAGTACATGGTGCCGTCGGCTTTCGTGGTGCTGGAAGCGCTGCCGCTCAACGCCAACGGCAAGGTGGACCGCAAGGCGCTTCCGAAGCCGGAGGCCGGAGCAGAGCGCACGCGCGTCTACGTCGCACCGCGAACGGAGACCGAAGAGGTGTTGGCGAACCTCTGGGCGCAGGTGCTGGGCGTGAAGCAGGTGGGCATCGAGGACAGCTTCTTTGAGCTGGGAGGCCACTCACTGCTGGCGACACAGGCGGTGTCGCGCATCCGCACGGCCTTCAACGTCGAGCTGCCGTTGCGAGCCCTCTTCGAAGCTCCGACGGTCGCGGAGTTGGCCCAGAAGGTGGAGTCGGGTCGTCGCGCGACGATAACCACGCTCGTGAAGCAAGCGCGCACGGGCCAGGAGCCGCTGTCCTTCGCGCAGCAGCGCCTGTGGTTCCTGGATCAGCTCCAACCCGGCAGTGCCTTCTACAACCTGCCCGCGGCCGTCCGGCTGTCGGGCCCGCTGGATGTGGAAGCCCTGCGCCGCACCTTCGACGAACTGGTGCGACGTCACGAATCCCTGCGCACGAGCTTCCCGGTGCGTGACGGTCAGCCAATGCAGGTGGTCGTGCCGGCGGCGCACTCGATACTGGAGTCGGAGGATCTCGCAGCGCTGCCCGTTGCCGAGCGTGAAGCCGATGCCCAGCGGCGAGCACAGTGGGAATCCCAGCGTCCGTTCGACCTGGCCCAGGGGCCGCTCTTCCGAGCAAAGCTGTTGCGGCTGAGCGCCACCGAGCACGTGCTGGTGCTGGTGATGCACCACACCATCTCGGACGGCTGGTCGATGGGCGTGCTGGTGAAGGAACTGGGCGCCCTCTATGGGGCCTTCACGCAGGGCCACGCATCGCCGCTGCCGGAACTGCCGGTGCAGTACGCGGACTACGCGACGTGGCAGCGCGGCTGGCCGGGAGGGCGTGACGTCCTTCATGCTGCTGCTGACGGCATGGCAGGTGGTGCTGGCGCGCTACAGCGGGCAGCAGGACATCAGCGTGGGAACGCCCATCGCGGGCCGCAACCAGACGGAACTGGAGGGCCTCATCGGCTTCTTCGTCAACACGCTGGTGCTGCGCACGCAGGTGGAGGGGAAGCACTCCTTCCGGCAGGTGCTGGCCCAGGTGCGTGAGACGACGCTGGGCGCGTACGCGCACCAGGAGGTCCCGTTCGAGAAGCTGGTGGAGGAGCTGAAACCGGAGCGCGACCTGAGCCGCACGCCGCTCTTCCAGGTGTCCTTCACGCTGAACCCCGCGACGGTGGAGCAAGGTCAGTCGCTGCCGGGCGGGCTGAGCCTGCGCGCGGTGGAGACGCAGGGCGCGACGGCGAAGTTCGACATGACGCTCTCCATGGCGGAGACGGGCCAGGGGCTGTCGGCGAGCCTGACGTACAACACGGACCTCTTCGAGGAAGTCACCGCGAAGCGGCTGCTCCAGCACCTGGGCGTGCTGCTGGAGGAAGTGACGGCCCGGCCCGACACCCGCATCGAGGACGTGGCCCTGCTGCGTGGCGCAGAGGCGCAGCGGGTGCTGGTGGAGTGGAACCAGACGCAGGCGGACTTCCCGCGAGAGGCCACGCTGCACGGCCTGTTCGAGGCTCAGGCGCGCAAGACGCCGGACGCGGTGGCCCTCATCACGGAGGAAGCAACCCTCACCTACCGTCAGGTGAACGAGGCCGCCGACTCACTGGCGAACAAGCTGCGTGCCTGGGGCGTGGGTCCGGAGGTGAAGGTGGGCCTGGCGCTGGAGCGCTCCGCGGCGCTGGTGGTGGCGCAGGTCGCGACGCTGAAGGCGGGAGGCGCCTGGGTGCCACTGGACGTGGAGTACCCGGCGGAGCGACTGGGCTTCATGGTGGAGGACAGCGGAGCAGCCCTGGTGCTGGTGCACGCGGCGAGGGCGCATGAGCTGCCCAAGACGTCCGCGCGCGTGGTCACGGTGGAGGAAGCGCTCTTCGCGCAAGGCCCCGCCCGCAGCGAACCCCGAGCATCCGTGGAGACCGACGCCCTGGCGTACGTCATCTACACGTCGGGAAGCACCGGGAAGCCAAAGGGCGTGGGCGTGGGTCACCGCGCCGTCGTCAACCATCTGCACTGGCGGCAGGAACGCTTCCCCATGACGGGAGGCGACGCGTTCCTCGCGAAGGCCTCCAGCAGCTTCGACATCTCCGTGTGGGAAGTCTGGGCCCCACTGGTGAGTGGCGCACGGCTGGTGCTCGCGAAGCCAGGAGGCCAGCGCGACACGGAGTACCTGGTGCAGGCGGTGGCCCAGCACGGGGTGACGCACGTGCACTTCGGACCGGTGCCCCTGGGCACCTTCCTGGACACGGAAGGAGTCGAAGGCTGCGAAGGCCTGCGGTACGTCTTCTGCGGTGGTGAGGCCTTGAGCGCCGGGCTGCACCGGCGCTTCGTGACGAAGCTGGGCGCGAAGCTGGTGCACCAGTATGGCCCGACGGAGGCGTGCATCGACTGCGTGGCGTGGGAGACGCCTCGGGAGCCGGTGGACGTGGTGCCGCTGGGCCGTCCCATCGCGAACACGGACGTGTATGTGGTGGACGCAGCGGGACGCGCGGTGCCGGTGGGCGTGCCGGGCGAGCTGCTGGTGGGCGGCGAAGGCCTGGCCCGGGGCTACCTGCGCCGAGCGGACCTGACGGCGGAGCGCTTCATCCCGGACGGGCTCAGTGGCCGGGCCGGAGCCAGGCTGTACCGCACGGGCGACAAGGCGCGCTGGCGGGAGGACGGGACGCTGGAGTACCTGGGCCGGTTGGACCTCCAGGTGAAGGTGCGGGGCTACCGCATCGAACTGGGCGAGGTGGAGGCCGCGCTGGTGGCCCATGCCGGAGTCCGCGAGGCCGTGGCGGTGGTGCGCGACGAAGCCGCGACGGGCAAGCGGCTGGTGGCGTACGTGGTGGCGAAGCCGGGCGAAGTCGTGGAGGCGCAGGCGCTGCGCGCGGCCTTGAAGCAGCGGTTGCCGGAGTACCTGGTGCCGTCGGTGCTGGTGGTGCTGGATGCGCTGCCGCTCAACGCGAACGGCAAGGTGGACCGCAAGGCCCTCCCGGCGCCGGAGGCGGGTCCGTCGCGAGCGGACCGGTACGAGGCGCCGCGCACGGCGACGCAGCAAGTGCTGGCGGCCGTCTGGGCGCAGTTGCTCGGCGTGCGTCAGGTCGGAGCCCAGGACGACTTCTTCGAGCTGGGAGGCCACTCGTTGCTCGCCACGCAGGTGGTGTCGCGCATCCGCACGGCCTTCGGGGTGGAGTTGCCGCTGCGGGCCCTCTTCGAAGCGCCGGTGCTGCATGCGTTGGCGGAGCGGATCGATACAGAAGTGGCGCGGGGGGCAGGTACGAAGCAGCCGCCGCTGGTCGCACGGCCGCGCACGGGACGCGAGCCGTTGTCCTTCGCGCAGCAGCGCCTGTGGTTCCTGGATCAGCTCCAGCCGGGCAGCGCGCTCTACAACCTGCCGTCCGCCGTCCGGCTGACGGGGCGGTTGGATGTGTCGGCCTTGGAGCGCACGTTCACGGAGTTGGTGCGCAGGCATGAAGCGCTGCGGACCACGTTCCAGGGGCTCGACGGAGAACCGAGTCAGGTCATCGCGCCCCTGGCGGCAGGGACGCTGAGGATCATCCCCCTGTCCGAGCAAGAGGCGGAGGCTCGCCGGACGGAGGCCCGTCGTTTCGCGGAGGAGGAAGCCGCGCGTCCATTCGACCTGACCCAGGGCCCGTTGTTCCGAGCGGCGCTGCTCTCGGTGTCGGAGGAGGAGCATGTCGTGGTGCTGGTGATGCACCACATCGTGTCGGACGGCTGGTCCATGCGGGTGCTGGTGCGCGAAGTGGCGGCGCTCTACGCCGCGTACGCGGAGGGGCGTCCTTCGCCACTGCCGGAGCTGGAGGTGCAGTACGCCGACTACGCGTCCTGGCAGCGAGGGTGGCTGCAAGGCGACGTGCTGGAGAAGCAGCTCGTCTGGTGGCGTCAGCAACTGGAGGGCGCGCCACGGGCCATCGAGCTGCTGACGGATCGCGCAAGGCCCGCCGTGCAGACCTTCGTGGGCGCGAACGCAGTGGTGATGTTGCCCAAGGCGCTGGAAGAGGCGGTGTCGGCCCTGGCCCGTCAGGAAGGCGCCACGTCCTTCATGGTGCTGCTGGCGGCGTGGCAGGTGTTGCTTGCGCGCTACAGCGGTCAGGACGACATCAGCGTGGGAACGCCGATCGCGGGCCGCAACCGCACGGAGCTGGAAGGACTCATCGGCTTCTTCGTGAACACGCTGGTGGTGCGCACGAAGCTGGAGGAGGGCGCGAGCTTCCGTCAGGTGCTGCGTCAGGTGAAGGAGACGACGCTGGGGGCGTACGCGCACCAGGAGGTGCCGTTCGAGAAGCTGGTGGAGGAGCTGAATCCGGAGCGCGACTTGAGCCGCTCACCGCTCTTCCAGGTGATGTTCACGCTCCAGAACAACGCGAAGGGGCATGACGGAGGCCCTTCCGGTAGCGAAGCGCTGTCGTTGCGCGAAGTCGATACCGGGAGCGGAGCCGCGAAGTTCGAGTTGTCGCTGGCCATGGCGGAGACAGGCCAGGGTCTCGCGGCGTCGCTCGAATACAACACCGACCTGTACGACGCGCGGACGGCCCAGCGGATGCTGGGACACCTGGCGGTGCTGCTGGAAGGCCTCGCGAAGGACGCGGAGACGAGCGTCTGGGACCTGCCGCTGCTGGAGCGTGAAGAGCGTCAGCGGGTGCTGAAGCACTTCGCGGGAACGGTGGCCCCCGAGACGCTGGCCCGGGGTGCGGAGACGATCCATGGGCGCTTTGCGGAGCAGGTGAAGAAGACGCCGGACGCGGTGGCGGTGGAGCACGAAGGGACGCAGTTGACATACGCGCAGGTGGAGGCACGCGCGAACCAGTTGGCGCGTCACCTGCGGACGCTGGGCGTGGGGGAGGAGAGCCGGGTGGGCGTATGCGTGGAGCGCTCGGCGGAGCTGGTGGTGGCGCTGCTGGGCGTACTGAAGGCAGGGGCCGCGTACGTCCCGATGGATGGGATGTATCCGAAGGAACGACTGGCCTACATGCTGGAGGCCACGGGCGCACGCGTGGTGGTGACGCAGGCGAGCCTGGAGGAGGTGCTGCCGGAGTTCACCGGTCAGCGCGTGAGGCTGGACGCGGACGCGGGCGTGCTGGCCACGTATCCGGAAGAGGCGTTGGGCTACACGGGCGCGGCGGAGCAGTTGGCGTACGTGCTGTACACGTCGGGAAGCACGGGCCAGCCGAAGGGCGTGATGGTGCGCCACGGCTCGGTGCTCAACCTGCACGCGGGCTTGAGGAAGACGGTGTACCAGGGGCTGCCAGCGGGCTCACGAGTGAGCCTCAACGCGCCGCTGGTGTTCGACGCGTCGGTGCAGCAGTGGGTGCAACTGCTGGACGGCCATTGCCTGTGCATCGTGCCGGAGGCAACGCGGAAGGACGCTGTGGCGATGGTGGCATGGCAGCGCAGCAACCGGGTCGCCGCGTTGGACTGCACGCCGTCGCTGCTGAAGCTGATGCTGGAGGAGGGCCTGCTGGAAGGAGA
>SECN01000517.1 GCA_004173515.1 Myxococcaceae bacterium | reverse complement strand
CTGGCGCGGGGGCCTGCGGTGGAAGCGGACCCAACCTAGCCGATGCGGCACGGAGGGTTGCCTGGAATGGAAACACCGTTCGATTGTCACCCTGTTTCAACAAGTCCGTCCGACGCCGGGGGTCCGCATGCCGACTCAAGCCCCCGCCCGGCCTGCCTTGACACTCCCGGGGGGCGACAGTAAGCCAGCCGGGATCCTTCGATGCTCTCGCGCGCTCATACCCTCGCCCGCCTCACCGCGATGTTGCTCATCGCGCTCTGGGGTGCCCAGCCGCTGGGTCTGACGCTGCACGTGGAGCAGCACGCGCACCGCTTCTGCGCGCAGCATCAGACGTTCGAGGAGGATGCGCGGCGCGCGAACCCGTCGCTGTCGCGCTTCGCCGAGCGTGCCCCCGCCTTCGCCCCCGTGTCGCCCGCGGTGGCGGATGCGACGGGCCCCAACCACGAGACGTGCCCGCTGCTCACGGCCGCCCCGCAGATGGGCGCCCCGTTCGCGCAGGACGTCCTGCGCGCGGCCTCTGGCGTGGAGAGCCACCACCCAGCCACCGCGCCTCCGCGCTCGTTCGCGCCCCTCGCCGTCCTCGCCACCGCCCCCAAGGCCTCGCCTCCCGCGCACGCGTAGTCCTTCGCGTGTCGTGCTGGTGAAGCAGGTCATTGGTGGACGGTCTTCGCGGGGCGTCATGCTCCGCGCTCGTCCAGTTCCGAGGAGCAACACCCCGTGTCATCTCATCCGCGCAGGAACCCCCGCGCCCTGGCCGTCGTACTCGCCGTGCAGTTGTCCACGAGCGCCGCCTGGGCTCAGTCACAGACAGGGCAGAGCCCGCCCGCCTCCACCACCGCGCCTGAAACCGCGCCGCCGCCCACGCCCGGGACGGAGGCCGACACGCCCTCCGACGCGCCGGCGCTGAGCCCGGAGGAGATGGCGGAGATCGAAAAGGCGCTGGGCGCGGACTCGAGCACCCGCGCGCGGCCGTCCGGCGACACGTCCCCCGTCTCGCCCACTGCCACCAACGACTCCGGCGTGACGCCGCTGCGGCTGCCCAGCGCCATCACCGGCGGCACCAGCTTCCTCAACCTGAGCTTCATCCTGGACCTGGCCGTGGCGGCCTTCTCCAGCAAGGAGCCGTTGCAGGGCGGCGCGCACGACCCGACGCAGAACGGCTTCAACCTCCAGCAGTTGGAGCTGTCCATCGGGTCGGTGGTGGATCCGTACTTCCGCTTCGACAGCAACATCGTCTTCAGCCAGTTCGGCGTGGAGATCGAAGAGGCGTACGTCACCACGTTGGACCTGCCCGCGAACCTCCAGGTGAGGGCCGGCCAGTTCCTCACCCGCTTCGGCCGGCTCAACTCCACGCACCCCCACGCGTGGGACTTCGTGGATCAGCCCTTCGTGATGAGCCGCGTGTTCGGGGCGGAGGGCAACCGGGGCCTGGGCGTGGAGGGCTCCTGGCTCACGCCGCTGCCCTGGTACGTGGAGGTCATCGGCAGCGCCACCGACGCGAAGGGCGAGGCCACCGCGCGCAGCTTCTTCGGGTCCTCCAACGAGCGCGTGCTGTCCCCGCTGGACTTCCAGCTCACCGGCGCGGTGAAGCAGTTCTTCCCGCTGTCCGACGACCTGTCGCTCTTGTGGGGCCTGTCCGCCGCCACCGGCCCCAACCCCACGGGCTACCGCAACCACACCAGCATCTACGGCACGGACGTCTACTTGAAGTTCCGGCCCATCACCGAGGCGAGCGCGCAGCAGCTGGTGCTCCAGGCGGAGGTGCTCTACCGCCGCCGCCAGGCCCCCGAGGACCTCTTGTCCGACTGGGGCGGCTACGCGCAGACGGTGTGGCGCTTCTCCAACCGGTGGGCCACGGGCGTGCGGTACGAGTTCGGCACGCCCGCGAAGACCGAGGAGGGCCGCGTCGCGAATGATCCGCTCGACCCCGAGTGGATCGCCGACCGCCAGCGCATCAGCGCGTCGGTGACGTTCTGGCCCACGGAGTTCTCCCGCCTGCGCCTGCAGGCCGCCACGGACCGCGTCGGCTGGCGTGCGACGCCGGACTACTCGGCCTTCCTCGCGCTCGAAGTCGTGACCGGCGCCCACGGTGCCCATGCGTTCTGACCTCTTCTTCCGGAGCCCTTCCATGCGTTCCCTTCGCCTCTTCGCGGCGCTCCTCGCCGCCGCCGTCAGCTTCACCGCCGCCCCCGCGCGAGCGGACCTCAAGGTCGTCGCCTCGCTGCCGGACCTCGCCGCCGTGGCCAAGGCCGTGGGCGGGGACAAGGTGGAGGTGGTGGCCCTGGCGCTGCCCACGCAGGACCCGCACTTCGTGGACGCCAAGCCGAACCTGGCGCTCGCGCTCAACCGCGCCGACCTGCTGATCACCGCGGGCCTGGACCTGGAGATCGGCTGGCTGCCGTCGCTCCAGATGGGCGCGCGCAACAACCGCATCCTGACGGGCAACCCGGGCTACCTGGACGCGTCGCGGTTCGTCAGCCTCCAGGAGGTGCCCACCACCGCGGTGGACCGCAGCCAGGGGGACGTCCACCCCGGCGGCAACCCGCACTATCTCTATGATCCGCGCCAGGGCATCGCGGTGGCGAAGGGCATCGAGGCGCGCATGTCGCAGCTCGATGCGAAGAACGCCGCCACCTACAAGGCGAACCTGGCGAAGTTCACGCAGGAGGTGCAGGCCGCGCAGCAGGGCTGGGAGAAACGGCTCGCGGGCCTCAAGGGCGCGCCCGTCATCGCGTACCACCGCACGACGGCGTACCTGCAGGAGTGGCTGGGCTTCACCACCGTCGCGTTCCTGGAGCCCAAGCCGGGCATCCCGCCCAACCCGTCCCACATCGCGCAGGTGCTGGCCCAGGGCAAGGCGCGCAAGGTGAAGCTGGTGGTGAAGGAGGACTACTACCCGGACGGCACCGCGAAGCTCGTGGCGTCGAAGATCCCCGCGGCGCTCATCGTCATCCCCGGCGGCACCGACTTCCGCAATGGCCAGACGTACGTGCAGCGCATCGAACTGCTGGTGAGCCGCCTGGAGCAGGGCCTCGCCGGGAAGGGGGAATGAGCCCATGAGACGCTTCCTCCAATGGCTTCCGGTGGCGCTGCTGTCCGGGTGCGCGCTCGACGCGGGTGAGGGCTTCGCCGTGCTGGAGCCCTCCGTGCAGGCCGCGTACACGCCGCTGCCCCGCCGCGACGCGGGCGACGGCTACCAGGCGCTCGCCTCCGACTTCCAGGTGCGCATGGACTCCGCCACGGTGAGCCTGGGCAGCATCGACCTGCTGGCCAGCTCCGGCGGCGGCGGTGCGACTTCGTTCGACCCCTCCTCGCCGCCTCCGGGCTACACGCTGTGCCACAACGGGCACTGCCACAGCACCGACGGGGCGCTCGTCGACTACGAGGACATCGAGGCGCAACTGGGCGGCGGGGGCAGCACCACCAGCACGGTGGCCAACCTCCCCGTCGACAGTGAGTTCGACCTGCTGGCGGCGCCGACGGTGGGCCTCACCTGCAAGCCGGACTGCGAACTGTCGCGGACGAATGTCTCCAGCGGGCGCTGGTCCATCACCCGTCTGAAGATGACGGGCAGTGTGCGGGATGGCCGCGTCCCGGCCCGCTTCACCGGGGTCCGGACCTTCCGGTTCACCGCGACGATGGCGAGCGCGGAGGCCGAACCGGTGGCGATCCTCAAGGGCGACCTGGACGTGCCGTCCGACCGGGAGAACAAGCCGCGCGTGGAGCTGGGCCTGAAGCTGGCGCTGACGCCGGAGCTCTTCGACGCGGTGGACTGGTCCGTCGCGAACGTGGACGCGGGTGACGTCGTGAACGTGAACGCATTCGAGAACGTGGCGGTGCACACCGCCCTTTTGCAGAAGGTGGGCGAAGTGAGCCCGACCGCGGAGGTGAACCGTGGCGCACGGTGATCACGAGACGGAGCTGGACAGCGCGCACCGCGCCGCGCCACCTCCAGAACCAGGAGAGGCGCTGCTCAAGTGCGAGCAGCTCGTCATCGGCTACGGGGGCAAGGACATCCTGCCGCCCATGGACCTGGTGGTGCGCCGCCGGCAGTTCGTGGCGGTGGTGGGCCGCAACGGCTCCGGCAAGAGCACCTGGTTCAAGACGCTGCTGGGGCTGATTCCTCCCGTGTCCGGACGCATCGCCCTGGGCACCCCGGACATCCGCAGCGCGTACGTGCCGCAGATGTCCTCCATCGACTCGCTGCTCCCGGTGCATGCGCGTGAGCTGACCGGGTGGGGGCGCTTGTCGGGGTGGAACTTCCTGCGGCCCTTCCCCAGCGCCACCGACCGCCAGAAGGTGGAGGCGGCGCTGGACACGGCCGGGGCTCGCGGCATCGCGAAGCGGCCCTTCCGCGACCTGTCCGGCGGCGAGAAGCAGCGGGCGCTGCTCGCGCGCGTCATCGCCACCGAGGCGGACGTGGTGCTGCTGGATGAACCCACCGCGGCGATGGACGCCGTGGCGGAGAAGCAGACGATGCTGCGGCTGTGCGCGCTCGCGCATGACCGGGGCCTGGGCGTGGTGGTGGTGAGCCACGACCTGTCCGTCGCGGCCGAGCACGCCGACGTCATCCTCTTCGTGGACCGCGAGCACCGCTGCTTCGTCATGGGCGATGCGCGCACCGTGTTCTGCCA
>SECN01000516.1 GCA_004173515.1 Myxococcaceae bacterium | reverse complement strand
TTCGTCGTGCGCTTGAGCAGGTTGAACATCCCGATGTCCGCGAACTGGCCCACCAGGTACGCCACCATCGACGCCATCAGGATGCGCTGCGAGCCGGCGAAGACGTTGTTGAACGACCCCGCCACCGTCCCGCTGTAGCCCTTGGCCAGCGTCAGGGGCGCCCACTCCACCCGCACCGCCACGGCGATGACCACGAAGGTGAAGATGGCCAGGAAGAAGCCCACCCACGTGATGAAGCGCGCGGCTTTCTTGCCGTAGAACTCGTTCAGGATGTCCGTGAGCAGGAACGTCACCGGGAACGTCAACATCCCCGCCGACAACACCACCGGCATCGGGCCCAGGTGCACTTCGAACAGCTTCACCCCGATGATGTCGCCCACCACCAGCGAGGTGATGAACACCCCCGCGAGCACCATGAAGAGCTGAATCCGCCTGTCCAGGTTCATCCGACGAGTCCTTCGTGCGCCAACGCCACGTCCAGGGGGCCGTCCCTGGGACACGCCGGAGCTAAGCACACCCTACCGGGGGCGTCGCCTGGCCGCCCACCCCCGAGGCGGGCTCGGGGTCCTACTCCGGCAGGTAGTACAGCGTCCCCGGCCCCGGCGCGGTCTCCATCGCCTCCAGACTCTCCTCCCCCGACGGCACGAGGCGCGGGCGGTACACCCCCAGCACCGTCTGCTCGGTGGTCGTCGGGTTGTCGTAGCGGTGCACCAGGTCGCGCGGCACGAGGAAGGCCATGCCCCGGGTCACCGGCTGTCCCTGGAGCAACAACCCCGCGCCCAGCACCAGCTCGCACCCTTCCGTGTGCCCGTCCGTGCGCGGAGGGATGCGGCCTTCCGGGTCCACCCGCAGCCGGTAGATGCCGTAGGTCGCGCCCTCGTGGATGACGTCCACCCGGCCGAAGGACTTCTCCTCCGTGCGGTAGAGCATCTCCTCCGCCACGCGGTGCACCTGGAGCGAGGGGATGGCCCACCCGCCCAGCGCCTCCGGCTTCGTCACCCGCACCGTGGCCGCTCGCACCCGCGCGTGCGGCGCGGCGTCCGTGGGCGGCGCCAGGATGTACCGGCACACCGCCTCCGCCGCGGACTCCAGCAGCTCGAAGCGGCACGCATCCAGGAGGAATCTCAGCTCTCCCGCCAGCCGTCCGTAGTGCACCGTGTTCGCGAGCTTCCCGCCCACCGCCGCCTGCCTCGCATCCAGGAAGAGCGCCACGTCCAGGCGCAGCGGCTGCGGCGTCACGCGCTCGCGGTTGTAGAGGCCCACGATGCAGTCCACCGTGAGCCCGCGCAGTTGCATCACGTCCAACGGACGGCCCTGCGCGTCGGTGACGAGGGGATGGATCAACGCGGGCTCGTCACTCACAGCTGGGCGCTCCTTCCACCGTCCAGGGCGATGACCTGCCCGGTGAGGTACGGCGCCTCGCGCGCCAGGAAGAGGACCGTGCGCGCGACGTCCTCCACGCTGCCCTCGCGGCCCATGGGGACGCGCTGGAGTTCGGCCGCTCGCGCCGCTTCATCGAAGTGTTCGGGGAAGGCCACCACGCCCGGGGAGATGGCGTTGACGCGCACGTGCGGCGCCAGCTCCACCGCCAACGCCCGCGTCAGCATCACCAGCCCCGCCTTGCTCACCGAATAGTGCGCGTAGTGGTTCACCGCCCGCTCGCCTCCGATGTCGGTGAGGTGCACCACCACCGGATCCTTCCCCGCGCGCAGCGAAGGCAGCAGCGCCTGCGTCAGGAAGAAGGGCGCGTCCACATTCACGCCGAGCATCTTGCGGTACTGCACCCGGGTGATGGCCGCGAAGCCCACGCGCTCGTACAGGCCCGCGTTGTGGACGACCACGTCCAGCGCGGGATGCGCCTGGGCCACCTTCGCGCCCAGCGCGTCCACGGCCTCCGGGTCGGAGAGGTCGGCGCTGTAGAGCGTGACGTCGCGGCCCAGCGCGCGAAGCTCGTCCGCCAGCACCTCCAGCGAAGCCACGGAGCGGTTCGCGTGGAGCGCCAGGTCATAGCCGGCCCGGCCCAGTGCGCGAGCCACCGCGCTTCCGACGCGCACGCCCGCGCCCGTGATGAATGCGGTCCCCATATGCGGGCCCTGCCTAACAGGCCCGCTCCCGAAAGGCATCCGGTGCCTTCGACTGGAAAACACCGCGGGGCGACACCTGGAGACCCCCTCTCCAGGCACCGCCCCGCGTGTCCTCTGTGTGCTGCGTTCGTCCCTGCCGCGTCAAAAGCCTTGGACTACGGGTAGTACGCCGCCGCCTGCACGCTCACCCAGCGACGCCCGGCGTACGGCAGCCAGACCCACTCCGTCACCGTCTGGTAGTTGCCCGGGATGAGGCGCTGGTCGTAGTAGCCCGGGGTGCAGCGCACGTGACGACCGTGACGGCCCCGCGACACGCACTGCTCCGGGACCCAGACCTGCTCGTAGCGAGCCGGCACCCAGCGCTCCACCGTCTGCAGCTCGTAGCGGCCGCGCGAGTCCACCGGGCGCGGCATCGGGCGGGCATCGCAGTTCGGGCCGCGGCACCCCATGAAGCGGCGCGTGCGCGCGTCGTCATCCTCGTAGCGGAACGCCTGGCCCGGAGGCCCCTGCCAACCGCTCTGGCTCTCGTGTCCCCACTTCGCATCCGCCCGCGTCGGCCCGCGCCAGTCTTCCGCGAACGCCGTGGAGGAACCGAGCAGCAGTGCACCGAAGGCCAGGGTCGAGAGCGCAGTCTTGAAAGCCATGTCTTCCATCCTCCGTTGTGTTGCTTGTCCTGACTGACGCGGCCCCCGCCGGAACATTCAAAGTCCGTCAGGTGCCTTTCCGCCCCAGGTGACGGGAGGCGGTGGATGTGGGTACACCTCATCCCATGTTCCACCGCGATGGCCCCACCTTCCGGGAGCTGACCCGGCAGGCCCTCACCTCCGTCGAGCAGGGCTACGACCTGCTCGCCCCCAAGTTCGAACACACCCCGTTCCGCACGCCCGACGCGGTGCTCAAGGCCTCGCTGGCGCAGGTGGGCCCGGAAGCCAGCGTGGGCGCCGCGCTGGACGTGTGCTGCGGCACTGGCGCCGCGATGCGCGTGCTGCGCCCGCTGTGCCGCGAGCGCGTCGTCGGCTTCGACCTGAGCCAGGGGATGCTGGACGAGGCGCGGCGGCTGCTCGGGGATGCGCCCGGGGACGCGAAGCTCGACTTCGTGCGGGGCGACGCGCTGGAGCTGCCCTTCACCGCGGAGTTCGACCTGGTCACCAGCTTCGGCGCCTTCGGACACATCCTGGAAGAGGACGAGCCGCGCCTCGTGAAGGGCATCGCGCGCGCGCTCAAGCCGGGAGGACGGTTCGTCTTCGTCACCGGGCATCCGCCGTCCGCGCTCAACCCCGGCTACTGGGTGGCGAAGGGCTTCAATGCGGCCATGCGCGTGCGCAACGCCCTCTGGAAGCCGCCCTTCGTCATGTACTACCTGACGTTCCTGGTGCCCCGCGCCCGCGCCCTGCTGGAGGCGGAGGGGTTCACCGTCGAGGTGCGCGAGGGCGGCATGCCAGAGCCCTTCACCGGGCTCGTCACCGTGCACGCCACCAGGCGCTGATCACCTCAGGGCCCCGGCGCGGACGCTTCGGACTCCGCGTACTCGACCGCGAGCAGTTCGTACTCCACCGGGCCGCGCGGGCGCTCCACCAGGACGACCTCTCCGGCCTCCTTGCCCAGCAGCGCGCGCGCCAGCGGGGACTCCACGCTCAAGCGTCCCGCCTTCACGTCCGCTTCGTCCGGGCCGACGATGCGGTAGCGCATCTGTTCGCCCTCCTCGTCCTCCAGCACCACCCACGCGCCGAAGAAGACGCGCCCCGCCTGCGACGCATCCGGCTCCACCACCCGCACCTCCTCCAGGATGGCGGCGACCTCACGCGCCCGGCGCTCCCGCTCGCGCTTGCGCACGCCCGCCTCCAGCTCCGGCCAGTCCCGGGGCACCGGTCCCTGCGAGGCCAGCAGCTCCTCCTGGAGCGCGCGGTAGCCTTCCGGGGTGATGTAGCGCTGCTCCGCCGACGTCGACCGGGGACGCACCGGGGTGAGCCCCTCGTCGCCGCCCCCGTCTTCCTTCGTGAACGCCTTCGACATGGGCCGTTCCCTCCTGCCGGAAGATTTCTCAACGTTTCCCGGGATTTGCACGCCGGGCACGCCCCCCTGCCTGGTTTCGTTCCGGCGCAATTTTATTGCCGAAGCGGACTCTGTCAGACTGGGTGGCATGCACCTCCTGCCCCGAGCCGTGCCTCGCTTCGAGCATCGCCTGGCCGTCCGTCTGCGCGGCATGCTGCCGGTGTTCACGCGGGACGTGTCGGCGAGCGGCTTCTGCGCGGACATGCTCCAGCCGATGAAGAAGGGCGACGTGCTGGAGGGCGCGCTGCTCCTGGGAGACGAAGAGGTTGCCTTCCAGGGCGAGGTGATGTGGGCGCGCCGCTCCGCCGGGGAGCGCACGCGGGGGCGTTACGGCGTGCGCTTCGTCACCATCGACGGGGACTTCCAGCAGCGACTGGTCGCGTACCGGCGCCTGCAGGGCAAGCGCCTGGTCCGCTGGTTCACCGTGAGCTGAACTCAGGTACCGCTGGAGGGCGCCGGCTGCACGGGCGTCTCGGTGGGGGCACCGGGAGCCACGGGCGCGGT
>SECN01000888.1 GCA_004173515.1 Myxococcaceae bacterium | reverse complement strand
CAGGGCTTCGGCTACGGCGCGGTGGGCGGCATGTACCTGTACGCGCCCGGCAAGACGCCGTACGCGCATGCCCTGTCCGCGCAGGTGTTCTTCAGCTCGCGCGGTGCCATGAATCATTACCTCCGCTACGACGGCCCGCAGTTGCTGGGGCCCCTGCGGTTGGAAGGCCGGCTGGAGTACCGCAAGGAGAAGAGCAGCCCGTTCTTCGGCGCGGGCAACCTGTCCGCCCCGGACTTCCGCGGCAACGTGGACGACGAGCGCTACAACTACGACAAGGGCTCGCCGGGCCTCTGGGTCCGCCTGCGCGGCCGGCCCTTCGGTGAGACGCACCCCTTCCAGTCCTACGTGGGCTACGGGTGGCGCAACACCAGCGTGTCACCCTACGAGACGTCCATCCTCGCGCAGGAGAAGCCCATTGGCATCGAGGGCGGGCCCAGCGGGCAGATCCTCGCGGGCGCGCTCTGGGACACGCGCGACGACGAAGCGGACCCCACCTCCGGCGGCGTGGAGGAGCTGGCGCTGCGCGTGTCGGGCCTGGCCACCTTCAGCCGCTACCAGTACGCGGGCTGGGCGCGGTGGTGTTCCTGGACCTGGGCCGCGTGTGGCACCCGGGCGTGACGGATGGCAAGTGGCATGAGTGGCACCCGGGCATCGGCGGCGGCCTGCGCTTCTCGCGCCGCGCGGCCGTGGTGCGCATGGACTACGCGCGCTCCACCGAGACGGGCCGCCAGCGCTTCTACATCACGTTCGGTCACATGTTCTAACGGCGGGGCCGGACGCGCGCAGCACCGTCTTTTCAGACGAGCGCGTCCACCCAGCCGCGAAGCCGCGGGTCCGCCTGCGCCTCACCGCGCACGCCGGGCTCCACGTCCAGCGTCAGCGTGAGGAAGCCGCGCGACTCCAGGCCCTGGCGCAGCTCCTCGCGAGCCTTCGCGTCCGGGGCGAAGAGGATGCACCCGTCCCCGCCGCCCGCGCCGGACAGCTTGCCCGCGCAGCCGTAGGCCGCCGCGAGGGCCAGCACCCGGCGCATGCCCTCCGTCTCCAGCGGGCCCAGCTCCAGGAGCAGCGCGTGCTGGGCCTTCACCGCGTCCGTGAAGGCGCGGAAGTCGCCGCCGCCCAGGCCATCCTCAATCGACTGGCCCAGCGCGTCCGAGCGCTCCACGAACGACTGGCGGCCGGCTTCCGCGAGCTTCGCCTCCACCTGGGCGATGAGCAGCTTCGTGGACGCGCTCTCCCCGGTGAAGGCGTAGAGCATGGCCACGCGGGGCGCGGGCATGCGCCACAGGTCCACCGGCGGGGACTCCGCGAGCGCCGCGTGGAAGCGGCCGGTGTTGGCGGCCTCCGTCAGCGCGGACACGTCGTAGCGCCGGTAGCGCGCCAGGCCCCCCGCGAAGCTGGA
>SECN01000086.1 GCA_004173515.1 Myxococcaceae bacterium | reverse complement strand
CGCCCTTCTTGAAGGCGATGAAGAAGTTCCAGCAGCCCTGGATCCGCTCCACCCCCGAGGTCAGCTTCCCCGCCACCGCGTGGCTGTCCCCACCGGAGGCCGCCTTCCCCCACGTCACCACCGAACCGTCATCCATCAAGGCCGCGAAGGCGGAGCGATTGCTTGTCACTTTCGTGACGCCGTGGGTCAGCCGCGCGGCCGCCTCCTCCGATGGAACCCCGCCGAAAGCCGCGTCGCCCCACACCACCACGGAGCCATCGTGCTTGAGCGCGGCGAAAGCCATCGCGGTCGAACACAGCGTGCGCACGCCGGTCAGCCGAGCGCCCAGCTCGGCCGGAAGCAGCGCAGGATGTCCCGCGCCGCCGCCCCAGGTCACCACGGTGCCATCATCCCGGAGGGCCGCGACCACCTGGGGCCCGTCCGCGTCCACGAGCTGCGAGGCGAAGACATTGCGCGCCCGCACCCGCACGCGGTCTTCCCTGTTTCCCTGGCGCGCGACCACCACCAGCGGTGCCTCCGGGCGGTCGTCCTGGAAGACGGGCCCCGTGCCCAGGAGCAAGCCCGCCTCGTCCCGCCATTCAATGGCCTCCGCCTCCGCCAGCGCGAAGAGCTTTCCCCCCCGGCTGCCCAGGACTTCCAGGAAGTCCGCGGCCAGCTCGGACGAAGCACTCCGTTCGGGTTCGCCCGGGGGCGGGTGGGTGTCCATGAGGGCGAGGTCCTTTCATTGACCAGGGCAGTGCTCGTTCACCCAATGGATGTGAATGCCCGGAGCCTGACGGCACCTGCCCCTGGGGACCGGAGCGACGGAGGAGTCGAAGTTGGAACCCGGGGGCATCGAAGCAAGCCTCATGGCCCTACCGGGACCGGGCTTGTCAGGAAGGCCTCGCGGCGCCCGTCCCGGGGCGGAGCTCTCACCCAGGGGACACGCGAAGCCATGACCACCCTCAACATCACCTTCGACGGACTGTCAGCCGACGTGCCGGTGGAACTGGAGCGGGCCATCAGCGACACGGACGTGCGCCGCATCGCGGTGGAGCTGGTGCGCTCGGGCGGAGTGCCGGGCCTCCACCGCATCCACCTGGGCGAGGACGCCTTCCAGCACTACGTCGTCGACCGCTTCCGGGGCGCTCGCGGCGAGGAGCGCATCTACCTGCGTCCGAAGGTGCCCTTCGGGGCGCGCTGAGGGCCACCATGCGCATCGTCTTCTGCGGGGTGGGCGCCATCGGTTCGACGGCGGCGCTGCTGAGTCGCAACCTGGACGCGACGCTGGTGTTCATCGACTTCGACCGGGTGGAGTCGAAGAACCTGCTGTCGCAGGCGTACGTGAAGCCGTCCGTCGGCAAGAACAAGGCGGAGGCGCTGAAGCTCCAGCTCCACAACCTGCACGGCGTGAAGGCGGAGTCCTTCGGCGTGCGCCTCACGCGCGACAACGTGGAGGCGCTGTGCAAGGGCGCCGACCTGCTGGTGGACGCCTTCGACAACCAGGACAGCCGTCAGTTGCTCAGCGACCACGCCCGGAAGACGGGCACGCCGCTGGTGCACGGCGCGGTGTCCGCGGACGGGACGTTCGGCCTGGTGCGCTGGGACGAGCGCTTCGTCCCGGACGCCGAGGACACGCAGGGACAGGCCACCTGTGAAGGCGGCGAACACCTGCCCTTCCTGGGCCTGCTGGCGGCGACGCTCGCGCGCGCGGTGCAGGACTTCCGCGAGCACGGCGTGAAGCGGGACGCCTTCGTGAACCTGTTGTCCGTGACGCCGGTCACCGCGGATTAGCGGGAGGGCGGAGGCAGCGAGCCTTCGCGCTCCTGGTCGAAGCGCACGAGCGCCTGGACGATGTCCTCCTGCGAGTCCGTGATTAGCAGGTGGCGCGCGTACTCGTGGCCGCGCGCCAGGTGTTCCAGGAGCGGATACACGGGCCGGGTCTGCGTCCAGAACTCGCGGCCCAGGAAGAGCATCGGGCTGATGATGCCCACCGTGTTGTAGTGGTTCTGGCAGGCGTCCTGGAAGATCTCCTGCACGGTGCCGGCGCTGCCGGGCGAGTAGACGACGCCGCCCCGCGCGATGGTGAGCAGGCCTTCCTCGCGCACGCTGTTGGCGAAGTACTTGGCGATGCGCGTGGCGAACGGGTTGGGCGGCTCGTGACCGTAGAGCCAGGTCGGGATGCCCAGGCTGTCACCCAGGGCCCGGTCCTCGTCGCGCATCGGCCACGCCGCGCGCACCTCGAAGGCCCGGGCCAACCATTCGCGGTCCTTGTAGGAGGGAGCCTGGGCCAGCAGCGCGAGCGCCGCGTCCAGGTCGCCATCGCTCCGCCCGGCGAACCACGCGCCCAGGTGCGTGGCCTCCATGGCGCCCGGACCGCCTCCGCTCACCAGGAAGAACCCCCGGCGCGACAGGGCGCGGGCCAGCTCCGCCACGGAGCGGTAGTCCGCGGCTCCGCGCAGCATGGAGTGTCCGCCCATGATGGCCACCACGCGGCGGGGCCTGCCCTCGTGCTGGAGCACGTCTTCCAGGGCATCGCTGATGGCGTGGTCGTGCAGCCGCTGCGCCAGGGTCTCCAGGAGCGACGGAGGGTTCGCCCCACCGCGCGAGTTCCAATGCGCGTAGATGCGAGCGTCCGGCGTGTCCGCGTAGCTGTCCGGATGCGCGGGGTCGAAGCCCGCGTACAGCTCCTCCGGCGTGTAGAGGCTGCCCCGGTAGGGCGAATAGGGCAGGCCCGAGAACGGCGGGAACACCATGGCGCCCTGCTCCACCACGCGCAGCAGGGTCTTCGCCTCCAGGTGACAGCCCAGGAAGACGGTGCCGGTAAGGTCCGAGCGCAGCAGCGCGTCGCTCCACGCCGTCAGGTCCAGGCCCTGGAGGATGACGTTGGCGAGGCTCCGGCCTCCGGCCAGGTGCTGCTCGAACGCCGTGAGGTCTTCCAGCTCCATCATGTGAACGCCCCGCGAGGAAGGGTGGAACCGCCGGGCGCATCTTCGGGCCATTCGCGGCGGACGCCCACCCCTGAACCGTCATGCCTGGACGCGCCGCCGCGTCAGCCCATGGAAGATGAATCCATGGCAGCCTCCGAGGCGCAGGCGTTGAAGGAGACGCCCACGGGATGAGCCCGACGGACAAGATCCTCCTGATCCTCGACCTGGATGAGACCCTCGTCCACGTGAGCGATGGGCCCCTGGACCGGGAGGCGGACTTCTGGCTCCAGGGCTACTACGTCCACGTGCGCCCGCACCTGGAACAATTCCTCACGGAATGCGCCTCCCGGTTCCAGCTCGCGATCTGGTCCTCCGCGTCCGACGACTACGTCGCGGAGATCGTGAAGCGCATCCGTCCCCCATCCCTGCCGCTGGCATTCATCTGGGGCAGGAGCCGCTGCACGTTCGCGCTCGACAAGACCCGGGTGCGGGACGACGGACACCTCGACCCGGGCGCCCACTACGGCTACGTCAAGAAGCTGCACAAGCTGAAGCGACGGGGCTACCGGCTGGAGCGCGTCCTGATTGTCGATGACACGCCCGCCAAGTGCGTCCACAACCACGGCAACGCCATCTACCTGCGCGAGTACGACTGGCGGGAGCACGACACCGAACTGCTCGACCTGTCCCTATACCTCGCGACGCTCGCGGACGCCGTCAACGTGAGGCACATCGAGAAGCGCCACTGGAGGAGCCGGCGCTTCACGCCTTCGCCGTGAGCGCCCGAACCCCGCCACCACCATCCCCAGCCCACCGAGCACCGACAGGGCCAGCCCCACGCGGAAGCTCCAGGGACGGTAGTCGAAGCGAACGACGTGGGAGCCCCGGGCAACGCGCACCGCCCGCACGATGAGGTTCGCGCGGTGGAGGGGGACCTCCACCCCATCCACTGTCGCGACCCAGCCCGGATGGTGGCTGTCGGAGACGACAAGGTAGCTGTCGTCACACGCCTCCACCTTCAACTCCAGGTGCTGTGCACCGTGGCGCTCCAGGCGCACCGAGCCTGAGCACCGGGGCCTGTCCAGCGGTTCGCCGGAGGCCAGGAAGACGGTGTCCCGGAAGGGCTGGGCCGGGTCGCTCACCGCTTCGAGTGCCTGGTCGTCCGTCACCACCCGGGCGCGCTGCACGAGGAAGGCCTGGGGCAACGCGGTGTTCGTGCGCGACAGCGTGGTGCCGTCCTCCACCCGAGAGAGCACCTCCAGGTCGTCGAAGGGCGGCGGTCCCCAGCGCACATAATGCGTGATGCCCACCAGGTCGTAGATGCTCCGCTTCCCAGCCAGGTGGAACTCGTCCCAGAACAGCGGCTCCGGCGCGCCGTTGCCCTCCAGCGCGGGCAGGCGCTCCTCCACGAAGCGGTTGGGCATCAGCCGGTCGAGACTCCGCTCGATGGTGTTCGTCGCCACGCCCAGGGTCGGATCGGCGGGCCCGTCGACGTCCGTGCTGATGCGTCCCTCGAAGGGCTGGGGAAGCAAGGGCCGCATCGTGAGCGGCCGCAGCAACGGCGCCAGCGGCGTGTACGTGGGCACCCCCAGCAGTGCATGCGCCGCCGCCAGCTCCACCACCGCGAGCGCCGCCAGCCCATACCGGACCCGCCGGGGCCGCGCGAAGGACCCGAGCGGCAGGAGCAGGCAGAGCGCCGCCAATCCCAGACACAAAGGCACCCACGGAGCCCCGGCCTCCGCCGAGGCGCGCATGGGCAACCGGTGCACCACCGGCCCGATGCCCGCGATGGCCCCGACCATCACGACGAAGGCCACGGCCGCGCGAAGGCGGGAGGGACGGACCTTCCGCGCGAGCCTCCCCGCCGCGTCCAGCCCGAAGGCGGACAGCACGGCGAGACAGAACGCGGCGCCCACGAAGTACTTCGCCGGATAGCGGAAGAGGGAGAAGGGCGGCAGCACCTGGAGCACCCAGCCTGCGGGGGCGAAGTTCCGGCCCAGGCTCAGCAGCACCAACCCGAGCGCCCCCACCGCGAAGGGCATCGCGCGCCGTGGCCCCCGGACCGCGCCGAGCACGGCGAGCGCGCAGGACACGGTGCCCAGGAACAGGGTGAGGATGAACCACTGGTCCTCGCCCCAGTACTTGCCCCGGGGCCAGTCCGCGAGCGGCCACAGCGCGGACAGCACCTGCGGCCACGACATGGACCAGGTGAGCTGCCCCGCCCAGTCGCGCTGCATGCGCGACGAACTCCGGGCCAGCTCCGCGGTCGGCAGCAGCGCCACCGCCGCGAGCACCGCCGACAGCGCGAACCCTCCCGCCACGCGCGCCACGGCCACCGCGCGCGCCCGCGCCACCTGCCGCGAACCCGCGCCCGCCACCAGCACCGCGACCAACCCCTGCCACAACGTGGTCTCGGGCGAGCCCGTGAAGAGCGACAGCGCCGAGCACACAGCGAGCCGGAGCACCGGCCCCCGCCCCGGTCGCCGGGCGGCGTCATGCGCGGCGCACAGGATGAAGCCGCTCCACGCGGCGGCATCGACGACGTTCTGCTGCGTGCCCAGCCCCGTCATCATCGGAGACAGGCCGAACATCGCGCCCGCCACCAGGGACGCGGGCCAGGATGCACGCAGCCGCCGGCACAGCAAGAACACCCCCACCGCCGCGAGCACCGCGTGCCCCATCTGGAGCACCGTCATCGACACGATGGGGCCCGCAAGCAGCACCGCCGCCCAGCGAGGTGGGTAGTACACCTGCGAGTAGAGCGTCGCCGCGAACGGCTGGCCCAGACGGAGGTACGGGTTCCACAGGGGCAGCTCGCCCGCGCGCAGCGACTCCAGCAGGAAGGCCGAGTCCGGGAAGAAGATGCGGAACACATCCCGGCTCGCGAGCACCTGGCCGCGCAGCACCGGGCTGTAGACGAAGGCGAGCATCGCCAGCAGCCCGACGGCGCTGAGAACCCCTGCCCTGCTTCGCGTGCGCTGCGCCGTCATGGATGCATCGTGGTGGGTGACGCGTGCGGGAAGTCAGGCGGGATGTTGCCCGGATTCCCCCCGGACGCCTAGGACACAGGGGCGGGCGGGCCCTGGACGCCCAGCATCCGCAGCGACAGCTCCACGTGCAGGTCCGCCAGCATGTCGACGTCGAGCGCGGCGGAGGGCTCGTACCAGTACGGCAGCCGCAGCCCCAACGTGGAGATGGCCGCCGCCGTCACCCCCGCGTGCGGCACCGAGAACACCCCCTGCGCCCTGCCCCGCTCGATGACCGCGTGCAGCAGGGCCGCGGACTGCTCCCGCAGCGCCAGGGAGGGCGCCGCCAGTTCGGGGGGCAGCACGTGGATCTCCTCGTTCACCACCACCGCGAGCTGGGGATGGTTCGCGTGCAGCAGCGTGTGGGCCCGCACGAGCGCCCGCAGTTGTTCAATGGGCTCCGAGCCCGCCCCAAGCAGCGCCGTGCGCAGCCCTTCGTGGTGCGCCTCGTGGCCCATGCGCACCAGCTCCGCCAGCACGTGCTCCTTGGAGGGGAAGTGCGCGTAAAGCGCGCTGGGCCGCAGCTCCAGCGCCGTCGCCAGGTCCCGGATGGACGCGCCGTGGAAGCCCCGGCTCGCGAAGAGCTGGAGCGCCGCTTCCAGGATGCGACGACGCGTGCCGTCAGGGACCGCCGAGGACGGAAGGACCGCCTTGAGCGAGCGAAGCCGGGACGGAGGAGGAGTGACGGACATGGGTGGCCTTGCGAAACGAACGTTCGTTCAGATACCCTTCAGCGGCATCCGCGACAGCTAAGTCTAGCGCACCTCTGAACAGTCGTTCATCCCGATGCGGCTGCCTCCAGGCTTCCGAGGCCCTGAAGATGCCCACGTTTAGCACCCACGAAGGCGTGACCCTCCACTTCGAGGCGTCTGGTGAGGGCGCGCCGGTGCTCCTGCTGCACGGGCTGGGGTCCTCGGGGAGCGATTGGGAGCGCGTGACGCCCCGGCTCTCCGCGCACCACCGCCTCCTCGTCCCGGATGCCCGGGGCCACGGTCGCAGCGACAAGCCGGCGGGAGCCTATGACGTGGCGCTCTTCGCGCACGACATCGCCGCGCTGTGTGACGGGTTGGGCCTGACGTCGGTGCACATCGTCGGGCTGTCCATGGGCGGGATGATGGGATTCCAGCTCGCGGTGGACCGGCCGGATCTGGTGCGCAGCCTGGTGGTCATCAACAGCGGACCGGACATGGTCCCGCGCACCCTGCGCCAGCGGTTCGCATACCTGACGCGCCTGCTGGCGTTGCGGGCGCTGGGGCCCCGGGGGTTGGCGAAGCTCGTGGCGAAGAAGCTGTTCCCCAAACCGGAGCAGGAAGCCCTGAGGCAACAGGCGGTGGAGCGACTGGGCGCCAACGCGCCGGATGTCTACCTGCGCGCGACGAAGGGGCTGCTCGGCTGGAGCGTCCTCGCGCGGTTGAAGGACGTCTCCTGCCCCGTGTTGGTGCTGCACTCCGAACGGGACTACACGCCCCAATCCCAGAAGCAGGCCTATGTGGACCTGCTCCCGAAGGCCCGGCTCCAGGTGTTGACGGACTCCGGCCATGCCGCGCCGGTGGACCAGCCCGGACTGGTCGTCGAGGCGGTGGAGGGCTTCCTGTGGGAGGTCGAAGGCTCCCCAGAAGACGCCCGCCACACGGGCTGAGCCCACGCCCCGGGCGCCGACGCATCCGCAGCTTCCCGAGGCCGCATCCCGCGACCTCGTTGAAGCAGGAGGCAGTCAGATGTCGGTGACTCGGAATGTCAGCGCCCTTTGCCGGGCGGTCGTGGGGTGGTGCGCGCTGTTCGGAGTGCTGGGGGCAAGCCAGGCCCATGCGGGTTCGTGGGTCCATGGAATCTACAGCGGCAACGGGGGAACCCGGAGCTACCAACTCTGGGTTCCCACAGGCTACCAGCCCGGGGAGCGGCTCCCGCTGGTTGTCGGGCTCCATGGCTGTCTCCAGAATCCAGACCAGTTCGCCGGCCTGACACGGCTGAATGAGAAGGCGGACCAGGAGAAGTTCCTGGTGCTCTATCCCAATCAGGCCATGATCGCCAATGGCACCCAGTGCTGGAACTTCATGTTCTCCATCAACCAGGAGCGGGGCGGTCTGGAGCCGTCAGTGATTGTCGGCATGGTGGATTGGGTGAAGGGCCACTACACGGTGGATGAACGCCGCGTCTACGTGGGAGGTGTCTCCGCTGGTGCGGTGATGTCGGCCATCCTGCTGGCCTGCTACTCGGATGTCTTCACCGCGGGCATGGTGGGCGCGGGAGCCATGTACAAGGCGGCCACCACGGCCTCCGGCAGCCTCTTCGCCATGAAGTTCGGCAGCATCTATTCACCGGATGACCGGGGGTATGACGCCTGGGCCTGCTCCGGCAAGCCGCGCCGGAAGGTGCCGGTGCTCGTCGTCCACGGCACGGCCGACGATGTCGTCAATCCCATCAATGGCACGCAGACCGTGCGCCAGTTCCTCCAGACCAACGACTACGGGGACGACGGCGCGGACAACAACAGCGTGTCGAACCAGCCCGCCCAGGCCTCCTCCGCCATCTCGCCGGGAGGCCGCAGGTACACGGTGAGGAACTACGTCTCCGGCGGCGTGCTGCGGGTCCAGCAGTATGAGATTGAAGGCATGGGCCACGCGTGGCCGGGCGGCAACCCCGCCTATCCGTTCGCGGACCCCGCGGGGCCCGACGGCACCGCCATCATGTGGGACTTCTTCAAGCAGCACTCGCACTGAAAGCCCGGACCGCAAGCCCGCTCCACCGTGCGACCCGGTGGAGCGGACGTGCATCGAGCCGCTCAAGCCGGCTCGCCCGACCTCACTCCACCCGCCGGGCCCGCAGCCGCTGCGCGACGACCCCTGGGGTGCGGTCCATGAACGGCGTCACCGCGAGCAGTGACCCATCCCCCACCGAGGCCAGCCCCAGCCGGCCGTAGTCGCCCTTGTCGAACGCCTGTTCCGGATGCGAGGGGAAGAGCGCGAAGGGCGTCGTGTCGAACACCGCTCCGGTCCGGGTGACACGGCACGCCTGGTAGTACGGGCGCGACGCGTCGTACTTCAGCCACGCGGCGGTATAGGTCCGTCCATCCCACACCAGGGCCGGACGCACGTCGGAGGATGCGCTTCCGAGGAGCGCCGAGGACGTCGCGACCAGTCCGGAGGAGGAGATGAAGACCGAGCGGATGTCCGGGGCGCTCGTGCTCCCCTGCGCATAGGTGGCGAGGAAGTCGGTGCCGGTGGTGGCCAGCAGCGGCTGGCGCCCCGACGTCGTGACGTCGAAGCGGCTGCCCTGCGCGACTCCCTGCGCGTTGAACCGCTGCGCGCGGATCGCCCCCGTGTCCTCCCACGCCACCAGGTACTGGGACGCATTGCCTGTCACGGAGGGCCGGGTGCCACCATCCGTGGGCAGCCCGGCGAGCGTCGTCACGCCCCCATCGGTGCGCACCAGCGCCGCCTGGACACCGTTGGCCGGGAGGCCCGCCCAGGTGACCACCGCGCCCGCTGCACCGTTCGCGGCGGAGGGCGCGCTCGCATACGTCGCGGGCCCCAGGTTGAGCGGCGTGGTGTCCACCCACTGGCCGGAAGCGGAGACCCGACGCGCCTTCAGGGACGTCCCGGTCGTGGGGAGGCGCTCCACCCACGCCACCAGCCAATCCGTGCCATTCCAGGTCACCACCGGTGACGCTTCTTCGCGCACGGTCGAGGCGATGACGATGCCCGACGCATCCAACACCTCCCCGGTCGGGCTGAGCCGCGCGCCCATGAGGTCCGACAGCTTCGTCGCGTGATTCCGGCTGTCCTTCCACGCGACGAAATAGCCACCGGGGCCCGCCGCGACCGCGGGCTCCGCCTCGAAGTTGCCGCTGGTGCTGAGCACGTTGGACGCGGTGCCTTCCAGGGCCCGGCCCATCACATCGCGGCCCGCCTCCGGCAGCTTCCGGTTCCAGACCACCATGCTCCCACCCTCACCTCCCGCGATGCGGGGGCGGTCGTGAAGCTGACCTGAAAGGCCCGGGGTGAGCTGCATGCCGCCGGCGACGCCTCCATCGCTGTCCATCCAGGCGCCCTGGATCTCCGTGCGGTCGGTGCTGTGGTTGCGGGTGTTGGTCCAGACGACGCCGTACGCTTCCGCGGTGGGGACCCAGGCGATGTCGGGTCGCTCCTGCCGCGCGGTGGTGCTCAAGGTGGCGTAGCTGCTGCCGCCGTCCGCGCGGCGGATGATGCCGCTGATGCGGGTGCTCGCGTCCCCATAGATGTCACCGTATTGATAGACCACCGCGTACTCGTCGCCGTTGCTCGCGAGCGCGGGGAAGCGCGGCTGTCCATTGAGGGAGCCGTAGTACTCCTGGACGCGAGGGCTCACCGCGCCATTCTCATACACCACGACGGAGAGCATGGAGGAGGCGTCCTCCGTGTAGACGACACGGAAGGACGTGCCCACGGCGGTGACGGCGGATTCGAGGACGGTGTTGGAGTACTGCGACAGCAGCTTCCGGCCCATCACGACGGAGCCCGAGGGAGACACCATCATCCCGTAGAGCCCGCCGCTGGGGCTGTTGCTGGTGGCAAAGCCCGTCCAGGTGAGCAGGAAGTTCGTCCCGTTGAAGGCGATGGCCGGGTACAGGTCGTTCGTCCCGGCCGATTGCGTGAAGGGCATGGGCTGCGGATCCAGCACCACGCCGTCGCTGGAGATGCGCACCATGCCCCTGGGGCAGGCAAGGACGTAGGCGCCCGCGCCGTAGGTCATCGCGTACGAACCGCAGTACAGGATGTCGGGGACCCTGAAACCACCGGGGTCCAGCACCTGGCCCTGCGGTGTCACCCGCGTGGCCCACTGCTCGGAAGCGCCGCTGCGCGTGTCCGTCCAGGCCACCAGGAAGTTGGCCCCGTCGGTGGCGACATAGGGCGTGCTCTGGTTCGACGGCTCCACCGAGACCACGGGTTGATCGATGCCGAACTCCGGCCCGAGCACGGGGTCCAGCACCGCCGGGAAGACGCTCGCCTTCAGCGTGGCTTCCGGCACGGTGAGCACGATGGCCCCGTCCTGGAACACCGGGACCACCCCGGTGCGCTGACCCCGGGCATCAATCCAGGTGCCCAGGCCATAGCGCAGTCCCGCCCCGGTCGCCGCGTCGGAGAAGTGCAGGCCGCTGTCCGTCGTGCCCTGGTACGAGAGTCCCCGCACCGGCACCCGCACCGTCAGGTCGCCCCTGCCCGCCGGAAGCCGGGCGAAGTGCCAGGATTGCTCCACGCCTCCGGCGCTGTTGTGGAAGCGCTCCTCCACCCCGCCGCGCTGCACCTGGAGCGAGCCATCCGGGGCCACGTGGGGGCGCGCACCCGTGAGGCGCAGGGCACGTGCCCCCCTGAGCACCTCGGCGGTCCCAAGCGTGAGCCCTTCCGGATGCGGCTGCGCCGGGTCGGACCGGGGAGACAGGGGAAGAACGGTGAGCTGCCCCCTGTCATGCGCCACCCGGTAGGTGCGGTGTCCGCCGACGAAGCCAGCGTCGGCGGGACGGAAGGAGAACTGGAGCTGCTCGACCACCGCCTGGGGAGAGAAGGGCAACGAGCGCTGCGTGGGGGCTGGGGCTTCGGGCGCGCTGGCGCCCAGCATCAACATGAGCGGAAGGAAAACAAGGGATGCCATGACGTGGGGACTCCTGACCTGGAGGAATGTGCGGACCTTGGACGGTGCGTCCCGTGAAAGCGGAGCAGCCCACTGCTGCCGTGGATTGCCACCAATCACTGTCACGAACATTAGCCTTCCACTCCGACATTGGACCGGGGGCCGGTCCTCGCTCAGGGAGTCCTCTTCCGAGGCGGAGTTTTCGTCACGCGGACTTGTCAGGGCCGGATTCCCGCCGCGTCTCTCATCCCCGAAAGGAGCGGTGACCATGACGACGCGCAACGAGCTGAACCCGAATCCTCTACCCGATCCGGTCCCCGCTCCCGACAGCCTGGAATGGGCGATCGCCTCCTTCCGCGGCAGTCCACCCGGCACCTGACCCCGCCTCCCTGGAACCCAGGGAAGATGCAGGGCCAGAGGCCGGGCTCCCGAGGGGGGACCCGGCCTCAGTCATGTCCGGGTCCTCCCTCGATGCTCCACCTCACATCGGGACGTAGCTCAGTCTGGTCAGAGCGCGCGCCTCGGGCGCGCGAGGTCGCTGGTTCGAATCCAGTCGTCCCGACTCATCACCGCATCACGCCGGGGTAGCCCAATCTTGGTAGAGGCGCCGCGCTCAGAACGCGGAGGTTGCGGGTTCGAATCCCGCTCCCGGCAACGCTGTCACGCAACACCTTCCAGGATGGCTCAATGGCAGAGCACGCGGCTGTTAACCGCGGGGTTGAGGGTTCGAGTCCCTCTCCTGGAGCTTCTTGAAAGGCCCTGCCAACTGGCAGGGCCTTTTTGTTCAACACGGGCCTCGCGATGAATATCGCGGGGCCTTTGTACTTATGCGACGCACAGCCCGCCTCGCTTCGCAGAAGAACCAGGTGAGCAAGGAGCCCAGTAACCGACTGGCGGGACTGCGTGTCCCGGCAAGCGCGGAAGGAAACCCCATGCCCCGCTCAGCCGCAGCAGTCAGGGCCGGTGCCGCGCCGCCTCACAGAGGAACTGGGTGAGCGAGTAGTCCAGCAGTGACTGGCGGGACTGCATGAACCGGCGGGCGCGGAGGAAGGGCAGCCAGACGCGCTTGCCGACGCGCACCTGGGACTCCTCCAGCTTCTGCCGCGGCACCCACGTCCCTCCCAGTCGCCGCACCAACATGCCGCCCAGGTAGGCACCTAGAGCTGGCGCGGTGTGCTCGTCGATGAGTTCTCGCTTGTACCGCTCCGGGAAGTTCTCCCGCCAGAAGTAGAAGTCCAGGTCCGTGAGAGACTCGGGCGTCTCGTCCATGATGGAGGGCACCTTGGTGTGCAGCGCCGCCACGAGGCCTTCGGACAGATCTCCATAGGATTCGAGGACACGCTCCGGATTCTCCACGTCCGAGGGGAGGGCAGCCGGCAGCCACTCCTCCGGCTCGGGCGGCCGGAAGGCGTTGAGTTCGGCAATCTTCTGCTGCCGCTCACTGATGGCAACCTCGTCCGGCAGCCGCGAGAGGAGCGGCGCCACGTCCGGGTGGAAACGCGGCTCGACGGGTACGAGTGCGGCGCTGCGCTCTCTCAGCATGCGCAACACCGCGTCGAAGTCGAGATCCGGCCGCAGGTGGACATGGACTCGGGCCTGCGCCACGCGCGCGTCCTCACTGTCGAAGTCGGCGGCGGTGGGCCACAGCACCAGGAGGACGGAGCCGTTGGGAAGCTCCTCCACGAGGTGCGCAGGCGTCGAGAGCATCCACTCCCGGCCTATGGACTCCACCAACTTCGGACCGAAGATGTTCAGCCAAGTCACTTCTTGGATCCTGTCGCCCTCATTCTCCTGTGAAGGCGCCACGGCGTGTTCAAGGTTGGAGGCCTCCGCCAACTGGTCCTCGGCAAGACTATTGGCTGTGGCTCCAGTGACTGGGTAATGAGAGGCCCAGGTGCGAACCATGTCCACAAACTCAATGCAGCGCGCGGCCTCACTGAAAAGTGAAAGCGGCTGAACAGAAATCCAGACATACAATCTGGGGACTGAGGGCGGCAGCGAGAGCCTCAGGGACATATCCAGCAGGGGCCACGTCACACGAGAGAAACCAACGGACATGCTTTTCTTTCCGCGCTTCTCGTCCAGTGCCTTCAGGACGGAAGCGCGGGAGTAGGCGTATTGCCGTTTGCCTTCGACAACTTCCGGCCTCCACGCACCCGCGTGCGCCTCAAGCACCTTGAGAAGGGGCTCCAATGCCTGCTTCAGGTCTACGGCCTGATCGAAGGAGGCCTCGAAGGAGAGACGGAGACGGTCTTCGGTGTCGGGTTCGTGTTCCGCTGCTTCATTCATTGGAACGAGACCTCCACTCCGTCTACTTCATTCTGAGCATCTCGCATGGCCGCTCGCGATGCTTTCGGATCCGCAGGCTTGAGCTTTCCGCCCTCATATATCAGGCGGACTCTTTGGATCTGCGCCATCTGTTCGATTCCGGGGCGGCGGATGTTCAGGGTCTCCCCGTAGTACCTCAAAGCAGTGCTCGCGTCCTCGATCATTTGCGCTGTGAGCGTCTCCGCTCCGAGCTGCGAAAGGTCTCGACTCTTGAAGCTGAACGTCTCCACGCGGGGACTCGGGCCAGCAGAAGGCCCCTCTTCGATGACGAGCACGTCCGCGAAGCGGAGGTCCGCCTTCGCCACCCCGACGTGCGTCTCGACGCGCGGCTGGTCGAAGTCCTTGAGCCAGCGCCGCTGCGCCCGCGGCAAGGCTGCATCCGATTTCAGGAGGGCGACCATCGTCCTCTCGAAGGCCAGACCCCGGGCGTATCGGTCACGCAGCACCTGGTAGCCGGCCCACTTCAGGGGTCCCTTCTCCGCAGTCCCCTTCTTGATTTCGGCGGCCCGCGTCTCCAGGTACGCCACGTAGTCGGACCAGAGCGGCTCCGCAGTGACTTCGGCAGGAGCGGCCTTCCGCAGGGCCTGGCGATGCCTCGTCAGCTCCGCCACGTCCATCGACAGTCGCTCTCCTGGGAACTCCGCCTCCAACTGCTTGAACTTCGCCTCCGCCACCTCAACCGGGAGCCCGGCTGCCTCGGGTGGCACGGAGGGTCTACTGCCACTTCTTCTCCCTGCGCTTCCGCCAGTGGGCGAGACACTCGGGGGCTCGCGATACCGCACCGCCAACGTGGCCTGTGCCTGAGCGACGTTGCCTCGTGCCTCGTGCAGCGCCAGCGCGCCGGCTTCACCCCACTCCGCCACCAGAAGGGCCGACTCCCCGCTCTGCTGGAGGTAGCGGGCCAATTCCCCCACGCCGCTCTCCCCAATCTGCGCTTCCAACCTCTCCAGCACGGCCTTCAGCGACTCCACCCGAGACACTACGGCCTGGAGCCGTGCCCCCTCTTGCCTGGAGAGGCCGGCTTCACGGAATGCACGCGCCCCCTTTCCTCCCGCGTACAGGCCCACCATGAGGGCCGCGGGTGCCAGTTGCCGCGTGGCCTCCTCGTACTCCCCCTTGGCGAGGGAAGCCCCGCCCTGCGCCGTCCCCGCCACCAGGTGGTAGAAGCCGAGGGGCACGCCGAAGGTGAGGTGGTCGAAGGACGCCAGGGCCATGTTGCCCGGCGCGAAGGCCCCGAGGAACTGGGCGTTCTCCACCTCTCGGTATGCTTCCTGGTAGGGCGGTGGGAGCTGCACGGGCAGCGCGGACGCGTCCACGCTCCGGCTTCCTCCGACGAGAGGAATGGAGGCGGCGACGTCATCCGCGGCCCGTCCCAGCCCGCGCGCGATGTCGCCAGCGCGGAAGTCCCTCTCCGGGAAATCGGTGAGGGCCAGGCCCCGCTGCTTCAGCTCCTCGCGCACCACCTCCATGGCCCCCAGGGCGCGCTTGAGCAGCTTGTCCTCGGCCAAGAGGCGCAGCAGCTGTCGCACCTCGTCGTCGTGGGTGGTGTGCAGGACGAAGAGGGCGAGGACTTCCGCCTTGGCCAGGCCGTGCTTCTCGACGGCGGTGGCGAGGAAGCCCGCGCGCTTCTTGAGGAGGACGCGGGCGGCTTCGGCTTCCAGGGGGCCCAGGGCGCCCAGCCGGACCGCGTTCCAGTCCGAGAGGGCCTCCACCAGCCGGGGCATGTCCGTCTGGCGCTGCAAGGCCAGGAAGGCCGCTGGCGTGGTGCACTCCAGGAAGAGCGCCATCACCTCCTCTTCAGATTCCAGGTGCGGCCAGCTCGCGGGGACGTCCCCGCACACGCCTGCCAGCGCCCCCATCACACGCAGGGGCGCCGTTTCTCCTCCGCCGGGATTCGGCGGAGACGGCGTGGCCCGGCGGCGGTGCAGAAGCGGTCCGTCCGCGGACTCCTCGTCGAAGTCCTCGAGCGCATCGTCCTCGGGGAGACTCGCGACGGCACTTCGCCCCAAGGCCACCATGGGCGTCGCGCCCGAGACGGCAGCCAGGGTGCCCCCAGGGCCCGCCCGAGAGGGCAGCGAGGCACACCCCGATGTGAGGAGCGCCAGGGCCAGCACCAGGCCCGCTGCCCCGCGCGGCAGTCGCTCAGCGCGCATTGTCCACCCCCAGCCCCACGGCCGCGAAGGCCCCCGGCCGCAGCGTCCCTTCCACCGTCGGAAACAGCAGCGTGCCGCCCTGCCCCAACGCGTAGAGGTCGCCTCCCAGGAAGCGCCACCGGGCCTCCCCCGAGACGACGTAGCGCGCTCCGGGCTGGCCCATGGCTGTCGCCAGCCCGCCGACGCCCAGGCTGAAGTCCCGGTGGAAGAGTTGCGCCTCCACCCGCCCATCCACATCCACTCGGCCCCAGGAGAAGATCTCCACGCCCAGGGAGAGGAAGAGGTGTCGCTGGCGCATGCCACTCAGGCGCACCGCGTCCCAGTTGAGAATCACCTCCCCGTAGGCGGAAGCCCCCTCCGGGAAGGACGCCTCCGCCAACGGCACGGAGGCCGGGCCCGCGACCTGGAAGCGCGCCAGCTCGTAGTCCGGGCCGAAGGCGCCCTGACGGAAGCCTCCTCGCTGAAGGCGGCCTTCCAGGCGCGCGCGCATGTCCACCGTCGGCGTCAGTGCATCCACGCCTACGCCCGCCACCGCGCCCCAGGCTCCACCCTCGCCCGGGCGTCCACCCCACCCACCCAGCAGGTGCGCCTCCACCCTTCTGCCCTTGCGCCCGCGCCGCAGCACCACGGCGGTGGCGTCCAGGTGCGCCAGCGTCATGGGCCTCGAGGTGCCACCTACCTGCCCCCAGTCATGCACCGCCGACAAGGCCAGCGTGTAGCGACCCGGGACAGGAGGCCGGCCGAAGAGGACATGCTGCACATCCAGGGCCACTTCCGCCCCCGCCAGGCGAGCGCTCAGCACGTCCGAGACGAAGGCCTCCGCGTATACCGGCCCCACTGTCCCCGTCGCGATGACGCCGGCTGGGTGGTCGTCGGGGTTGACGCGGTTGCCGTAGCGCCGCACCAGGTGCCCGGACAAGAGGGAGTAGCCCTCCACCATCCCCAGCCACACCGAGTTGGGCGTGTCCCCTCCCACCATGAAAAGGCGCACCACCTGCCCCCAGTCGGACAGCGTGTCCCAGTCCTCCTTCCTGATGAGGCCCGCGTCCTCCTCTCCGCCCCACAACCGCAGCCGTACCGGCGCCCCGAGAATGAGGCGCAACGACTCCCCCTTCCCCAAGGCCACCAGGGGCTCCACCTGGACGAAGCCTTCTGCGGTGCCCTCGCCCCTGCGAGGCAGCAACGTCAACGTCGCCGCGTCCATGCGCAGCAGGTTCGTCCATGGGGGTGTCGAGTCGAACGTGGCAGGCGGAGAGGCTTCCTCTCCGGACGGTGTCTCTCCCGCTTCTTCCTCGCCGGAAGGCGTGTCCGAAATGGCTTCTTCCAGCCTGCGTACGGTGGCGTCGAAGTCCTCTGGGGTGACGACCTCCTGCGCCCCTCCGGCCCTGGGCAACAGCAGCAGCAAGACAACAGCCGACTTCCAATCCATGCCCATCGACGCCTCCGCGGAAGGCCCCAGCGGGGGCACCCAGGACAGAGGTTCCCTGTTCGGTCCGACAGGACGGCGAACCGGGTGAGGCATTGCACTGAAAAGTCACGGGCGACCCGGCCCGTCGGGACATAGACAGACGAGCCACGCCACGGCACAGAACGGATCCACGCCGCGTACGGTGCCAACCGCGAGAATCGGAATGAACGTGGCGGCGCGCCTCAGCGTCCGTCAGACATGCTGCACGACGAAGCGCAGACGGCGATTCGGCGCACGACAACCGCCAACATGCGCCTCACATGGCGGTGCGGGAGCACCCTGCGCAGTTCGAGAACCGAACGCCTGCTTCGAGGCGTAAGCCTGCCTCAACACCTGCCGCACCCGAACATGTCCAGCGCGAAGCTCCTGCGGCAACCCGGCCCCATCCAGCCGCGACGTGCGCTCCTACCTCGCCACTGCCTCGGGCGGCTCACTTCCCTCTTCCGGCTTCGGCTCTGCCCTCGCGTGAGGGAGGCGTGCAGGCAGACTCCCTCCAGGAACGCCGGGCGCAGGCGCCCACACGATTCGTCAGGGGCGCGGCGCGCGCTTCGGTGCTAGGCCATGCTGCCATGTCCGGCGACTCACCCGTCCTCCCCCCCGACGGCTTGCCCACCCTGCACTTCCCCCCCGAGCTCCCCATCTCGAGCCGGGTGGAGGACATCACCGCGGCCATCACCGCCCATCAGGTGGTCATCGTCGCGGGGGCCACCGGCTCGGGGAAGACGACGCAGCTGCCGAAAGTCCTGCTCGCCATGGGGCGCGGGCGCCCGCGCCAGATTGGCGTCACCCAGCCCCGGCGCATCGCCGCGACGAGCGTGGCGGCGCGCGTGGCACGCGAACTCGGCACGGAGCTGGGCACGGACGTCGGCTACCAGATTCGCTTCGAGGACCGCTCGTCCCGGCGGACGGCCGTGAAGTTCATGACCGACGGCGTGCTGCTCGCGCAGATCCACAGCGACCCGCTCCTGAAACGCTACGACACCATCGTGCTCGACGAGGCCCACGAGCGCAGCCTCACCATCGACTTCCTGCTCGGGTGGCTCAAGCGCATCCTCCCCAGGCGTCCCGACCTCAAGGTCATCGTGAGCTCGGCCACCATCGAGACCGAGCGCTTCTCACAGTTCTTCGGAGGGGCTCCGGTCATCCAGGTGGAGGGCCGCACCTTTCCGGTGGACGTGCTCTACGAGCCGCCCCCCGAGGACGCCGAGCTCGCGGACGCCGTCGCCGATGCGGTGGCCAACGTCATCTCGCTCGACCCGGACGGAGACATCCTCGTGTTCCTCCCCGGCGAGCGGGAGATCCGCGAGGCCGAGAACGCCCTCAACGCGCGTGAGCTGCGCGGCACGGTGGTGCAGCCCCTGTGCGGGCGCCTGTCGGCCGCCGAGCAGTCGCGCGTCTTCGCCACCATCCCCGAGCGCCGGGTCATCCTCGCCACCAACGTCGCGGAGACGTCCGTCACCATCCCGGGAATCGTGTACGTCGTGGACACGGGGGTGGCGCGCCTGTCGCGCTACGAACCCCGCTCGGGCACCACGCGCCTGCACATCGAGCCGGTCTCTCAGGCCAGCGCCGACCAGCGCAAGGGGCGCTGCGGCCGCGTGCGCGAGGGCATCTGCGTGCGCCTCTATGACGAGGCGGGCTTCACGTCGCGGCCCGCCTTCACCGACCCGGAGATCAAGCGCACCGGGCTCGCGGGGGTCATCCTGCGGATGAAGTCCCTCGGCCTCGGTGACGTCGAGGACTTCCCCTTCCTCGACCCGCCCCAGCCGAAGGCCATCGCCGAGGGCTGGCGGGTGCTCGAGGAGCTCGGGGCCATCGAGGGCAAGGAGCGCGCCTTGACGCCGCTCGGCCACCAGCTCGCGCGCTTCCCGGTGGACCC
>SECN01000515.1 GCA_004173515.1 Myxococcaceae bacterium | reverse complement strand
GGACGAATGATCCATGGAACGTCCATTCCTCCCGCCGTGAGACGCACTCCGCCTCAGCGTCCGAGCGCCTGTAGCACCACGTTGGCCGCGTTGTGGCCCGCCGCGCCGATGACGCTGCCGGCCGGGTGACAGCCCGCGCTGCAGAAGTAGAGCCCCTGCACGGGCGTCTCATAGGGCAGCCGGTCCGTGAACCCCAGCTTGTTGTCCACGTGGTGGATGTGTCCGCGCGTGATGCCGAAGTGGGATTCAATCTTCGGCGGCGTCAGCGCGAAGTACTCCTGCACCAGGTCGCTGGTGCCCGGAGCGAAGCGGTCGCAGATGGACAGCAGGTGCTTCACGTACTTCGCCTCCTCCTTCTCCCACGTCGTGCCTTCCAGCTTCTCCGGTACCCACTCCACGAAGAGGGCGGAGTTGTGGTGGCCTTCCTCGTCCTTCAGCGACGGGTCCACCGTGGTGTGCACGTACCATTCGATGGAGGGGAACTCCGCGAGCCGTCCCGCCTTGGACTCCTTGTACCCATGCGCGAGCGCCCCCAGCACATCGTCGCCCTGGGGCAGCAGGTGGATGGTGGGCCCGAACTGGCCCCGGTCCTCCGGAAGGCACGTGAAGGTGGGCAGGCCCTTGAGGCACAGGTTCACCTTCAGCGTGGTGCCCGGCGCCGACATGCCGTCCACCTTGCGGCGGTAGTCCGCGGGCACCGCGGCCGGGTCCACCCACGTCAGCGTGCGGAAGGGGTCCGAGTTGGAGATGACCACCTTCGCGGAGAGTTCCTCGCCGTTCTCCAGCACCACGCCCTTCACCACGCCGGCGTCCACGCGCACGGACGCCACCTTGGCGTTGGTGCGGATGTCCGCGCCGTGCTTGCGCGCCAGCTGCGCGATGCGCTGGGTGACGGTGCCCATGCCGCCTTCGACAATCATCCACGTGCCGCCGCTGCCCGGCAGCCGGCAGAGGTTGTGCACCAGCAGGTTCATGCCCGTGCCCGGCGTGTCATAGCCGCCGTCCAGGCCGGAGAACGCGTCGGTGACGGCGTACATCGCCTTCACGAAGTTGGACTGGTAACCGAAGCGCTCCAGGTACTCGCGCGCGGTGCCGCGACACAGCCGGATGAAGTGCTGGCGCAGGGCAGGGCGCACGTAGCGCTCCGCCGTCGCCTCCAGGGACAGGGGCGGCAGGAGCCACGCGGGCGCCAGGTCCTCGCGCAGCGCGCCGAGCTCCGTGTTCATCGCCACGTGGGCGTTCCAGTCCGCCTCGGAGAAGAACTCGCGGAACTGCCGCTCCAGCTCCCGCTCGTCCGACCCGAAGAGCAGGTAGCGCTTGTCCATGGTGGGCAGGAAGTAGTGCGGATCCCTGCGCTTGAGGGGCAGCTCCATCTGGAGTTCCTGGAGCAGCTCCGGCGGCATCAGGCCCAGCAGGTACGCGCCGGTGGAGACGCCCAGCTTCGGCGCGGTGCGGAACGGGTACTCCGTCTTGCACGCGCCGCCCACCATGGCCTTCTCCTCCAGCACGGTGACCGACAGGCCGCGGCGCGCGAGCATCGCCGCCGTGACAAGTCCGTTGTGGCCCGCACCCACCACGATGACGTCTGGCATGGTCTTCCTCCTTGGGAATCGCTTGGGGAAAAGGTCGTTCCTACCCGAGCCGGGGCCTCCCCGCCAAACGCCGCGCGCCTTGCTTCGCACCTCCGGTCCAGAAAGAGTCGCGCCCGTCCCGTGAACACCTCCGCCCCCGACGCGCTCCCCAGTCCTCCTCCGGCGCCCCCGGAACCTTTCTTCCCGGAGGCCGCGGCCCCCCAGACGGGGCGGGCCGGAAGCCTCGAAGTGCTGGGCCTGCTCGCCATCGCGCTGGTGCCCATCGTCGTGGCGGTGCGTGAGCTGGGCCGCATCCACCCGGACGAGGTGTTCCAGGCCCTGGAGCCCGCCTGGTGGCGCGTGCACGGCTACGGCGTGCTGGCCTGGGAGTGGCGCGACGGCCTGCGCAACTGGGCCTTTGCCGGCGTGCTGGCGTTCTTCCTGAGGGTGGCGCAGGGGCTGGGCATCACCGACCCCGGCGTCTACCGGGGCGTGGTGGCCATTCCCCAGTTCGCCCTGCACGCATGGAGCCTGTGGGCGGTGTACCGCTTCGCCGCGCGCAGGGCCGGGCACGCGGGAGGGGCGCTCGCGGTGCTGCTGCTGGGGCTGTGCGGGCCGGTGCTGATCTTCGCCGGGCGCACGCTGTCGGAGTCCGTCTCCGCGTCCTTCCTGCTTGTGGCCATGGAGGCCCTGGACCGGCCGGACACCGGGACGGCCGGAGGGACGCGGCGCGCGGGGCTGCTGGGCGGCCTGGCATTGGGGCTCGCGGTGGTGGTGCGCTACCCGTCCGCGCTCTTCGTGCTGGCCGCGCTGGGCTGGCTCCTGGCCGCGCGACGGTGGCGCCTGTTCGCCTTCGCCTGCGGGGGCGGGGCCGTCGTGGCGTTGGGGCTGGGGCTGCTCGACTGGGGGACCTGGGGCACGCCCTTCCACTCGTTCGTGGCGTACCTGGACTACAACGTCCTGTCGGGCAAGGCCGCCGCCGCGTTTGGCGCGTCCCCTCCGGACTTCTACTGGCAGCCGCTGCTGAAGGCCGTCCCCCTCTGGGCCTGGGCCGCGCTGCCACTGTCCCTGGCGACGCTGCTGCGCTGGCGCACGCTGTCCCTGCCGCTCACCTGCGCGGCCGTCTACATGGCCGTCCTGCTGGCCACCCCGCACAAGGAGGAGCGCTTCCTCTACCCGGCCCTGGTGCTGGGTCTGCTCGCGGCGGCGTCCCAGGTGGCCGCATCCGTCATGGCGCTCCAGCAGCCCCTGCCGAGGGGCGTGCTGGCGTCCTTCTCGCTGTGGCTGGGCTTCGTGAACGCCCAGGGCTATCCGTCCCAGGACCTGCGCAGCGACCAGTTCCGCGCCATCGTCCGGGCCACCCGGGGGGATGCGACGGGGCTCCTTATCGTGAACGAGGGCCTGTGGGGCTCCGGGGGGTTCTTCTACATCGGCCGGAACATCCCCTGGCGCACCTGCGACTGGCCCCAGGACGCGGCCTTCCAGGCGTCCATGCGCGACCGCACCTTCAACCGCGCCGTCACCTTCGAGGGCCGCGCCCTGCCGGAGCTCCAGGCCGCGGGCTTCCGCATCGCCCGCCAGGTGGAGCGCGAAACCCTCCTCATCCGAGACTGAATGGAGGGGCGGGCAGGGGAGGGCCTGCCCGCAAAGCAGAAGCGCCGGTGTCCCTCGAAGGGACACCGGCGCTTCATGTCAAAACAGAACGGCCGGGACACACGCGGAAGTACGCTACCGTTGCTTCCTTCCGGACCTGGCGGGGTTCGCGCCCCCACGTTGTCCCGACCACAAACTCAGTACTTCGAAGCTAACAACGGAGAGGGTGGGATTCGAACCCACGATACCCTTTCAGATATGCACGCGTTCCAGGCGTGTGCCTTCAACCGCTCGGCCACCTCTCCAAGGACAATGGAGCGGAGAGCGTAGGATTCGAACCTACGGTACCGTTACCGGTACGCCTGATTTCGAGTCAGGTGCCTTCGACCACTCGGCCAGCTCTCCAAGTATTCAGTTTTCACGTCGCTTCGCGCGCAAGCGCTCGAAGAACGTCTTGAGAAGCTGGCGAGAGTCCTCCGCCAGGATACCGCTTGTGACCTGGAGCCGGTGATTGTGTCGCGGCTCCTCTACCAGATTGTACAGCGAACCGACCGCGCCCGCCTTGGGGTCCATCGTACCAAAGACGAGTCGGGTGACGCGAGACTGCACCAACGCGCCGGCGCACATGGCGCACGGTTCCAACGTCACGTACAGGGTGACGCCAGAGAGACGCCAGGCACCGCGTGCTTTCGCAGCGGCATCCAGCGCGAGCATCTCTGCGTGGGCGAAGGGGTTTCGGTCGCACTCGCGCCGGTTGAAGCCCGTGCCCACGACGTTTCCGTCCAGCACCGCTACCGCACCGACGGGTACTTCTCCGAGTGAAGCTGCTTCCCGCGCGAGCACAAGTGCCTGCTGCATGAAAGCGACGTCATCACTCATGAGTCCTGCGCCACAAAAAAAAGAAGATGGCGCTCCCTGGAGGATTCGAACCTCCGGCCTTCGGATTCGTAGTCCGACGCTCTATCCAGCTGAGCTAAGGGAGCAATGTCTTCCGTACTGCTTACAGTTGATGGCGGAGAGAGAGGGATTCGAACCCTCGATACCCTTACGAGTATGCAGGTTTAGCAAACCTGTGCCTTCAGCCTCTCGGCCATCTCTCCAACTCTTCTCTGTCAAAGACCCGTGAAACTCAAGTCCAAAATCGGAGGCGGTAGGATTCGAACCTACGGAAGGCTTTCACCTTCTGCGGTTTTCAAGACCGCTGCCTTCAACCGCTCGGCCACGCCTCCACATCTTGTGCCGACGGCCCCCGCTGGCCAACCCCGCCCATGTACGGCACCAACGCCTCCGGGATGGCGACGCTTCCGTCCTCCCGCTGGTAGTTCTCCAGGATGGCGATGCTCGTGCGCCCGACGGCCAGCCCGCTGCCGTTGAGGGTGTGCACCATCTGGGGCTTGTCGCCCTTCTGGGCGCGGAAGCGGATCTTCGCGCGGCGGGCCTGGAAGTCGCCGCAGTCCGAGCAGGACGAAATCTCCCGGTACGCGCCCTGGCCCGGCAGCCAGACCTCGATGTCGTACGTCTTGCGCGCGCCGAAGCCCATGTCCCCGGTGCACAGCAGCATCACGCGGTGGTGCAGCCCCAGCCGGCGCAGGATGTCGCACGCGTCGTCCGTCATGGCCTCCAGCTCCTCCAGGCTCTTCTCCGGAGGGGCGAACTTCACCAGCTCCACCTTGTGGAACTGGTGCTGGCGGATGAGGCCGCGCGTGTCGCGCCCCGCGGCGCCGGCCTCCGCGCGGAAGCACGGGCTGAAGGCGCAGTAGCGGATGGGGAGCTGGTCGCCCTCCAGGATTTCGTCCGCGTGGTAGTTCGTGACGGGCACCTCCGCCGTGGGGATGAGGAAGCGCTCGGGTTCGCCGGACGTCTTGAAGGCGTCGTCCTCGAACTTGGGCAGCTGGCCGGTGCCCATCATCGTCTCGCGCAGCACCAGGTAGGGCGGCAGCAGCTCCGTGTAGCCCTTCTGCGTGTGCACATCGATCATGAAGGTGACGAGCGCGCGCTCCAGCCGCGCCAGCGCGCCCTTGTAGAAGGTGAAGCGGCTGCCGGACACCTTCGCGGCGCGCTCGAAGTCGAGCATGCCCAGCGACTCGCCCAGCTCGAAGTGCTGCTTGGGCGTGAAGAGCAGGTTCGGCTTCTCACCCCAGGCCTTCACCTGGACGTTCTCGTCCGCGCTGGTGCCCACGGGCACCGACTCATGGGGCACGTTGGGGATGAGCAGCAGGATGTGGTTGAGCTCCTCCTCCACCTGCTTGAGACGGGACTCCTTCTCCTTGATCTCCTGGGAGACGCCGCGCAGGTCGCCTCGCAGCTTCTCCATCGCGGAGGGGTCCTCCTTCGCCTTGCGCTTCATCTCGTCGTTGGCGGCGTTGCGACGCGCGGCCAGCGCTTCCATGGAGACGTAGAGGTCGCGGCGCTCCAGGAACAGCGCCTGGAAGGGCCCGAGGTCCAGGCTGCCGCCCCGCGTCTTGAGTCGGGCGACGACCGCATCGAAGTTCTGCGCAACGTTCCGGAGGTCCAGCATAGGGG
>SECN01000085.1 GCA_004173515.1 Myxococcaceae bacterium | reverse complement strand
CCAATGGCCTTCTGCCAGTTCTCCGTCTCGGGGTACGGGAACTGCTCGCTGGAGCCCACGCCAATCTGGGAGCCGGTGATCTGGAACGTCACCGGCTTGCCGGCGAGCGACGGATCATTGGCGACCAGTTGGTTGTAGTACGCCTCCGCGCCCTGCTGCGTGTCGCGGGTGGAGTTGGTGAGCACCGCCTGGCCGGACGGGTCCGTGGACACGAAGCGCTCGTAGCTGAACGTCGAGTCCTTCCCGCCGCCATGCAGGAAGTGGTCGTACGCGTCCAGGCCGTCCGGGATGTCGTTGTGCGGCACGCCCGGCACGCCCTGGAGGGCGCGGGCTCCGCGCAGCTTCACTTCCCACTCGGCCAGCGCCGCGTAGTCCCCCAGGCCCGGGCTCTGCGTGGCGATGGGGTTCGGGTCGTTGGGGTCGTTGGGGTTCTGCAGGAAGCCGTTGTCGTGCTGGATGTTGGGGCGCTGCGGAGGCCCCGCCTGGTAGCTCGCCACCGTGTCGGTCGTCGCCACCGGGGTGCCGGCCGTTCCCACCGGGGTGGGCGTGGCCACGGGCGTGGGCGAGCCCAGCGCGGGGCCGCCACGGCGGGCGGAGGGCGCGGACTCGAAGGTGTCGGAGGTGCGGGAGACCCTCGGAGCAGGGGGCGGCGGAGGCGGGCGGACCTCCTGGGCCCGGGCCTGCTGGACACGCGCTGCGGCACCGCCGCTGGATTCACCGATTCTGGACATGACGGATTCCCCCTCGAACCACCGGAAACGACGGTGGTGGCCGTTGAAGGATTATCGCCTGGAAGCCGGGGAAGTTGCGCGGTTCCGGACCTTCCGTGGACGCTACGGACGTGCCCGGTAGCGCTCCACGGCGGCCAGGAGGACCTCCGTGCGCACCGGCTTGCCCAGCAGGCCCACCGTGCCCGGTAGGGGCGCCTGGAGGTCGGGATCCGCGGTCAGCGCCAGCACCGGCGGCCGGGGCGCGGGTTCCAGGCTCCGCAGCCGGGCGAGGAACGTCTGGTCCTCCGGGTTGCGCAGCATCAGGCTCAGCAGGACCAGACAGGGACGCCGGGGCAGGCGGGCGAGCACTTCCAGGGCCTGCATGACGGTCGCCACCGACAGCACGGTGTAGCCCTCCAAGACCAGGAGGGCCACCAGCGCCTCTCGCAGGTCGTCGTAGCCTTCGACGACGAGCACTGTCGACGGGTTGTCCAGGGCGTCCACTGTCGAACCTTATACCGTCCAGGTCCCTTCCGCACGGCCGTCCACCGCGGAAGGGGCACTGGCGGACATCCCGGGTCAGGCCTTGGCCTTGGGGCTCTGCTGCGGCTTGAGGATGACCTTGGTGTAGCCATCCTTGCGGGCGTCGAACTTCTTGTACGCATCCGGCGCGTCGCTCAGCGGCAGCCGGTGGCTGACGATCATGCTCGGCTTCGCGCGGCCCGCGATGATGAGGTCGCGCAGGAAGTAGTTGTAGCGCTTCACCGGCGTCTGGCCGGTGCCCACGGTGAGGCCCTTGTCGAACACCTTGGCCCACGGCAGCGGGTAGATGCCCTGCCGGGCGTTCTCGTCCTTCGCGCCCGGGTCGGGCGCGAGGTAGACGCCGACGACGCCGATGGAGCCCGTGGGGTTCACCAGCTCCACCAGCTGCTCCAGCACCTGGGTGGGCTTCTCCTTGCCGCCGTGCGCGTCCGCGCCCTGGTTGTCGCGCGACTGGTAGCCCACCGCGTCGATGCCGCACATCACGCCCAGGGCCTTCTCCTCGCCCGGCCGCAGCGAGCCCATGATGAGCGGGTTGTTCCGGCGCAGGTCGATGATCTGCTTCACCGGATCGCCCTTCGTGAAGTCGATGGGGATGGCGCCCATCTCCTTCACCTTGGCCAGACGCTCCGGGACGCTGTCCACCACGTAGACCTCCGAGGCGCCGCGCAGGAGCGCGCAGTACCCGGCGAGAAGGCCCACCGGCCCCGCGCCGAAGACGGCCACCGTGCTGCCAGGCTTCACGTTCGCCAGCTCGGTGCCGTGGTAGGCGGTCGGGAACACGTCCGACAGGAGCAGGAAGTCGTCCTCCAGGTCGTCACCGGGCTGGCCGGGCAGCTTCAGGCAGTTGAAGTCCGCCCAGGGCACGCGCAACAGCTCCGCCTGTCCGCCCCGGTAGGGGCCCATGCCCGCGTAGCCGTAGCCGGCGTGGGGGGCCTCCGGGTTGGCGACGAGGCAGGCCTCCGTGCGGCCGCGCACGCAGTCGAAGCAGGTGCCGCAGGCGATGTTGAAGGGCAGCACCACCCGGTCGCCCTTCTTGATGCCCACCACGCCGGGGCCCACCTGCTCGACGACGCCCATGTTCTCGTGGCCGAACACCTGGCCGGCCTTGGACGTCGTGCGGCCCTCGTACATGTGCAGGTCGCTGCCGCAGATGCCCGCGGAGGTGACGCGGATGACGGCGTCGGTGGTCGCTTCGACCTTGGGGTCCTCGACCTCTTCGACCTTCACCTGACTGGCCTGCTTGTAGACGACGGCGAGCATGGGCTTCTCCCTCGAAGTGCTGGGGCGCGCGGATGCACGCCCCAGCAAAAGTGGGATGGGAAGTGCCTGGGGGAAGGGGCCCCCGCGGCCGTTGCGAACGCCTTCCGCAGGCGTGCAGGGCAGGCATGCGGAGGCGGCGCGCACCGCGCGGGAATGGAGCGCGAAGGCTAGTGGGCCAGCACCGGCGGCACTTCCACGGGCGTCACCAGGGACAGGCGCTCCCAGGCACGGCTGCGCCAGCGCAGCCACATGGCGAACCCGCGCGTCCATTCATCCGCGGCCACCGCCAGCCACACGCCCGCGAGCCCCAACTGGAGGTGGAAGACGAGGAAGTAGCCCAGGGGCAGGCTCATGCAGACCATGGAGCCCATCGCCATGTAGACGGGGAAGGTGGCGTCGCCTGCGGCGCGCAGCGCGTTGACCAGCACCAGGTTGAACGAGCGCCCCGTCTCCAGGATGAGGCTCAGCACCAGCACCTGCGACGTCATGCGCAGGATGTCGCCGTCGTGGGTGAAGAGGCGGATGAGCGGCTCGCGGAAGACGATGGCCGTCAGGTCCACGGCGAGGGTGATGCCCAGGCTCCACTTGAGGCTCGTGAGCACGCGCGCGTACGCGTCCGAGGAGCGGTTGGCGCCCACCAGCCTGCCCACGATGATGGACGTGCCCAGCCCGATGGCGAGGCTGCACAGGAACACGTACTGGGACATCGCGTTGGCGTACTGCCGGGATGCCAGCGCCGTGGGGCCCAGGAACGTCACGTAGTACAGGAACACCGTCTGGCACGCGTGGTACGTCATCTGCTCCACCGCCGACGGCACGCCCACGCGCAGGATCTTCCGCACGTACTCGCCCGTCATCGCGACGAAGTCCTGGCGCTTCATGCGCACGTCCATCACGCGGTAGAGCAGCCACCCGAAGACGCCCACCGCCAGCGCGCGGCTGAGCACGGTGGACATCGCCGCGCCCGCCACGCCGTGCGCGGGTGCGCCGAAGTGCCCGAAGATGAGGACCCAGTTGCCCACGACGTGCACCACGTTCATGCCCATGGCCACGAACATGGACTGCCGCGTGAAGCCATACGTGCGGATGAGGCTGGAGAAGACGTTGATGAGCGCCTGGAGGAAGAGAAACCCGCCCGCGATGTGCCAGTAGGTGCTCGCGTACTCCAGCGTCACCGGCTCCAGGTTCATCCGCCCGAGGATGGTGTCGGCCGACAGCAGGAGCCCCGCGCTCACCGCGATGCCCAGCAGGAGGTTCATCGTCACGGCCTGCGCCGCGATTCGCGACGCCTCCGCGCTCCTCTTCGCGCCCAGGTACTGCGACACGACGATGGAGGCGCCGTGGCTGACCACCTCCATGATGAGGATGCAGATGAAGACGTACTGATTGACGACGCCCACCGCGGCCACCGCGGCGTCGGACACGCCGCTGAGCATCAGCGTGTCCGCCGTGCCCATCAGCATGAAGAGGAAGATTTCGAAGAAGATGGGCCAGGTGAGCCGGAACAGGCCGGGCTCCTGGCGGGAGTTCGTCACGACTTCAGTGTGCATGGATGCGCCGCGTCAGAGGTGCTCACTGTGCGCGCGCGACTTTTCGTTTTCAACCCGAAGCGGGCGCCGGCCGCCTGCCCGGCGCCCGTTGGGGCCGCAAACGTGTCGAAGCCGTGACGTGCGACCTTCCGGCCTACGGCGACGAGGTCAGCCGGGTGACGGAGTCCAGCAGGGCCTGGAGGGAGAAGGGCTTCTTGAGGAAGCCGGCCCAGCCCTGCTGCTCGGCCTTCTCCTTCGGCGGCTGGATGGCGCTCATCACGAGGATGGGGAAGGCATGGCCCGGGTCCTTGCGGATGGCGTCGATGGTCTCGTAGCCGTTCATCACCGGCATCATCACGTCGATGATGGCCAGGGCGGGCTTCAACTCCGTCAGCTTCTCCAGGGCCTCGCGGCCGTTGCCGCAGAGGATGACGCGGAAGTCCTCCTCTTCCAGGATGGCCTGGACGGCCTCCGCGATGTCCAGTTCGTCGTCCACGACGAGCACGGTCTTCATGAGCGCCTCCGGCGCGGGGGGCTGGAGGGTGGCTTCTTCTTCGCCGTCTTCTTCTTCTGGGTGCCCAGGGGCGCCTTGAGCCGGGCCTTCCCGTCCGGGCTCCGCGCGGGGTCCTTGCCGGACGTCATGCGCGCATGGCCGGTGAGGATGCTCTCCGCGCTCTCGAAGGTGTCCGCGACGGTGATGCCGTTCTCGGAGATGGAGAACTCGCGGATGCTGCTGTCGTAGGCGCTTTCGCGCATCTTCATGATGGAGAGCAGCCGGTAGAGCTGTGAGCGCAGCTCCACGTAGCGTACCAGGATGACGTTCTCCACGGTGGACGCGGCCTCCGGCTGGGGCATGTCCACGCCGGGGCTGAACAGCGGCGTCTCATCCGAATACAGCGTGGTGACGTCCATCATCCGCAGCTGGTGCGTGAGCGCGGAGAAGAAGCGGCCCAGGCGGTCCGGGTACACGGCGGCGGAGCGGAAGCCCGCCACCCCGTCGATGAACAGGCGCAGCCGGTCCACCTTGCGCTCCTCGATGCGCTCCAGGAGCCGCTCCGCCAGCGCGTCCATGTTGTGCTCCAGCGGCGGCTGCCACTGGATTTCGATGAGGCCCTCGTCCACGTACTTCTTGAAGTCCTGCATGCCCGTGCCCAGGGCCTTCTCGATGAGGCGGGGCGGCGTCTCGTAGAAGCCGAAGTAGAAGCCCGGCTGGCCCGCCCTGGCGCCCTCCAGGAGGAAGCGCAGGCCCAGCAGCGTCTTGCCGGTGCCGGGCGCGCCCAGCAGCAGCGTGGTGGAGCCGGACAACAGGCCCCCCTTCATGGAGTCGTCCAGGCGGGGGATGCCGAAGGGCATGCGGATGCGGTCCTCGCGTCCCTCCGCCGCGGGGTGCGCGAACTGCACCTCCGTGCGCGGGTGGATGACCATGCCCTGCTCGGAGATCTCCACCTCGTGGCGGCCCAGGAGCGACGGCCCGCCCCGGAACTTGATGGCGATGAGCTCGCGCACCGCGCGCGGCCCGTGCAGCCACAGGGACAATTCGAAGATGCCGTCCACCGCGGTGTTCTCCGGGTGGATCTCCCCTTCGTGGTGCGGCGCCAGCAGCAGCGTGGTGCAGCCCAGGATGTTGCAGAAGGTCTGCAGGTCCTGGAGGAAGCGCTTGAAGGACAGGTCCGAGCGGGCGAACTCCTTCGCCGCGTCCATGCCATCGATGATGAGCAGCGTGGCGCCGTGCGGCTGGGCGTTCTTGCGCAGCAGATCCAACAGGCCCTTGAGGCCCTCCTTCTCCAGGTCGCGGTACGCGCTGAGGTACTGGAGGCGCTCCGGGATGATGCTGGGGTCGAAGAACGTCATCTGCGACAGGTTCTCCAGCATGCGCCCGTGGGACTCCGACAGGAGCGTGACGTAGAGGGCCTTGCCGCCATTGCGCACGTGCTGGAAGGCGATCTGGTTGGCCAGCACCGTCTTGCCCGAACCCGGCGGTCCGATGATGGCGTAGGACGAGCCCTGGATGAGGCCGCCCTTGGTGATGAAGTCCAGCCGGGGCACGTTGGTGACGAGCCGCTTCGCGGGGCTCCTGCCGTCGTTCGCCGGGGTCCCCTCGCCATCATCCGCTGTCTTCGCCACGCAGTGTTCTCCTTGGATGCTCTAGTAACGTCGGGTCAGGCGCAGCGGCAGTCGCAGCTCGAAGAGGGCGCCCTGGCCCAGGGCGCTGCGCACGGTGAGGCTGCCTTCATGGGCGGTGGCGATCGCCAGCGCCAGGTAGAGGCCCAGGCCCAGGCCGTCGAAGCGCGCGCCCGTCGTCACGCGCTCGAAGCGGCGGAAGATGCGCGCGTGGTCCTCCGGCGCGATGCCCACGCCCCGGTCCTCCACCGTCAGCACCGCGTGGTCGCCCTGCGTCTCCAGGCGCGCGTGCACGGGGTGGCTTTCGCCGAACTTGATGGCGTTGGACAGCAGGTGGCCCACGGCCTGCGCAAGCCGCGCGGCATCCGCGAAGAGGACGACGGGGGCCTCGGGCAGCGTGGCGTCCAGGTCCACCCGCGCGCTGCGGGCCTGCGGCTGAAGCCGCTCCACCTGTTCGCGCACCAGCCGGGACAGGTCCACGGTCTCCACGTCCAGCTCCATGTCCCGGGTGGACAGGCGGGAGACATCCAGCAGGCTGTCCACCAGGTTCTGCAACCGGGTGAGCTGGCGCACCGCGGGGGTGAGCCGCTTCTCCACGGGCCCGGTGGACCCGGGGCCCGCCGCGTCGTTCACCACGAGTTGCACGGCGCGCTCCAGGTTGAGCCGCAGCACCGTCATGGGCGTCTTGAGCTCGTGCGCCGCGATGCTGAGGAACCGGTCGCGCGCCCGCACGGCGTCCCGGGCGCGGGCCTGCAGGCGCAGGAGCGCTTCGATGTTGGCCAGCAGCTCGTCCTCCGCCAGGGGCCGGGTCCAGTAGGCATCCGCCCCCTGCGCGAGCCCCTTCACCCGGTCCTCGCGCCGGACGGACACGGAGGACAGGTGCGCGATGAGCAGCTCTCGCGTGGCCTCGTCGGCGCGCAGGCGGCGGCACACCTCGTAGCCGTCGATGTCCGGCATGTGCACGTCCAGCAGCACCAGGTCCGGCATGCCCTGCGCGAGCGTCAGGGCCTCACGGCCACCGGTGGCTTCGATGACGTGGTAGCCGCCCTGCCGGAGCGTGAGGCTCAGCAGGTACAGCGTCGCCGCGTCGTCGTTGACGTTGAGGACGGTGGTCCTGGTGCGGACACCGGGGTCTTGGAGGTCGGAGGTCTTCACGTGCCTGGGGGCGTGCACGCGAAAGTGGTGGCTCGGGCGGCAAGCCGGAACCACCCGGCGCCAGAAAGGGCGGCGGAGGCGTGCACGGCCGCCTGGAGGGTGTTGGACTCCGGACGAAGCGACCGCCGGACGGGTCGTTTTTCCGTCAGGGCTTCGCTGAAACGGGCGACGTGGAGCGCAGGGGCGCGGGCCGTGGGTGCCCGGCGCGGAAAGGCAATGGGACACATGAAGGGCGCGGCCGGAGCGCTGTACGTGGATGACGGTGGGAGCGGGGCGGGGACCCCGGTGGTGTTCGTGCACTCGCTCGGCGGGGACACGGCGCAGTGGTCCGCGCAGTTGGAGCACGTGCGTCCGCGCCGCCGCGCGGTGGCCCTGGACCTGCGGGGGCACGGCCGCTCGACGTTGACCTCGTCCGCGAAGGACATCTCCATGGAGGCCTTCGCCGGGGACCTGGGGGCGGTGGTGGACGGGCTGGGGCTGTCCCGCGTGGTGCTGGTGGGGCACAGCCTGGGCGGCGCGGTGTGCGCGGCCTGGGCGGGGGCGCACCCGGAGCGCGTCGCGGGGCTGTTCCTGCTGGACCCGGCGTCCGACGGCCGGTCTGTTCCGCCCGAGCAGGCCCAGGGGATGATGGCGGCGCTGGCCACGGAGCAGTGGAGGGACGCGGTGGGGGAGTACTGGCAGTCCCTGCTGCCCGCCTCCACCCCGGAGGTCCGCGAGCGGGTGATGGCGCAGATGGGACGCACCGCGCAGGGCGCGTTCCGCGCCGGCATGGAGGCGCTCCTGACGTTCGACCCGGAGTCGGCGCTGAAGCGCTACCCCGGGCCCATTTTGTCCGTCATCACGCCGCTCAACGAGTCGCCCGGCGCGTACCACGTGCTCGTCCCGGGGATTCCGTTCAAGTTGGTGACGGGCACGGGGCACTGGGTGCAGCTGGATGCGCCCGAGCAGGTGAACGCCCTGCTCGATGCGTTCCTGTCCACGGTGCCCTGAGGGCGGGCACCGCTTGCGTCAGGGCATGGCTTCCAGGCGGAACTGCTGGCAGTCGTTGTTGGCCCAGACCCACTGCTGGAGCGCGGCCCCGTCGCCGGTGTTCCAGCAGTTGGCCACGTCCAGCACCTTGCCGCTGTGGCGGGCCTCGAAGCGGGAGAAGCCCCCGGTGGTGGCCACCGGCTTGAACTGCTGGTTCGCGGCCCCCGTCCAGGACCACTCCTGCACGCGCGCGCCGTCCGTCGCGGCGGCGCCCGCCACGTCCACCACCTTGCCGCTGTAGCGCGACACGAGCCGCGAATAGCCGCTGTCGGTGGCCACCAGGGACCACTGCTGGCTTGAGCCCGTGTGGCAGGTCCACTGGTGCAGCCCGGTGCCATCCGCCGCGGACGGCCCGACGATGTCCAGGCACTTGCCGGTGGCCTTGTTCACGAGCCGGTACCACGGGCCCTGCGGGCTTCCGGCGCCGCCCCACTGGAAGGACGCCACCGAGCGCGGCGGCAGGCTGTACTCGAAGGCCTGACCGGCCCAGCGGACCTTGAAGCTGAGTGTCGCGCCGTCGTTGGAGTTCAGCGCGACGAGCGCGTGTGAACCGTCCGGGTTGCGGAAGGCGAGCGTCTCGATGTTGTTGTTGCCCAATGACGTCGCACCCACGCGCACGGCGCCTGGCCGCACCACCTTCGCCAGGTGCGCCCACGCGTAGTACTCCTCGTTGCGCGTGAAGGTGCCGTTGGCGTTGTTCACGGTGAACATACCCCGGCAGTCCGCGCAGCCGCCCACGCGCGGCCCGTGGTTGGGATCCAACGCGAGGTTCCAGTACAGCGACGTGCGCGACCAGTTGCGCAGCGGGCCGAAGAGGTTGTTCTGCAGCGCCCACTCCAGGTTCGCGGCGGCGTTCGTCGCCCAGAAGCCGCCGGTGCACTCGGTGAAGTGCACCTCCTTGTGGGGGTACGCGTTGCGGAAGTCGGTCTGCACGGTGTAGCTGCCTTCGGGGCTTTCGTAGCAGTGGTACGCGGCGCCCGCGACGGCGGCCTGCGCCTGCCCGCCGTTGTAGGCCATCACCTCGTGCGGGAAGCCCGCGGGGCCGGAGCCGTCGTGCCAGTTGTGGTCCCACGCGAGCAGCTTCACGCCGCTGAAGCCCGCGGCGTTGAGCGCCGGGCGCAGGTGCTGCGCGGTGAAGAGGGCCTGGTCGTTGGACTCCATCTGCATCGTCGGGTAGCCGCCGTTGGCGTTGTGCGGCTCGTTCTGGGTGCTGAACGCGTGGATGGGCACGCCGTGCGTGTTGTACGCCTGGAGGAAGCGCACGAAGTAGCTGGCGTACGTGGCGTACAGGTCGTTGCGCAGGTAGCCGCCGCCCGTGAGCGAGTTGTTGAACTTCATCCACGCGGGCGCGCTCCACGGCACCGCGAAGATCTTCACCTCCGGGTTGATGGAGCGCGCCTGCTGGAGCAGCGGCAGGATGTACGCCGTGTCGTGGCCCACGGAGAAGTCGTTCAGGTCACAGCAGGTGTCGTCGTAGGTGTAGTTGTTGCGAGAGAAGTCCGACGCGCCCATGGGCAGCCGGATGACGCTGTAGCCCGCGCCCGCGCCCACGCTGAACAGGTCGTTCATGATGGCCGTGCGCTGGGGCGAGTTGTAGATGAGCCACGCGGACGCATCCGTCAGCGCGCCGCCAAACCCGTCGAGGGTCTGGTACGTCGTGGCGTCGTTCACGTCGATGGCCGTCGCCGAGCCACCCTCTGCGCCGAACGTCTTGTTCGCTTCCGCGTTGAGCTTCTTCACGAGGGAGCTGCCCGACGTCGTCGTCAGCCACACCTTCACGGATTCGTTCGCCGCGAGCGCGGCGGGGGAAGCGAACGTGGCGGCGGCCAGCACCAGGCCACTCCAGGGGACAAGGGACAGCCATGCGCGCGAAGGCACGAGGGACATGCGGGACTCTCCAACAGCGGGGGAAGGGTCCAACAGTCTATTCAATTTTTACGGCTATGGCGCGTTATTCGAGGATGGCTGGGTGGCGAGCACCGGGCTCGGCGGGGCCTCCATGCGGCGGGTGGCGGCGCCGTGGAGGACGGAGAGCTGGCGTGACAGCCGCTCCAACTGGGACTGGAGCAGCGGGGCCTCATTGCCCAGGGCGAAGCCCGGCCCGTCGGGGGTGGAGACGTTCCAGCCCAGCAAGGTGTTGAAGGCGGGCAGGGCGCGGGGGGGACGGCCGTGGAGCACCGCGTCCGCCAGGTCCTCCATCGCGTCGTCCATGGCGGCGCAGAAGCGGGCCAGGGCCTCCTGCACCTCGGGCGTGGTGGGCACGGAGCGGCGCGAGGCGAGCAGGGTGCAGACGGCGGCGAAGCGGCGGGTGAACGCGAGCAGCGTCATCAGCGGCTCCAGCGCCTCGGTGCTCCAGCGCGGCTCGTTGAGCAGGCGCTGGAAGGACGTCTCCGCGTTGATGGTGGCGAGCCCCAGCTTGCGGCGGGCCTCCGCGAGCAACGGGGCTTGAGGGGGCTCCCCGCGCCGCCACGCGGAGGACAGCACGCCGAAGAACTCTCGGTCCGCGCGCAGCGCCTCCGCCATCTGCGCGGGGAAGCGCTCCTCCTCCGAGCGCTGCCACAGGAAGAAGGTGCCCGCGAGCGCGAGCGCGCCGCCGATGAGGGTGTTGACGATGCGCACCGGCGCGAGCGTCCAGTCTCCGCTGCCCAGCTCCGCGAGCAGCACGAAGGTGAGCGTGGCGAAGACGGTGAACAGGCCGTAGTTGAGCGGGATGAGGCTCACGCACAGGGCCGCCGTGCAGAACAGGAGCCCCATCATGATGCGCGGGTCCTGGAGCCAGTACGACACGGCGATGGCGAGGATGCCGCCCACCACGGTGCCCAGCACGCGTTGCAGCGCCTTGAGGAAGGTGGGCCCGGTGTACGGCTGCATCACGGTGAGGACCGTGATGGTGACCCAGTAGCTGTGGTTGGGCCGGAAGATGCTGGAGATCCACACCGCCGCGGTGGTGGTGACGCCCACGCGCAGCGCGTGCCGCAGGACCTCCGAGTCCAGCGTGAGGTGCGCCCTCAAGGGCTCCCAGAGGGAAGGGTGGGGCTCCTCGGCCAGCTCCTGCCTGGGCGGAGGCATGCCCTCCACCGGAGGCCCGGGCAGCCGACACGCGGTGTCCAGCGCCGCGTCCGCGCGCTCGCGCAGCTCCGTGAGCAGCCGCGCCACGTCCAACAGCCGCGCCCGCTCCAGGCGGGTGAGCAGCCCGCGTGCGTCCAGGTCGGTGAGCGCGTCGCGCAGCGCCCGGCCATCCCACTCCGGCTGGGGCCTGCGGCTTCGGCCCTCCTGCTCCGTCAGCCGCACGAGGTCGCGCGCGGTGTGCGCGCAGTCCAGCAGGGCGACGACCACCGCCGCGCGCGGGTCTCCCACCGCGCTCACCGGCGGACCCAGGCTCTCCAGGTCCTCCGCCAGGGCGATGAGCCCCATGAACATCGCGTCCGCGGCCTCCAGCAGCACCAGCAGCCGCTCTCCGCGACCGCGCTCGACGCGGCCCTGGCGCGTGGCGGTGAGCGTGGTGCGCGCCACCTCCAGCGTCTCGCGGATGCGCCCGTGCTGCTCCTGGATGAGCAGCTGCCAGGAGTCCTCGCGCGCGCCCTGTGACACGCGCGACATCTCCTCCGCGTAGTCCGCCACCGCGTCGAAGCAGGCCGCCACCGCCTTGCGCGCGGGGCGGTACGGCCGGATGGGCCAGAGGACCAGCGACAGCACCATCGCCCACGAGGCGCCGGCCAGCAGCATCGCGCCGGAGACGAAGGCGTGCATCGGGCCGTCCCCGGGCAGGGCCACGGCGATGACGAAGGTGGTGGCGGCGATGTTGCCGGTGGTGTTCGCCGTGGAGCCATACACGCCCGCGAAGCTCCACGCCGTCACCCACAGCAGGGTGAGGGGGATGGACAGCGAGGGATACAGCCCCACGAGGCTGCCCACCACCGCGGACACCGCCGCCGCCAGCGCCGTGCCGCCCATGGCGCGCGCCCGCGCATGGTAGGAGCCGCCCTTGTCGACGAAGGACGTGTTGAAGCCGCCGATGGCGAGCCACAGCCCGCCGGGCAGGCTCAGGGCGGTGCCCACGACCATGGGGACGAAGATGGCGAGCGCGGCGCGCAGGCCCGCCTTCACCGCGGGCTTCACGGGGGCGAAGCGGGCCACGGCCTTGGCGTGGTCCAGGAGCTGACGGCGAATCACCCGTCCCCCATAGAGCACCGGCCCCCGGTGGAGCCACCGGAATCCGGGCCGTGTGCTTGTCAGCCGTCAGTGCGGGGCGGACGGTTCGGCCGGAAGGGACGCGCCGGGTGGGGCCTTCTTCGCCATGCCCAGGCCGTAGCGCTTCGCCGCCGTGTCCACGATGCGCTGGACCAGCGCGTCGTAGCCCATGCCGCGCGCCTGGGCGCCCATGGCCACCTCGCACTGGGTCTCCAGGTACGGGTTGGGGTTCACCTCCAGCAGGTAGGGTTCATTGGTGCGGCTGGAGACGCGGAAGTCGATGCGGGCGTAGTCGCGCAGCTTGAGCGCGCGGAAGGCCGTCACCGCCGCGCGCCCGATGCGGCCCTGGAGCTCATCCGACAGGTCGTTCGGCAGCACGAGGTGGGGGCTGCCCGGCGTCTCCGGCGCGAACTTCACCTCGCGGTTGGCGATCTTCATCCGCTTGCGGTTCCACCGCGAGCCGAAGTCCAGCTCCACCACCGGGAGCACCTCCGGGCGCGCGCTGTCGCCCACCACGCCGACGTACAGCTCGCGGCCCTCGATGAACTCCTCCGCCAGCGCCTCGTCGTCGTACTCCTCGCGGATCTTCTTCACCCGCCGCGCCAGCCCCTCCATGTCCTTCTCCACGCCCAGCCCCATGGAGGCATCCGAGCGCGCGGGCTTCACCACCAGCGGGAAGGACAGGTCCCCGTTCGCCTGGAACGACAGGCCGTCGAAGGTCGCGAAGCGCGGCGTGAGCACGCCGTGGAACTGGAGCAGCTGCTTGGTGAGCACCTTGTCCTGCGCGAGCAGCAGGCCCGCCGTGCCGGAGCCGGTGAAGGGCATGCGCGCCAGCTCCAGCACCGCGGCGACGTTGACCTCCAGGCGGTAGTCCTCCGCGAAGGTCTCGCACAGGTTGAAGACGAGGTCCGCCTTCGCCCGGGTGACCAGCCGCACCAGGTCCGACACGCTCTCATCCACGCGCACGTCCACGGGCTCATGGCCGGCGGCGCGCAGGGCGTGGCTCACCTGCGCCACGACGGCGTCAGGAGGTTCGTCCTTGGGCTGGTAGTGGAGGACGGCGATGCGAAGGGACTTCAGGGGCATGTCAGTCCTCGAAGAAGCGGTCGGTGTGCAGGTAGTTCATCGCCAGCACCGTGACGAGCGACGCCAGCTGCATCGCCGCCTCGCGGCTGTCGTCGGGGTGCAGGGTGAGGTTCAGCGCGGCGGTTCGCTCCGACAAGTGGTCCACCAGCGCACGCACCACGCCCCGGCCCACGCCGGAGTAGTGGCCCACCGTGGAGAGCAGGCGCTGGCGCTCCGCCTGCACCAGCGTGGCGGCGCTCACCGGCGCCTCACCCGGGCCCCAGAAGATGTCCTCCAGCGCGTGGTCGAAGGCGTTGCGCAGCTCCAGGTCCACCTTCTCGTCCAGCTCGCGCTGGCGGTAGTGGTCCTGGACGGTGCCCTCCATCTCCTCGGTGGTGAGGTCCGGCTCGGCCAGCTGCACCAGGGCGGGCGTGCGGCCCAGCTCCTTCGCGGTGGCCTCCACGTACTGGAGCTTCTTGAGCGCGCCCCAGCCCTGGTAGCGCTTCTCCCAGTCGCTGCCCGGCGTGAGCCACACGGCGAAGGTCTCCGCGAAGTCCTCGTCCGGGTGCTTCTGCGCGTACCAGCCGGCGATGTGGAAGACGTACCGGCGGGAGAAGGGCCGGGGCTTGTAGTCGTCCCGGTACGGCCGCGCGTAGTCGCCGAACACGCGGCGCCACTCGTCGGTGTCATAGAGGCGGTAGGCGTAGTTGAAGGCGTGGCCGGCCTCATGGCGCAGGTACATGAGGATTTCCGCCTCCGTCTCCGCGCTGCCCCCGAGCTCCGCTTCGATGGACAGCAGCTCCGGATCCGCCAGGTAGAAGGGCAGGCCGATGACGGGCACCCCCGACGGGCAGCCCCATTCGTCGGACAGGTAGCACTGGGGCTTGAACGAAAGCCCCTTGGCCTCCAGCTCCGCGTGGAGCTGCGCGATGCAGCGCTCCAGCGGCGTGCCGGACAGCCGCAGCGACAGGTCCTTGATGCGCGCCTGGAGCAGCGCCTCGCGCCGGGGGGAAAGCCGGCCACGGCCTTCGCTGCCCTCGGAGGGATGCTTCTCGCGCAGCAACCGGGGTTCGGGTTGGGGGGATGGCATCATCCCTTCGATAGGTAGGAATCGCGCCCGGGGATGGACAGCCCGGCGAGCATGGCGAAGCAGCCAGCCGGCCGAGCCCTCGAAGGGATGGGGAGCCATCCCGGGTTCCAGGTGCGCAGGCAGCAGGTGGTCGGCTTCGGACGGGTGGACATTTTTCCAGTGGGAAACCCCCGAGCGCCCCCATAGGGACAAGACTCCGTGATCCAGGAGCATCGCCGAGATGAGTGAGGACGTTCGCCCCGGGCCGGAGGGCCTGTTCACGGGGAGCAGCCAGATGCACGCGTTGGTGCGCGCGCACGACTGGGCTTCGACGCCGGTGGGCCCGGTGGCCTCGTGGCCGACGAGCCTCAAGGTGCTGGTGAAGACGCTGCTCGGGTCGCGCTACCCGATGATCCTCACGTGGGGCCCGGAGCTCAGCCAGTTCTACAACGACGCCTATTCGGCGGTGATTGGCGACAAGCACCCGGGCGCGCTGGGCACCGACATCCGGGGCACGCTGGCGGAGGCGTGGGACGCGCTGGGCCCGCTGGTGACGGAGGCGATGACCACCGGCGCCGCCAGCTGGGTGCCCGCGATGCGGCTGCTCCTGGAGCGCAGCGGCTACCGGGAGGAGTCCTACTTCGACGTCAGCCACGCGCCGGCCTTCGATGACGCGGGCGCCATCGGCGGCATGCTCGCGGTGTGCTCGGAGGTGACGCAGCAGGTGCTGAGCAGCCGGCGCATGCGGCTGTTGCGCGACCTGTCCGCCCAGGCGTCGGACACGCGCAGCGTCACGAAGACGTGCACGGACCTGGTGTCCGCGATGGCCGGACATCCGCTGGATGTGCCCTTCGCGCTGCTCTACCTGCGCTCCAGGGATGGCCGGACGCTGACGCTGTGCGGGACGGTGGGCCTGGAGCGGGGCGGGCCCCTGAGCCCGGAGACGCTCGCGCTGGACGCGCCGGGCGGGGAGGCGGCCTTCTTCCGGCAGGCGCTCGACGGCGAGCGGGTGCGCAGGGACGGCCTGGAGTCCGCGTTGTCCCTGCGGGGCGGGCCCTTCGGTGATGCGGTGGGGTCGCTGCTCCTCCAGTCGCTCGCGGGGGCGGGCACGGCCGCGCCCCTGGGCGTGCTCGTCACGGGGCTGTCGCCCAACCGCGCGTTCGACGAAGGCCATGCGTCCTTCAGCGAGCTGCTGGGCGCCCAGGTGGCGGTGGCGCTGCGCAACGCGCGGGCCTACGAGGAGGAGCGGCAGCGCGCCGAACAGCTCGCGGAGTTGGATCGGGCGAAGACGGCCTTCTTCCACAACATCTCCCACGAGTTCCGCACGCCGCTGACGCTGATGCTGGGGCCGCTGGAGGACGTGCTCGCCGGGGGGCCGGTGACGGAGGCGGCGCGGCACGAGCTGGAGATGGTCCACCGCAACGCGGGCCGGCTGTTGCGGCTGGTGAACACGCTGCTGGACTTCAGCCGGCTGGAGGCGGGGCGCATCGACTCCAGCTTCGAGCCCACGGACCTGGCCGCGTTCACGCAGGACCTGGCGAGCCACTTCCGCTCGGCGGTGGAGCGCGCGGGGCTCACCTTCACGGTGGACTGTCCCGCGTTGCCGGAGCCCGTCTACGTGGACCGGCGGATGTGGGAGAAGGTTGTCTTCAACCTGCTCTCCAACGCGCTCAAGTTCACCTTCACGGGCTCGCTCGCGGTGCGGCTTGCGGCCAGCGGGGACGCGGTCCTCCTGCGGGTCCGCGACACCGGCACGGGCATCCCGGCCTCGGAGCTCCCGCACCTCTTCGAGCGCTTCCACCGCGTGCGCAACGCGCGGGGCCGCACCCACGAAGGCACCGGCATCGGGCTGGCGCTGGTGCGCGAGCTGGTGGCGCAGCATGGCGGGGCCGTGGAGGTGCGCAGCGTGGAGGGCGAGGGCAGCACCTTCACCGTCCGCATCCCCCTCGGTTCGGCCCACCTGCCCGCCGACCGCATCCTCGCCCCGCGCGAGCTGGAGTCCAGCGCGCAGGGCGTGCGCCCCTTCCTCCAGGAGGCCGAGCGCTGGTCGGACGCGGAGCCTTCGCCCCCGCCGTCGGACGTGGCACGGGGGCCAGGGGCGGAGTCGCTCCAGCCGCCCGTGCAGGGGGCGGCGCACGCAAGGCCCCACGTGCTGGTGGCGGACGACAACGCGGACATGCGCGAGTACGTGAAGCGCGTGCTGTCCCCCTCGTTCGACGTGACGCTGGTGGCGGACGGGCAGGCCGCGCTGGAGGCCGTGCACGCGAGCGTTCCGGACCTGGTGCTCACGGACGTGATGATGCCCCGGCTGGGCGGCTTCGGCGTGCTGCGCGCGCTGCGGGAGGCGCCTGCCACCCGCGCCGTCCCGGTGGTGATGCTGTCCGCCCGCGCGGGCGAGGAGGAGGCGGTGGAGGGGCTGGAGGCGGGGGCGGACGACTACCTCGTGAAGCCCTTCAGCGCCCGCGAGCTGGTGGCGCGGGTGCGCTCCATGCTGGAGCTTTCACGCATGCGCCGCGAAGCGCTGCGCCAGGAGCTGCTCGCCGCGTCGCTGCGCGAGCGCCTCCAGGCCCGCGACGACTTCCTCGCGGTGGCGAGCCACGAACTCAAGACGCCGCTGGCCGCCTTCCGCCTCCACCTGGAGCGGCTGGAGCGCAGCCTGGGCGAGGACGCGCTGGGCCGCGCGAAGAGCCCGCTGGAGTCCGCGGGCCGGCAGGTGCAGCGGCTGCACGCGCTGATGGAGACGCTGCTGGACGTGTCGCAGCTCACCACGGGCCGGCTGGCGCTGGAGCTGAACGACGTGGACCTCACCTCCGTGGTGGGCCACGCCGTGGCGCGGCTGCGCGACGAGGTGGAGCGGCTGGGCGTGACGGTGACGCTGGAGGCGGGGACGCCGCTCGTCGGCCGGTACGATCGGCTGCGCATCGAGCAGGTGGTGACGAACCTCCTGTCCAACGCGGCCCGCTACGGCCAGGGCCGCCCCATCTTCGTGCGCGTGGCCTCCGAGGACGGCACCGCCCGCGTGACCGTGCGCGATGAGGGCATCGGCATCCGCCCGGAGGACCGCTCGCGCATCTTCGAGCGCTTCGAGCGCGCGGTGCCCGGCCGCAACTACGGGGGTCTGGGCCTGGGCCTGTGGATCGCCCGGCAGGTGGTGGAGGCGCACGGCGGCCGCATCACCGTGGACAGCGCGCCGGGCCTGGGCGCGACCTTCGTGGTGGAGCTGCCCCTGGAAGGACTGAAGGCGGCCTGATGCGAAGAAAGGGGGACCCGGGCACATGGCCCAGGCCCCCCTTCCAGGGTGCTTCACGTCACCGCGGGTGCATCACGGCGAGACGGTGAACACCAGGTCGTCGCGGTCGTTGTACTCGTTGGACACGCACGCGCTGGTGGGGGCGCCGGAGCCGTAGCGGAACTGCGCGCGCACGGCCTGGTTGGTGCCCGAGGGCAGCGTGTACGTGGCCGACAGCGTGGAGGCGCCCGCGGCCGCCGGGGTGAGGGTGGAGATGAGCGTCCACACCGGCGTCGTCGCGGCGGCGTTGGCCGTGTAGTACAGGTCCAGGCGATCCGACGACGGGCTGGCGTAGGCCCAGACGGTGGCCTCCACCTTCACCTGCTTGCCGGGGGCGAAGTTGCCGCCGTCCACGGTGGACACCTTGAGCGCGTCGTTGGACTCGTCGCTGTGGAAGGTGCCGCTGCTGCCGTCGACGCAGCTGCCCTTGAGCGTGTTGGGCGCGCTCGTCTCCGCGGGGCTCATGGACCCGCGGCCCTTGAACGCCGTGCCGCTGTCGCAGGTGGCGGCCACCGCGCTGCAACGCAGCGTCTTGTAGGTGGCGTCATACGTGCCGGACGTGGACACGTTGGACACAGTCGCCGTCGTGTTGCTGGTGGTGGTGGCGTTGCCCGCGCTGTCGGACGCCTTCGCCGCGAAGGTGTGGCTGCCGTTGGCCACCGTGCGGCTGTCCCACGCGAAGGTGTAGGGCGACGTGAAGGACGTGCCCTTGAGGGCGCCGTCCACGAAGAACTCCACCTTGTTGACGCCCACGTTGTCGTTGGCCGTCGCGGCCAGGCTCACCGTGCCCGTCACCGTGGCGCCGCTCGCCGGCGTGGTGAGGCTCACCGTGGGGGCCTGCGTGTCCGTGGGCAGGCCGGGGATGGAGCCCTTGCCCAGCTCCGCCAGGTACGCGGCCGCGATGCGCGCGAACTTCAGCGCGTTGTTGGCGTTGTTGCCGCTGGTGCCATCCGTGCTGTTGGCCAGCGTGTCGTTGGCCGTGTGGATGTAGGGATTGTCCTGGCTCATCGTCGCTTCGAACGGGATGGACGCCGGGTAGCCCGCGTTGGTCCACGACGCGTGGTCCGAGCAGCCGTAGCCGCACGTGATGTTGGAGCGCGTGTAGCCCGTGTATGTGTCGATGAGGTTGCCCAGGAACGTGTTCTGCGCGGCGTTGGTGTTGTCCGTGACGAGCGTCACCTCCACCGTGGAGCCGCGGTAGTTGGTCATGTCCAGCTGGAGCACGCCCACCACGTTGGCGTACGCCATGAACTTCACCGTGCGCGCCGGCTTGTAGCCCTTGGCCATCGCGACGCGGAACACCTCGGAGAGGGTGGCCACGCCGGAGGCGTCGTCATCCGCGCCCGGCGCCGTCGCCGTTGGACGGCTGGAGGACGCCACGCTCAGGTTGATGGAGTCCAGGTGGCCGCCAATCACCACGACCTCCGTGGGGTTGAGCGTGCCCGTGATGGTCGCGATGACGGAGGGCTGGCTCCAGGAGGCGTGCGTGTACAGCTGCACGCTCACGTCGCTGCGGCCCGCGGCGTAGGACTCCCACGTGCTCTTGAGCCAGTTGGACGCCTGCACGGAGCTCGTCGAACCGTTGTAGTAGCGGTTGGTGTAGCTGGACAGCTGCGTGATGGTGCTGCGCAGGCTGGCCTCCTGGAGGCCGGAGAACAGCGAGCTGACCACCGCCGCGTTGTCCAGCGTGTAGCTCACCAGCGTCGGGTTGATGGCCGGCTGCGCGGGCTGGAGCACCGCCAGCGCCGCCTCCTGCGTGTCGTGCGTGAGGAAGCCCGCGCAGCGGTGATACTTGTCGTGCATCAGCTGGGACACGTTGCCCAGCTGGGACTCGTTCAGCTTGAGCACGCTCACGCCGTTGGCCTCACGCACCAGCGTGGGCGCGGCCGTGCCGGAAGCGCGGAACGACGTGCGCAGGGCGTCCAGCGCCTCCGAGCCCACCGAGATGTAGACCTCCTTCTCGCGCGCCTCCTGGGCGGATGCGGTGGCGCAGCACAGCGACAGGACGACGGGGGCCAACTTCTTGAAACGCATGTTCCGCTCCGTTTGCAGGCGAGGGCTCGCCCTGCGTGAACGACACCCGTGCCCGACTCCGGGGGAAGCAAGCTGAAGGGGAGGGCACGGTGAAGACCGCCCACGTCCCGGTCCGGACGCCTGCGTCCTGGACCCCGTGGGTTGGGAGCGCATCCTGGGGAAATCAAGACGGGGCCGTCAAGGCGGAGAGCAGCGTGAAACAGGATGAGACAGCTTTCGTCGCCAACGGTGACGCACCCCGGCCATGCCCGGACGCGCCGCGGAAGGGCTCACGCGCGTGTCAGGGATGAATGATTGGAAAATGGGAAACGCGAGGGGGAGCCGCGGGGGACCCGGGCGGCCTTCAGGTCTGCAGGTTCATGGACAGCGAGCGGCCGGCCGCGAAGCGGGGCTCCGCCTGGAGCTTCTCCAGGACGCGGTCCGAGGCGACGAGCGTCACCTGGGGCAGCAGGCCCGGCTCGCTCATCCACTTCACCGCGCCCAGCAGGTGCTGGGCCTTGATGAACTCCAGGACGGCGCCGTGGAAGGCCTTGCCCTCCTCGCGCCACCCCTGGGCCAGCTCCGCCCGGCCCCGGTTCTCCACCGGTTGGGGGGCCCTGGAGGCCTTGGCCGCGCGCCGCTT
>SECN01000514.1 GCA_004173515.1 Myxococcaceae bacterium | reverse complement strand
CGCGTGGCGCAAGCGCAACAGCGAGCGCACCGTGGCGATGAGCTCCGAGGGCTCATAGGGCTGGGTGAGGTACGCGTCCGCGCCGCCCTCCAGGCCCTGCACCTTCTTGTCCGGCGTGATGAACGTCGCGGAGGTGTGCATCACCGCGATGGCGGAGGTGGCCGCGTTGGCGCGCAGCCGCGCGCAGACCTCGTAGCCGCTGATGTCCGGCAGCTTCACGTCCAGGACGATGACGTCCGGGCGGTGCTTCTCCGCCATGAGGAGCGCCGCCATGCCGGTGGCGGCCTCCAGCACGTGGTAGCCGGACATCTCCAGGATGCGGTTGACGAGATACCGGTTGGCATCGTCGTCGTTGACGTTGAGCACCGTGGCCATGCGCTGTTCAGCCACGGGGGTTGGTCTCCCGCAGGTCCCGGGTGCCCAGGCCCGCCTTGGTCAGCGCGTCGCGGATGCGCGTGATGGCCACCTCCCGGCTCAGCGTGTGCTTGGCCAGGATGGCGGACGTCTCACGCGACAGCCGCTGCCGCTCCGATTCCTGCAGCTGGTGGGACGTGTGCAGGATGATGGGGATGTCGCGCGTGCGCGGATCCGCCTTCAGCTCATCCAGCACGTCGAACGCGGTGATGTCCGGCAGGATGAAGTCCAGGAAGATGAGGTGTGGCGCCTTCTCGCGCGCCAGGCGCACGCCCTCGCGGCCACCGGAGGCCTCCAGCAACTGGTAGGGCGTGTCCTTGAGCAGCTGCTTGAGCAGGTAGCGGTGCACGTCGTCGTCGTCGATGATGAGCAGCCGCTCCACCGGCCCGGTGCGCGCCAGGGCGGACAGCTTCTTCTGCAGGCGCACCTCGTCCACCGGCTTGAGCCAGAACTCGTCGGCGCCCAGGGCGCGGGCCTTCTGCTCGCGGTCCGTCACGGTGACGACCAGGATGGGGATGTCGCGCGTCTGCTCGCCGTTCTTCATCTCCGCGAGGAAGTTCCAGCTCGTCTCGCCTTCCAACATCACGTCCAGCACCATGGCGGCGGGGCGCACGCGCTGCATCATCTTGCGCGCGTCCTCCACCGTGCGCACCGGCAGCACCTGGAAGCCGGAGCGCGCCAGGTACTTCTCGTAGAGGAACAGCGTCTGGCGGTCGTCCTCCAGCACCAGCACCGGCGCCCGCGACGGGTCCAGGTTCTGGCTGCGCAGGGCGAGCCCCGTCATCTCCGACACCTCCACGTGCACGCGCGGCAGGACGACGGTGAAGGTGGAGCCTTCGCCCAGCGCGCTCTTCACGCCCAGCGAGCCGCCCAGCAGCTCCGTCAGCTTGCGCGCCAGCGGCAGGCCCAGGCCGGTGCCCTTCACCTGCCGTTGCAGGGGGCTGTCCACCTGGATGAACTCCTCGAAGACGCGCTCGTGGTTGGCCGGCGCGATGCCGATGCCGGTGTCCTTCACGGTGAACTCCACCGTGTCGTGCGGGCCGGGGGCCACGGACACGGTGATGGCGCCGGACTCGGTGAACTTCACCGCGTTGGACACCAGGTTGCGCACCACCTGGCTGAGCTTGGCCTCGTCCGTCTCCATCTCCAGGCCTTCGGGGGGCGTCTCGAAGTTGAGCGCCACCTGCGAGTCCGGCGGGAGCAGCGGTCGGGTCATGCCGCGCAGCGCGCTCATGAAGTCGGACACCGCGAAGTGCGTGTGGCGCAGCATCGTCTTGCCCGACTCCACCTTGGACAGGTCGAGCAGGTCGTTGACGAGTTCGAACAGCGATTCGGCGGAGCTGCGGATGAACTGGACCTGCTTCTCCTGCTCCGCGGCGAGGCTGCCGTTGAGCGGGTTGAGCAGCACCTTGGACAGCCCGAGGATGGAGTGCAGCGGCGTGCGGAACTCGTGGCTGACGTTGGCCACCACGCGGCTCTTGATTTCAGAGGCGCGCTGGAGGCTTTCGGCCTTCTCGTCCAGGGCGGCGTGCAGGCTCCTGACGCCCTTGTTGGACTCCTCCAGCTCCTTGTTGAGGCGGGAGAGCTCCTCCGCGCGCAGCTTGAGTTCGTACTGCTGGCGCGCCGTCTCGCGGTGCAGCGCGGTCAGCTCCCCCAGCGTGGTGCTCACCTGCGTGAGCGCGGCGCCGTAGTCCTCCGGCACCAGGCTGCCCACCATGGCCACGCCGCCCTCGTGGGGCCGGGCGCGGAAGGCGAAGGTGGCGGGCTTGTGGTCACGCTGGAGGATGAGCTCCCAGCCGTCCACGGCCTCGTCGCGCGCCTGCACGAGCAGCATCTCCACCTTGTTCTCGCTGCCGGCGCTGGCGAGGCTCTTCAGGCTCTGCCCCGTCTTGACGCCCAGCAGGCGCGCGGCGCGCTCGTCGCGCCAGACCACGGTCCCCTGGGCATCACAGGCCAGCGCCAGCTCGCGACTGAGGGACTCGAAGATCCCGGGGTCGCGCTCATCCAGTTGCATCATGAAGGAAGCTCCTCCCATGAAACGGGCGCACGCGCGAGCAACGTCCGTGCCTCCGCGTGCTCAGGTCCCAAGGCCGCCTTCAAGGCGCCCAGGAGGTGGGGAAACGTCAGGGGGCCAAGCCCCCGTTGGGGCCAGAAGCCCGCGTACCACTGAAGGTGCGCCTCCCACAGGTCCGCGCGGTCCAGGGCCACCGCGTCCGAGAGATAGGACAGGTGAAGGCGTGTCTCTTGTTCCAGGGGCTGGCGGTTTCCGGGGGCAAGACCGTCTTCCAGCCGCCGGGCCACGGCCTGGATGAGGGCGGGCGAGGCGTCTTCCAGTCGCCGGGCGGGCTCCCCGGGGTGGCGCAGGGCGTCGCGGCCGGCCTGGACGTAGGCATGGGGCTGGGAGCCGGGGCCGAAGCCCTCTGCCTGGAGGGCGGCCTGGAGACCTTCGAAGTGCTGGTCCAGGTGCAGCGAGCACATGCCCCGCGTGACGAGCAGGGTGCGCAGCCAGCGGGCGTAGTCCTCCATGATGGCGGGACGTTGCGCGTCGAGCGCCTGGACGAGGTAGCGCACGTGGAAGACGGCGTCCTCGTCCCCGAAGCGGCGGGCGCGCTGGGGGCCATAGCGGGCGTCCCAGAAGGGGTCCGCGTACAGGGGCTGGATGGAAGCGGTGGCGAGCGTGCGGGTCAGGGCTTCCACGGCCTGGCTCACGGTCGGCATGGCGTCAGACCCCCAGGGTGCGACAGGCGGAGGAGACCAGTTCGCGGGCGCTGCTGCCAAAGAAGGCGACGCCCAGCTCTTCCTGGAGGACGAGGCCCCACTCCAGGGCGAGTCCGCCCACGGCGATGGGCAGCCGGGGGGTGACCTCGCGCACCTTGAGGACGGCCTCGCGGACCTGGGGCATGTGGAAGGGCATGGTGACGGAGAGGGCCAGCAGGTGGGGCGGGGCTTCGCGCACCAGCCGGGCCAGGTGGTCCGCGGGGACGTTGGCGCCGATGAAGCGCACGTCGAAGCCGGCCATCTCCAGGAAGTCGCTGGCCATGCGGGCGCCCACCTCGTGCAGCTCGCCCTCCACGCACGCCATCATCACGACCTTGCCGTTGGACGGGTCGCGAGGCAGGTGGCGGTACAGGTGGGCCAGGACGAACTGGGAGATGGCGGTGGCCATGTGTTCCTGGGCCACGGAGATGCGGTTCTCCTGCCAGAGCCGCCCGATTTCGTACTGGGCCGCCCGGATGACTTCCAGGTGGAGGTCCTGGAGCGGCACGCCGCACAGCAGGCCTTCGTCGACCACGAGGCGCAGGGCCTCCTGCCGGTTTCCGGCGAGCTGGGCCGCGAGATAGCGGTCCCGCAGCGTGGTGATGACAGGGGTCTGGTGGATCACGGGAGGGACTTACCGGCCGACGGGGCAGGGTAGGGGGGAACCCGTCTTCGATAAACCCTGGGTCCAACACGTGCATTGAGAAGCCGACACTTGGCGGCCATCCGAAGCAGGGGCGCGTCTTTCTGCTTGATGGGCAGGGGGTTCAGGTGGTTCCACCGCTCCCTCCCCTTGCGCTGGACGATGATCAGGTCGGCGCCTTCCAGCACCTTGAGGTGCTGCATGACCGTGCAGCGATCCAGCGGCTTGAAGCGCTCGCAAAGGTTTCCTGTCGTCTGCGGCTCGTCCTTCAAGGCGTCCAGCATCGCGCGGCGCACACCGGCGGACAAAGCCTTGAAAACCCGGTCCTGATTCGCCTCGCTTGACATGTTATAAGAATATAACATTATGAGCCACGAGCAAGGAGCAAGACCGATGGAATTGAAGTTCAAGGTGTCCGGCCGCGTCGCCCGCCCGGTGGAGGAGGTGTTCGAGGCCGTCGCCGATCCCGCGAAGCTCTCAGCCTATTTCACCACCGGCGGCGCGGTGGGGCGGATGCAAACGGGCGCGACTGTGCAGTGGGAGTTCGCCGACTTCCCCGGGGCCTTCCCGGTCGAGATCGTCGAGGTCGAGAAGAACCGCCGGATCTTGCTGCAGTGGGAAGCCAACGAGGGCCCGCCCGAGGAGGGCGATCCGGTGGTGCGCGCCGCCTATATGACGACTGTGGTGTTTACCTTCGAACCACTGGACGACGGCCGGACCTTGGTGACGATCGAGGAAGGCGGCTGGCGCGAGACGCAGACCGGGCTCAAGGCCGCGTTCGGCAACTGCCAGGGCTGGGCCCAGATGCTGGCGGCGCTGAAGGTGTGGGTCGAACACGGGATCAACCTGCGCGAGGGCTTCTA
>SECN01000513.1 GCA_004173515.1 Myxococcaceae bacterium | reverse complement strand
TCGGAGGGGGCGGCGCGTGGAGCAGGGGCCGGGGTACCAGCGGACTGACCGGGGTGATGGGCCGCAGGTCGAGGACGGTCCGCTCCTCGGGCTCCTCCTCCGCCACTGATGGAAGGGCTGGTGCCGCCTGGGCTTCGGTCCCCGGCTCCGCCTCAAGTGGAGCCACCGCGGAGATCGCCATCAGCGTGTGCTCTTCGGGCTCGTCCAGATCCGAAAAGGCCGACGTGGGAGGCCCCACAGGGGGCGGCGAAAACTGGGGCTCGGGCGATGCCACCGTGGAGATCGCCATCAGCGTGTGCTCTTCGGGCTCGTCCAGGTCCAGGGGGGACAGCGCCGGGGGCGCCACCGGAGGAGGAGGCAGCACGGGCTCCGACGATTCCACCGCCGGAATCGCCATCAGCGTGCGCTCCTCGGGCTCCTCTTCCGATACCGACGGCAGGCCCGCCGGAGGAGCGGCCCACGAAGCGACGGGAGCGTTCCCCGAAGGCGGAGGCGACACGATTCCGGGGGGCGACAACACAGGGAGGCCCGATACACCGGCCACGGGGACGGGTGAGCCACGCACGGGCACGGGCGCCACGGGAGGCGTCAGCGCTGGAACGGAGGGCAGCAGCGGCACCGAAGCCACCGCGTTGTTCCTGGGCGCGGGAGGCGACGCGGGCGACTTCCCATTCGCGGAAGGCGCCACGAGCGGCGCGTCCCTTCGCGGGGAGGACGGGACAGGAGTCGGCGCGGCGGCGGCCGCCGGGCTCGACGGAGACTTCTCCGCCTCGGTCCCTCGCGCGGCACCGCGTCCCAGGGAGGGGCGATTCAGCGCGGGCGCACCGACACCGGGAAGGCCCGGCGCGGCCTTCTTCGCGGCGGCGGCCGCGAGCACGGGCGTGCCCGGAGGGGCGGCCTTGTTCGATGCGGTGGAGACGTCCGGCGCGGAAGGGCCCGGAGCGGAGGGCCGTCCCGAAGCGGAGGCCCCCGTGGAGGAAGACCCTGGCGAGGAGGAGCGGCCCTGCGCGGGAGCACTCTCCGCGGAATGTCCTGGCGAGGAAGGTCGCCCCTGCGACGGAGCCCCCTCCACGGAATGTCCTGGCGAAGAGGAACGTCCCTGCGACGGAGCCCCCTCCGCGGAATGTCCTGGCGAAGGGGAACGTCCCTGCGACGGAGCACCCTCCGCGGAATGCCCTGGCGAGGAGGAACGAGCCTGCGCGGGAGCGCTCGCGGCGGAAGGACCCGGCGAGGAGGAACGAGCCTGCGCGGGAGCGCTCGCGGCGGAAGGACCCGGCGCGGAGGAGCGGCCCTGCGCGGGCGTCCCCTGCCCGGCCCCCCGGGTCGCTGTGGGCGGCCGGAGAACAGGGAGTCCCGGAGCGGGCACGTTGACCGCGGGGAGGTCCGGCGCGGAGGGCCGCTTCGGCGGAGGCACCACGGCCTCCGGCTTCTTCGCTGGGGACGGACCCTGCGGTGTCGCGGACGTCGCCTGGCTCTTCGCCGCGGCCGCGGCAGGAGCGGCGCGCTGCGGGGTCGGCAGGAAGGAGGGCCTTGCGATCACCGGCAGCTGCTGCTGGTAGCTGGTCGGCGCGGCTTCGATCTCCGCGAGCGTCGCCTGCTCCAGCCCCGGCGGCGGCGACACCTGCGCGTGCGGCGGCGCGAGCACCCTGCGGATGGGCCGGGTGACGTCCGCCTCGTCGTCCTGGGGCATCCAGACGAAGGTGAACTCCACCGGGCCGACGGTGATGCGATCCCCGTCGCGCAGCTGCTTCTGGCCGGCGAGCGACTGGCCATTGAGCTGCGTGCCGTTGGCGCTGCCCATGTCCTCGGCGAAGTACTGCCCGTCCCGCGCCGTGATGCGGGCATGACGCCGGGAGACCCCGTGGTCATGCAGCACCAGGTCGTTCTCCGAGGTCCGGCCGATCTTCACCTCGGCCTGCTCGAAGGCGAGCTCCCTCCCGACCTGGAGCCCCTGGGTGATGGTGAGCAGGATGGGCAGAGGACTAGCCCCCGACGTTGCCGTACATGAACTGGAACACGATGGGCCCGAAGAGCACCATGAACACCGTCGGGAAGATGCAGGCGATGAGCGGGAAGAGCATCTTCACCGGCGCTTCACCCGCCAGCTTCTCCGCGCGCTGCGTCCGGTCGATGCGCATCTGCGTGGACTGGATGCGCAGCACCTTGCCCAGGCTCGTTCCCATCTTGTCCGCCTGGATCAGCGCCGTGACGAACGTCGTCAGGGGCGGCAGGTCCACGCGCGCGATCATGCTCTTCAGGCCCTCTTCACGCGTCTTGCCCATCTTGAGCTGCTTGAGCACCAGCTGCAGCTCCTCGCGCAGCGGCCCCTGGCGGCCCTTCTCCACCACCTTCGCCAGCGCGCCCGTGAAGTCCATGCCCGCTTCCACCGACAGCGTCAGCAGGTCCAGGTTGTACGGAAGCGCGCGGCTGATGGCCAGGTGGCGGCGCTTGACCTGATCGTTCAACCAGATGAGCGGATAGAACAGGCCCAGCAGCATCACCAACAGCGACCAGGCCAGGTTCATCCCGATGCCGTTGACGACGAAGAGGCCGGCCAGCAGGGCCAGGAAGGCGCTGACTTCCTGCAGCGCCATGATGTCCTCGGGCTTGTACTGCGACGGCTCGCCCGCCTTGATGAGCTTGCGGCGCGTCTTGGACTCGTAGCCCGGCCACATGAAGCGCCGGTTCATCGCCCCCAGCTTGCGGATGGCGACGGAGCCCACACCCTTCATGCCGCCCGCGGACTCGTCGCGGACCTCCGTGAGGAAGTGCTCCAGGACGTTGTGGTAGATGCCCACGCCCAGGAACGCCACGGCGCCCGCCGTCAGCAGCGCCGAACCGCCGATCAGCATGGCTGTCAGAATCTCCTGCACGGTGCGCCTCGTTTCAGATGTCGATGTTGACGATGCGCCGGATGATGAGGATGCCCATGATCTCCATGATGGCGATGATGGTCACCAGGATGTAGCCGAAGAAGTGATCCAACATCGGCTCCATCAGGTCCGGACGCATGTAGTTGAGCACCATGCCGAGGACGGCCGGCATGGCCGCGACGATCCACCCCTGCAGCTTGCCCTGTGACGTGAGGGCGTCGATCTTGCCCTCCAGGCGGAAGCGCTCGCGGATCACCGTGGAGATGGTCTCGAACATCTCCGCCATGTTGCCGCCCAGTTGGCGCGCGATGTTGGTGGACACCACCACCAGCTCCAGGTCGTCGCTGCCCACGCGGCGGCCCATGTTCACCAGGGCCTCTTCCAGGGGGACGCCCAGCTTCACTTCCTTCACGAACAGGCCGAACTCCTGCGACAGCGGCGGCATCGCCTCGCGCGCCACGTGCTCGATGGCCTGCGGGAACGTAAGGCCCGCCTTGAACGCGTTGGCCATGGCCTGCAGCGCGTCCACCAGCTGCACGTTGAACTTCTTGATCCGGCGCTTGCGGTAGTGCTTCACCATCAGCATCGGCAGGAAGAAGCCGAAGATGGTCGCGAGCAGCGCCAGGATGGGGTTGAAGATGATGTAGCTGAGGATGCCCAGAAGGCACATGCACGCGATGTTGAGGATCAACATCTGCCGCGCATCGATGAAGAGGAACATGTCGCTCAAGTCGTTCATCGACTTGGCGACGTAGCGCTCCTGGTACTGCTCATACGCCTTCGACAGGACGCTGAAGATCACCAGGCTGAAGAAGAACACCGAGCCGGTGACGAGGAGGAGGACGATACCTGCGAGCATGGGCGCGAATCCCCGTGAGGAAGAGGGAGAAGCCAGCGGGGCCGCTTCAGACGAAGCAGCCCCGGCGGGCCACTACGGAGAGCCGGCCGAGGCCTTCTCGCCGCCACCGCCCTTGATGATCTGGATGATCTCCCGGCGCTTCTGCTCCAGCACCCGGGTGCGCTCGCCGGACAGCAGCGTGCTGATGGTGGCGCGGCCGCGCTCCTCGATGAGGTCCACGTCGTCCTCGTTGCGCAGCGACAGGGTCAGGTTGCCCAGCTCCGCCGCGAGCACCAGGATCTCCGCCTCTTCCGGCAGCACCATCAGCGACACGTTGCTGTACTCGCGCTGGTTCTCCGGGATGAGGTTGATGTTCGTGGTGCCGGTGATCTTGCCCGTGGCGACCACGATGATGTTCTGCAGCAGCGTCACGGCGACGCTCTCGTCGGTCTGCGGATCCCGGAACGTGCCGATGATGTCCACGTGGTCGTTGGGGCGGATCCAGCCGCCGACCGCCGTCGTCTGCTTCGCCTCGATGGTGATGGCGCGCGCCTTCTTCTGCACCTTGGTCGACAGGCGCTCGGCGGCCTTCGTCGTCTCGAACTGGCTCCAGAGGATCGGGTCGCCGGCCTGCAGCGCCACCAGCACCTTCTGGTTCACGATGTAGTTGGCCGAGTCCGGCTTCACCACCGACGAGGTGACGAACTGCTCGGGCACGGAGCGCTGGGAGATCATCTCGTACGTGATGACCGTGCCTTCGGGCATGTCCGCCCGCGAGCAAACCGAGCACCAGCGCGACGACGAGCGGGGTCTTACCCTTCAACATGGTTCAAGGTCCTCCAGAACGGTGGGGCGCCGTCGTGGCGGCAAGACAGCTTTGACGAGGGGGCGGTGCCAGGGCGCGAACGGGTGGGATGTTAGCCATGCGCCAGAGCAGGTGTCAAAACCACCTCTCACGATAGAACGGAATCCCAGGACACCCGGGGGTGCCTGAGCCTCCCTGCCTGTTGGGTTGGGCCGCGCTTCCGCCGGATGATCCGCGCGGCGCCCTGCGTCAGGGGAACGGCAGGTTCAGCACGAAGTAGAACGAGTCGTAGTAGATCTCGTACGCCTCGAGGAACAGGTCGATGACGTTGGTCTGCCGGTCCTCGGACCACCGGATCTTCACGGTGGCGCCGACGACGAGCGCCACGAGCAGCACCCAGTTGAGCACCGAGTACTCGACCATCGCCTGGCCACGACGGGCCCGGCGCAGGGAGCGCGGTGCGGTCTTCCGGGGGCTGGGCGTCATCCTCCCAGTATCCAGGCTCCGGGGGCCCCCTGCATCGGTCATCTGGACTGGACCGTCCTCCGGAAGGGCCCGCGCCCTCCGGCGGCACCGCGGCTACTTCTTCTGGGACGCGGGGGCTGCCTGGGCCGGAGCCTTGGTGGGGACGGTCATCTCCGCGCCCTGCCCCAGCCACATCCCGGCCCGCTGGGCCGCTTCGGAACCCGGCGCCTCGGTGACGATGCGCGCGCAGACCTCCGCGCCCTCCGTCCTGCGGCCCTGCGCGTACTCCGACTCGCACAGGCGCGAGAGCAGCGACAGGCGTTCGTTGCCGGTGGCTCCTGCCGCGAGCGCGGCGCGCAGCAACTGGGACTCCCGGGCGCGGTCACCCTGGCTCGCGGCCTGCTGCGCCTGACGGGACAGGTCGCGGGCGGTCATCGCCTCCGAGCGGGCCGCCTTCTCCTCGAGCACGGCCTTCGGCTTGGAAGCGGTCACGGGCAGAGGCTCGGCGGGGGGCGCGGACCCGGCGGAGGCCATCGTCTTGCCCGGGGCCGGCTGATCCCGCTGGACGGAGCCCGTGGGCATCGGCGGCGTGGAAGGGGCCATGGGCGCTGCGGCGACCGCGGACGGAGGCGGCGGCGGTGGCGCGGCCTCCTCCGCGAGTTCATCGTCGTGGGTGGCGAGCCCCCGTCCATAGGACGCGCCGCCCAGCCGCAACGCGCTGCTCTCTTGCTTGCGAGCCTTGTCGCTGCCACCGCCCCCGTTGCCGATGCCCGTGCTGACGCCGAGGCCCGCGAGGCTTCCACCGCGCGTGTCCTGGGCGAGCGCGGAGTCCTTCGCCTCCGCGCCCAGCGCCGCCGACGGCGCGGAGAGCGTGTCCATCTCCGGCTCCGCCGCCTTGCTGAAGCCGGACATCTTCTTCGCGACTTCCTTGGTGCCCTGCGCACGCCGCCGCTCCAGCATCGCGCCACCGCTGCCCGCGTTCATCCAGTCCGAGGGCCGGCCTTCGCCGCCGCCCTTGGCGCCCACGGAGGCCTCCGCCTGCATCGCCTGCGCACGGTCCAGCAGCGCGCCTTCCGCGGGCGCGGGGGCCGGCGCGGCCTTCCTGGCCGGAGGAGACACCGGCCGGGGAGGAGCGCCAGCAGGAGCCAACGCTCCGTCGAAGTCCGCCTTCGCCTGCATCGCGGCGGCAGGCTCCGCCTTGAGCGACGGCTGGAGGTTGACGTCCCTGCTGACCTCCAGCGTCAGGATGCCGAAGGTGCTCACCGTGGCCAGCCCCACCGCGGGCAACAGCCAGCGGCGCCAGCGCGAGGGCTTGGGCTCCGGCCCCGCGGCGGCGCGGCGCGCGGACTGCTGCGCATACGCCAGCAGCGACTCCAGGCCGGCGTCCGGCGCCGGTTCCACCGACAGGTGCGCCATCGTGGAGCGCACGCCGCGGATGTCCGATGGGCATTCTGGGCACTCATCCCGCCACCGTCCTTCCATCCTCCGACAGGTCGCCATCCACGCCCAGCTCTCCCAGACGACGGCGCAGTCCCTCCAACGCGTAGCGCATCCGACTCTTCACCGTGTTCTCGGACACGCCCGTCACCTCGGCGATCTCCTTGAACGGGATGCCGCTGTACTCGCGCAGCACGAACACCTCGCGCTGCTCTTCCGGCAGGCCCGCGAGGGCCCGCTCCAGCAGGGGCCGCAGGCGCGCGTTGTGCGCCCCGCGCTCCGGACTGGCACCGGAGTCCGGCAGCCCCTCGCCCAACGGACGTCCCTCATCCCGCTTCGAACGCGCGCGCGTCTCCCGCCTGGAAGGCGAGCATCAGCCGCTCGTCTGAGGTTTCGGGTGCCAACACTCCCCCTGTGCCCATGAAGCCACGGGTGCCATCCCCTTCCCGCCCTGTGCCTGTAACGGACAGGCCCACGGGAAAGGTCTATTCCGGCCGTGGACGCCGGTAAGTGGCGAGAATGACAGGGACCGCCACCCCTGTCACCAGCAGTGCCTGCGCCAGCAATACCGCCGGCAGGGGCCGCTGCACGTGGATGTACAGCGAGCGGCCAAGTCCCAGCCCCAGCAACACCCCGGTCAGCGTGCGCACCGCGTTGTTGCCGGAGGCCGGCCGGAAGCGCCCCACCGCCCAGTCCACCAGGGCCGGCAGGATGAGCGCCACGCCCACCGGCACATCCCACGTCCATGAAAGCGGCGCCTTCAGCGCGAACAGCCCCACGAAGACGGCGGCGAGCACCGGGTAGGTGCCCAGGCAGCGCGCGCACACGCGCACCCCGCCCAGCAGGTACGTGCGGTTGAACTCATCCGCGTGATGATGGCTGAGCCAGAACACCGGGACCTCCGTCGGACGCGGAAACAGGGGCAACGGGCCCGGCGCGCTGCGCGTCCCCTTCGGCCAGGAAGCACGCCGCGGCGTGGCCGTCTCCCAGCGGGTAGAGCGGCGGCGATTCACGCCGGCAGCGCTCCATCACGTAGGGGCAGCGCGGGTGGAACGAACACCCGGACGGCGGCGACAGCGGCGAGGGAGGCTCGCCCGGCAAGAGCAGGCGCGTGCGGGGACGCTCCGGATCCGGCACGGGCACCGCGGAAAGGAGCGCCTGCGTGTACGGATGCCGGGGCCCCGCGTACAGCACGCGCGAGGGCGCCACCTCCACGATGCGGCCCAGGTACATCACCGCGACGCGCGTGGACACGTACTCCACGATCTTCAGGTCGTGCGCGATGAAGACGTAGGTCAGCCCGCGCTCGCGCTGCAGGTCCACCAGCAGGTTGACGATCTGCGCCTGGATGGAGACGTCCAGCGCGCTGATGGGCTCGTCCGCCACCACCAGGTCCGGACGCAACGCGATGGCACGTGCAATCCCGATGCGCTGGCGCTGACCGCCGGAAAATTCGTGCGGGTAGCGGTGCCGGGCCTCGCGCGGCAGGCCCATGGCGTCCAGCAGCGACAGCACCTCCTGCTCGCGCGCCCTGCCCTTCGCGAGGCCATGGATGGCGAAGGGCTCTCCGAGGATGTCCTCCACCGTCATGCGCGGGTTGAGCGAGGCGTACGGATCCTGGAAGACGAGCTGCATGCGCCGGCGCAGGGGCCGCAACTGGCGCTGCGACAGGCCGGTGAGCTCGCGCCCGTCCACGCGGATGGAGCCGGCCGTGGGGTCCAGCAGCCGCAGCACCGCGCGACCCAGCGTGCTCTTGCCGCAGCCACTCTCCCCCACCAGGCCCAGCGTCTCGCCGCGCGCGACGTCGAAGGACACGCCGTCCACCGCGCGCACCGCGCCCTTCGCGCGCCCGAAGAAGCCGCCACGCACCGGGAAGTGCACCTTCAGGTCGCGCACCTGGACCAGCGGTTCGCTCATGGCGCGGGCACCGGATGGTGGCAGGCGGCCCACTGGCCTCCGCGCTTCAACTCCAGCGCGGGCGTGACGCGGGCACACAATTCAGAGGCGCGGTCGCACCGGTCGCGGAACGCGCACCCGGAGGGCAGCGCTCCCAGCGAGGGCACCATGCCGGGGATCGCCTTCAGCCGGCGCTTCTCCCCCTCCACCGCCGCGCCCGCGTCGTGCAGGGACGGGATGGAGCGCAGCAGGCCCGCCGTGTACGGGTGCGCGGGCCGGGCGAAGAGCTCCTTCACCGGGGCCTGCTCCACGATGCGGCCCGCGTACATCACCGCCACCGCATCGCAGCTTCCCGCCACCACGCCCAGGTCGTGGGTGATGAGCATCACCGCCATGTGGCGCTCGGTCTGCAGCCGCTTGAGCAGGTCCAGAATCTGCGCCTGGATGGTGACGTCCAGCGCCGTGGTGGGCTCGTCCGCGATGAGCAGCGCCGGGTCGCACGCGAGCGCCATGGCGATCATCACGCGCTGGCGCATGCCGCCGGAGAGCTGATGCGGGTACGCGTCCACGCGCTCGCCGGGGGCGGGGATGCCCACCTGCCGGAGCATCTCCACCGCGCGCTCGCGCGCCTGCGCCCGGGTGGCCTTCAGGTGCAGCCGGACGCCTTCGCCAATCTGCTCGCCCACGGTGAAGACGGGGTTGAGCGACGTCATCGGCTCCTGGAAGACCATGGCCACGTGCCGCCCGCGCACGCGCCGCATCTCCGGCTCCGGCAGGCGCAAGAGGTCCTGTCCCCGGAAGAGCACCTCGCCGGCCACCACCCGGCCGGGCGGCGTGGGGATGAGCCGCATCACCGACAGCGCCGTGAGGCTCTTGCCGCAGCCACTCTCCCCCACCACCCCCAGCGTGCCTCCGGGAGGCACGGTGAAGGACACGCCGTCCACCGCGCGCACCGGCCCTCGCTCCAGCGAAAGCTGGGTGGTGAGCCCGCGCACGTCCAGCAGCGGGGCCGAGGGGTCCGACGCCGGCGCGGCCCCGCTCACTTCTGGGCCAGCTCCTCCAGGAACTCCGACTCCTGGATGAGGCCTTTGCGGATGAGCAGGCGGATGAGGCTCGCGACCATGCGCGCGGGCTTCACCTTCTCCGTGTCCAGGCTGGCCTCCTCGCCGCGCGAGATGCGCTCGATGTCGTCCAGCACCGCCAGGTCCTCCTCGGAGAAGTCCGGCGTGGTCGTCTTCGGCGGCGCCGCGCGGGGCTTGGCGCCCAGCAGGTCCTCCAGCACGTCCGCGCCGTCGGGGCGCGAGTCGGACGGCGGCGGGGGCGGCAGGTCCCAGTCCAGCGGCGGCGGCGCGGGCGGACGCGCGGAGGACCGTGCGGGCGCGGGCGGTGGCGACGGCAGGATGTCCGGCGAGTCGTCCGCGTCGTCCATCTCATCCATGGGTTCGGCCTCCACGATGTCCAGCGGTTCGCCCCGCCCCCGCGCGAGCGCCTGATCCATGTCGTCCGAGGAGGCGACGAACACCTTCAGGGGCTTGCCGTCCTGCTCCAGCGCGAAGAGCAGCACGCGGTGCTCGGTCTGGAAGTCCATGGACACCAGCGAGGCCACCCCGTGCGGGATGTACTCGGGGATCTCCACGAAGGGCAGCTCGTGCTGCGCCGCCAGCGCGCGCGCGATGTCCCGGCCCGTGCACAGGCCCATGGACACCAGCACCTCCCCCAGCTTGCGGCCCTGACCGCGCCGCCCGGAGGCAAGAGCCTGCTTCACCTGCTCGTCCGTGACCACTCCGGCCTGGACGAGGAGTTCACCAATCTTCTTGCGCATGGCCGCTGGCTACCGCTTGACCTTGGCGAGGTATTCCTCGCGGGAAAAAACGCCCTTCTCGATGAGCAGCTCCACCATGGCCTTGAGCGCCGCGACCTCCTTGCGCTGGACCTCCTCCACGCTCTTGAGCAGATCCGCCGGACTGCCGGAGGGTGCCTGCCGGGGCGCCTCCGCGGGGGCCGCCGCCGGACGGGGCGCGGGGGCCGCCGGACGGGCCGGGGCGGGCGCGGTGGCGGCGGCGCCGGCCGCCTCCAGGTCCTTGAGGTTCTTCACGACGGTGCGCCCCTGGGCGTCCACCACCTTGAAGTTGGTGTCCGCGTCCTCCAGCTCCGCGGACTCCTCGTAGAGGCGCGCGAACGCCCGCGCCACCGACGTGCGCCCGGCCACGTTGGCCACGATGCGGCACTTGGACAGGGCCCGGAGCTCGTCGAGCACCCGCACGTTGAGCGGGTCCGACATCGCCACCACCAGCGTCTTGCCGTCATCCCGAAGCTGGAGCGGCACGACGGAGAAGTCGCGCGCCGTCTGCGAGGGAATCTTCGCCTTCACGTGCGGCGGCAGAGACGAGGTTCATCCGGACGAGGATCTCGCCCAGCTTCCCGCCCCACTTGGCCTGCTCGGCGAGCGCCGCCTTGAGCTGGCTCTCCTGCAGGACGTTCGCCTTGATCAGCAGTTCTCCGAGCTTGATCTGTGCCATGTCGTGCGCGTCAGTGTACCCGACTTGGGCCGGGGCGCTGCCTTTCGACGCCTGGAAGCTCAGGAACCCGGCGCCGGGGGCGGTGGCGACACCGCGCCCCCACCCAGCTCCCGACCCCGCTCGTCCACGTCCACCACCTTCGCACCCTCCGGGGCCGTCAGCTCGTAGAGCGTCAGGTCCGGGCGGCCGTTGAGGGTGATCTCCGTGTAGCGCAGCTCCAGCTTCGTGTCCGCCTGGGAAGCCGTGAGGATGACCTTGCCGGGGAAGAGCAGCTCGCCGCGCTGCTTGAAGTCCTCGAACGCCAGGTCGTAGCCGGGCACGCCCCGGACCTCGCTCTTCACCACCCGCAGGTGTCGGGGATCCACGCGGAGTGTCTGGGTCGCCGCGCCGCGCACCAGCGTGAGCACGTACACGCGCTCCTTCTCGTCCAGCGCCAGGGTCATGGACTCCGGGGGCAACAGCGGCACCTGCCCCAGCATGACGGCCACCAGCTCCTCGCTCGGCAGGACGATGGGCAGGAAGCGGGACACGTTCTCCGGGCTGGAGGGCCCCTGGTAGTAGGTGTTGCCCTGGGCCTGGTAGACGCCGAAGCGTGTCCCGTCGGACACGAGCGAGGCGACCGGGCGGTTGAAGAAGTCGTACGTCTCCAGGTGGATGAGGCCCGGGCGGGTGATGGAGAGGAAGGTGGATCGAGGCGTTTGGGGCAGGCCGAACAGAGGAGGGCCAGGAAGATTGCGGCGGCTGCGCGGTTCATATGTCCTAGTGTGAGCCAGGGCTCCCTGCCCGGTCATCAACCATGAGCCTGAACGATCTACTTCATTACCTTCGCCTGGGCGGCGTCACCCTCGCCCTCCTCCTGGGCGCCTCCGTGGTGGCCCTGGGCGTGGCCATCGAAAGGCTCATCGCCCTCTGGGGTGTGAGCGAGCGGTCCCGCAACCTGGGCGAAATCGTCCACAAGCACCTGCTTCGTGGGGACGTGGCCGCGGCCCGCACGGCCGCCGAGCGCTCCGACGCGGTGGCCGCCGACATCTTCCTCGCGGGCTTCGACCGCTGGGAGCGCAGCCGCGCCAGCGGCGGCAATGGCATCGAGTCCGCCGTGGAGCGCGAGCGCGCCCAGGTGGGACTCAAGCTGCGGCGCAACCTGTGGCTGCTGGCCACCATCGGTTCGACGACGCCCTTCGTGGGCCTCTTCGGCACCGTGGCCGGCATCATGCGCTCCTTCAAGGATCTGGGCGTGGACGTGGAGGCCGGCGGCACCGGCGGCTCCGCGGCCGTGATGACGGGCATCTCCGAGGCGCTCGTCGCCACCGCCGTGGGCATCCTCGTCGCCGTGCAGGCGATGGTCTTCTACAACTACTTCCAGGCCCGGCTGTCCCGCGTGCTGGTGGAGCTGCGCCTGTTGGGCGACGAGTTCGCGGAGATCCTCAAGGAGCGCTCCGCCGGCGGCCCGCTGCCGGAAGCCACGCCGCCCCCGCGCGAGGGCGCCACGCCGCCTGCTCCCCGCCCGGATCCGCAGCCCGCCTCGTAAGGAGACACGCCCACCATGGCCATGGGAAAGACGCCCGGCTCGGGCGACGACGAGGTGGAGGGCGCGGGCTTCGCGGAGATCAACATCACGCCGCTGACGGACGTGATGCTCGTGCTGCTCATCATCTTCATGGTGACCAGCTCGGTCATCACCCAGCAGGGCCCGGGCGGCGGCGCCAAGGCGGGCCTCAAGGTGAACCTGCCCAAGGGCGGCGCCGCGGACGTCACCGCGCGCACCACCGACCTGTCCGTGGCGGTGCTGGCGGATGGCCGCTTCGTGCTCGCGGGCAACGTCGTCGCGGAGGCGGAGCTGAAGCAGGCCTTCGACAACGCGAAGAACCAGAACCCCGACACCGTGGTGATTGTCCAGGCGGACGAAGGCGTCCCCCACGGCACCGTGGTGCAGGTGAT
>SECN01000512.1 GCA_004173515.1 Myxococcaceae bacterium | reverse complement strand
ACGTCTGCTGGCCCATGGCGCTGGTCGCCACGTTGAGGTTGTAGCGCCCCATGTAGAGGAACGCGTACGTGAGCCCCAGCGGGAACCAGTTGAAGAAGCGGCGGCGGCGGAACGCGTCGGTGTGCCCCAGCTCCACACGGGGCAGTCGCGAGAGCACCAGGCCAATGGCCCCGAGCAGGATGACGATGGGCAACAGCTGGGTCAGCCACGGGGGCAACGACATGCGACGAACCTCGCCTGCAGGATGAAGGGACGGGGCGCACCCTACCCCGTCCGTCCGCGACGCGGAAAGCAGCAAGCCGCTTCCCGCCCGTCACGGTCCGTCACCTTCCCGCGGCGCTTCAGCCCAGCCGGGCGAGCAGCCGCGTGAGGGACACCTCTGTCTTCGCGTCCGCGATGTCACCGCGCCGGCACGCCTCCAGCACCGCCGTCACCGGCCGCCATTGCAGGTGGATGCCCTCCTCTAGAGGGGAGCCATCGCCTTCGACCTCGCCCTGCTCGACGCCCGTGACGTCCACCGCCGCCGGGAAGACCTTCTCCGACAGGATGCCCGGCGCCAGGAAGAACGCGCCGCCCAGAAGCTGGATGTCCTCCGGCCGCACCGCGTAGCCCGCCTCCTCCTTCACCTCTTCCGCCGCGCGACGGCGAAGCCCCTCCTCGCCCTTGTCGGAGGGCTCCAGCAGCCCCGCGACGATCTCCTCCACGCGCAGGTAGCTCACCGGGTCCGGCACCGTCATGGACGACGTCTGCTCGCGTCGGAAGTACGCCGCGGGTCGCAGGTTCATGCGCGTCAGGACTTCCACGCTTCTGTCTGACGCGCGGCGGTTCCTCGATGATCTCGATGTCAGTCACATTGGAACTGCTGGGACGCATGTCTGCCTGCTCTCCTGCTGCCCTGGTAGGTGGAGGTGCCACGGTGGCGTTGCTTGCCCGTGCACCCTTGATCCCGTAGGTTGCGCCGTCCTCAAGTCGTCACTCTCTTGAATCACGGATCCGCCACGAATGTGTCGCGCACTGCTCGGCCTCTTCTGTGCCTGCGCCCTGGCCCTCGCCTCGTGCATGCCTGTGCTGGAAGGCCAGGATTACCACCTCGAAGGTCAAGAGGTGCGTCTTACCCTCCTTCATACCTCTGACATCCACTCGCGGCTGGTGCCGTACGACTTCACCCCGCTGAAGACGGACCAGGACCTGGAGCTCATTCCAGAGGCCGGTCCCTTTGGCGGTGCGACGCGCATGGCGTCCATCCTCAAGCGCGAGCGCAAGCGCGGCGACCGCGTGCTGCACCTGGACTCCGGCGACTGCTTCCAGGGCGCCCCCATCTTCAACGTGAACACGGGCGAGGCGGAGTTCCGCTTCCTGTCCGAGTCCCGCCTGGACGCCGCCGTGGTGGGCAACCACGAGTTCGACGCAGGCGCGCTCAACTTCACGCAGAAGGCGCGCAACTTCGCCAACTTCCCGCTCCTGGCCGCCAACTACCTCTGGGATGATCCGAAGGCGGCGGGCAGCAACGGCACGTCGATGGTCACCAACCCCTACACCATCAAGACGGTGAAGGGTCTGCGGGTGGGCGTCATCGGCATGGCCAACATCTCCTCGCTCAACTCCATCGTGGAGGGTGGCAACAGCCTGCAGGTCACCCCGCTGGAGCAGAACGAGGCCGCGCGCGCGTACGTGGAGCTGCTGCGCCCGGTGACGGACCTCATCGTCATCGTCAGCCACCTGGGCCTCACCGAGGACCAGGACCTCATCCAGGGCTACGAGGCCTACTACGAGTACAGCCGCGCGAAGCCCTTCGTGAACCGCGCGAAGGACGCGTGGACGGTGCTGGAGTGGTTCGGCCCGGAAGGCGACGACAAGTCGGTGGTGCGCGTGCACATCGCGGGCGTCAGCGGCATGGACGTGGTGCTGGGCGGCCACCTGCACGTGGTGCTCAACCCCCCGCAGCTCGTCACCGACCCCAGCGGCCGCAAGGTCGTGCTGGCGCACTCGGGCGCGTTCGCCAAGTACGTGGGCCGCCTGGAGCTGGTCGTGAAGATGCCCACGCAGCAGGGCGCCGACGAGGGCGGCGAGGTCATCAGCCAGGACTACCACGCGTTCCCGGTGGACGGCCTGTGGTGCAACGAGGCCATGCGCAAGCTGCGCTTCGACCCGGCCGAGTTCTGGGATCCGGGCGAGTTCATCCAGCGCGCGGGCGTGCGCGAGGCCATCGAGGAGTGCCGCCGGCAGGAGGATCCGGCCGTCTCCGACATGCTGATTCCGTACGTGCTGGGCATGGACTTCAAGCTCCAGCTGACGTCCATCTTCTCCTACGCGCCCATCGACGTGCAGCGCCGCAACAACTCCAACGGCGGTGACTCGCCGCTGGGCAACATCGCCGCGGACTCCATGCGCAAGCGCAACCGCGTGGAAGCGGAGATGGCGCTCACCAACTCGCTGGGCATCCGCGACAACCTCTACGCGGGCGTGGTGACGCAGGAGGCGATGTTCAACGTGTTCCCGTTCGAGAACACCATCAACATCATGTACCTGTCCGGCGTGGAGATGCAGGAGATGTTCGACTTCGTCGCGGACCGCTCCGCCGAGCGTGGCTGCGTCAGCCAGGCCCAGGTCTCCGGCGCCCGCTTCACCATGGACTGCGCCCAGGTGCAGCTCAACGACCTGCGCATCCCCTGCACGCCCGCCACCTACAAGGAAGACTGCCCCCAGACGGGCCGCGAGGGCCACGCGCCCTGGCAGTGCCTGGAGGACACCAGCGGCTCTCGCTGCTGGGCGCACACGGGCATCGACATCCAGATCAACGGCAAGCCCCTGGACACCACCGGCACGTACAAGATCGCGGTGAACGACTACATCGCCAAGGGCGGCTCCGGCTTCACGGTGCTCAAGCGCAACACCACGCGCATCGAGACGGGCATCAGCCTGCGCGACTCGCTCATCGGCTACATGCAGGGCTTCTGCTCCTGCAAGGACCTGCTCGCCGGCAACGCGACGTCCAGCAACGGCACGCGCTGCGGCTCGCTCGTCAACGGCACCTGGACGGTGGATGAGAAGACGCTGGGCGCCTGCCGCGTGTCCCAGACCTTCGAGGACGCGCTCAACAAGAAGATCGGCAGCTGCTCCTGCCTGGACCTCATCAAGCTGCCGGCGGATGCATCCCAGCGCTGCGGCGTGGCGGACCTGACGCCGGAGGCCATCCAGGCCCAGTGCGCGGTGCCCCAGGGCCCGTACACCGGCCGCTGCACCTGCCGCGACCTGCTCAGCGGAACCAATCCCACCTGCGGCACCGTGACGAGCCAGCTGCGCTCGTTCTGTGAGAAGCCCACTGCCATGCCCATCGCGAATGCCATCGAGGATGGCCGCATCGGGCGGAGGGTGAAGTAATGAAGCGACTCCTGCTCATGACCACGCTGGCCCTGACGGCCGGCTGCTACACGAAGCAGTCCGAGGAGCCGACCGGACTCACCTCCTTCCGCGTGGAGGTGACGTCGGTGACCACCGGCGACTCGGCCGCCACGTTGCTGCCGGTGGTGAACTCCTGCGCCGCCCGTTACGGCAACGACCAGGCGGCGGTGCCGCTCGCCGTTCGCGGCACGCCCGAGTGCCTCTACAACCTGCCCCGCGGCGACATCGACATCGGCCTGTCCATCACCGCGCTGGACGGCAACGGCGGGGAGCTGACGAGCTTCAACGGGCCCGTGTCCTTCCGCGTCGTCCCGGGTGACATCACCGGCGACTACAGCAAGCGCTGGGCGCAGCTGACCGACGGCAAGGGCACCGGCAGCGTGCGCGTGGCCCACCTCTACGGCGAGACGCACGTCTGGGTGCAGGACGAGCCCTTCGACCTGGACTACTCGGATGGCGGCGTCGTGGGCGACCTGACGCAGGTCCCCCCGGAGCCCGCGACGCGCACGTTCTCCACGGGCCTGTCCAACGCCATCCGCTTCGAGGAGCCCAGCATCGCGAGCCTCCAGACGCCGACCGGCGGCACGGAGACGAGCGTCTTCATCAAGCAGTTCCTGCGCATCGGGCGCAACCCGGAGGCCGGCGAGCCGCTGGTGCAGAACTGCGGCCCGACGGATCCGAACAACGGCCAGCAGATGAAGCTGCTGGTGACGGGCACGGACTCCAGCGGCTTCTACGTGACGGACATGACGGCCTGCCGCGTGCTGGAGAAGGACGTCGTGGGCGCCAACGTCCAGACGCCGGAGCCGGACGGCTTCAACCCGGGCCGCTTCAACAGCCTGTACATCTACAACTACCAGTTCCCGGAAGGCCTGGACTCGGGCGACCTCATCTGGACGCTGTCCGGCACGGTGGCGGAGTTCACCAACACCACGCAGATCAGCTTCCCGGCCTGGACCCTGCGGGAGAACGTGCGGCTCTTGCCCCAGAGCGAGTGGAACAAGTACCTGGACCAGGTGCCTCCGGTGGAGGTCAACGGCCGGCTGTGCGGCTTCAGCGGTTCGCCCTACCTGGACGACCTGCTGTGCGGCTACAGCTACCGCAACTTCAAGATGGAGAGCCTGGAGTCGTCGCTCGTGAAGCTGCGCCGGGTGAAGTTCCCGCGCGTGTTCAAGAACTGCGACGCCAACGGCAACAACGACATGCCCATGTTCTGCCCGGTGGGCAGCGGCGCCGGACGCTCGTGGACCAACTGCTTCGAGGAGCTGCCGGATGATCCGGACCTCCCGGAGCGCCAGTGCGTCATCGACTGCACGCTGGGCATCGGCCAGTTCGCCGGCACCATCTGCGCGGAGCGCACGACGTACACGAACTTCGGTCAGTTCGTGGTGGAGATGAACGCCTCGGGCCCCGCCTCCGCCAACCTGGACGCGTCCGTGCCTTCTCGCATCACGAAGCTCACGGCGGGCACCACCTCCGTCAACTCCAACAAGCTCTTGAGCGCGGGCGTCCGGCTCAACCTCGTCTGCGACCAGCCGGTGCGCGTGCGCTTCGGCCCGGACGGCGTGACGGCGGCCGCGGGCGACACGCTGGTCGCGGCCAACGTGCCCCTGGAATACACCCTCAAGGGCAACGAGACGGCGCTCGCGGTGGTGCGGGACGCCACGGCGACGGCCAACGCGACCTGCCAGTACGCGCCGGATTCGCGCACGCGCATCAGCCTGCAACTGAAGGACGCGGTGCCGGACCTGAACCCGGACTGCAGCGAAACCGACGCCGACGCGGCGAAGGCCCTCCAGTGCAAGCAGATGCGGGCGGCCACCTTCGACGTCGTGGGCCACCTGAAGCACGTGGGTCCCGCGCGGCCCCGCTGGAACGTTTTGCCGCGTGACCAGGACGACCTGTGCTGCTACCCCGGGCCCGGCCTGGAGTGCCCGAAGCCCATCAAGCCTTGCCCGTAGTCTTTCATTTTTAAAAGTCGCATCGCGCCCCGGTGGATTCCGGGGCGCAGGGAGGAGCGGTCTCCCCCGGACCGCTTCCTGGAGGGACATTGAAAACGTTGCAGACGCTGGCCCTGATGGGCCTGACAGCTCTTTCCGCGCCCGCATGGGCCGGAGAC
>SECN01000511.1 GCA_004173515.1 Myxococcaceae bacterium | reverse complement strand
CGGCTACGCCGACCACCTCTTCCAGGACCGCTGGTCCGTGCAGTTCAGCAAGTACCTGGTGTCCGTGGGGGACTTCACCCTCACCTCCGCGGCCGGTGACGTGCACGCCTCGCCGGAGCACGTGCTGGTGGACGTGCAGAAGGAGGACGTGCCGCTCGCCGGGCTGACGGGCCTGGAGGCAGGGCGCTACGGGGTGTCCTTCCAGGTGAGCCCGCCAGAGGCGCGCACCGTGGCGGGCACCTCCGTGTCCGCGGACGACCTGACGATGATGCGCGAGCGCGGCTTCAGCTACTTCGTGGAGGGCCGCGCGCAGCACCGCGACCCCACGCGGGGCCTCTACACCTTCCGCATGGGCTTCCCCGTGCGCGCGCGGATGGTGGACTGCGTCAACGGCGTGGACGGGACGCAGGGCCTGGTCGTGCCGGAGAACTCCGTGGCGGAGGCGGAGATCACCATCCACGCCGAGCACATGTTCTACGACCGGCTGGGCACCCACCGCGGCGTGCAGCTGCGCTTCGAGGCCATCGCCGCCACGGCGGACGCGAACCGCGCCATCACCCCGGAGGGGCTGGCGTCCCAGGACCTGCTGGACCTGCACGGGCTGGATGGAGGCGAGCTCCGGGACGAGCAGGGACAGCCGGTCCTCTACCAGCCCGGCGCCTACGACCTGCGCACGCTCCAGGCCTTCGTCACCCAGAGCATCGTGGACCAGGCGCACCTGAACGGCGGCGGGGTCTGCACCGCCGTCGCGCCGTAGCGCATCCGGGTTCAGGGGCCAGCCCGCGGACAGGCGGGCCCCCGGACGGACGTCAGGCCTCGGGAGCGCCCTTGGCCTTGCGCTGCTCTTCGACCTCGCGCTTCACGTCATCCATGTTCAGCGCGCGGACCTGCTTGATGAGGTCCTCCAGCGCGGCCTGGGGCAGCGCGCCCGGCTGCTCGAACAGGAGGATGCCATCCCGGAACACCATGAGCGTGGGGATGGAGCGGATCTGGAAGGCGCCGGACAGGTCCGGCTGCGCGTCGGTGTCGATCTTCCCGAACGCGATGTCCTTGTGCAGCTCGGACGTCTTCTCGAACACGGGCGCGAACGCGCGGCACGGGCCGCACCAGGTCGCCCACCAATCCAGCACGACGATGCCGTCCTTGCCCACCGTCTCCTTGAAGTTGTCCTTCGTGATTTCGAGCGTCGCCATGAACGGCCTCTCCTTGTTCCGGGGTCCTTGAAGTCAGGTCCTGAGCAATCAGTCCTAACCCACCGACAGCAGTTCCACCTCGAACACCAGCGTGGCGTTGGGGGGAATCACGCCCGCCGCGCCGCGGGCGCCGTACCCCAGCTCCGGCGGGATGGTGAGCTTGCGGATGCCGCCCACCTTCATGCCCGCGACGCCCTGGTCCCAGCCCTGGATGACCTGGCCCGCGCCCAGCCCGAAGGTGAAGCCCTGACCGCGGTCCCGGCTGCTGTCGAACTTCTTGCCGTCCGTGAGCGTGCCCACGTAGTGCACCGTCACCCGCTTGCCGGCGACCGCCTCCGCCCCCGTCCCCACCTTCACGTCTTCCACTCCCAAGCTCATGCCAGGCTCCTCAAGGCGGGAATCCGCCATGGAAAAGTGCGCACTCTAACGCCGGGCGCAGCCTCCCGCCTCCCTGAATGCCCCACCCCGTGGCGGAATAAGAAAAGTGACGGCGGGGCTCCGGATGATTCCGGACACCCCGCCGCCAGCTCCTGCCATGGAGGCCGTGACTTCAAGCTTCAGGTCAGAACGTGCCACCCACGTTCAGCGTGGTGGTGTAGCTGCCGCCGCCCGACGGGTCGCTGCCGCCCGGATCGATGTCCGGAGCGAACTGCTTGTCGAACAGGAAGTTGTAGTAGCCACGCAGGTCCGCGGTGAACTTGCCGAAGTGGCCGCGCACGCCCACGCCCGCCGGCACGTTGCCCACGGTGTCGTCGCTGTAGCCGAGCGCCTCACCGCCGCGGAAGTGGTAGTTGCTGATGCCGATGCCGCCCAGGAGGTACGGCTGCACCGCCGTCGGCGTGATGGCGAGCGTCAGGGCCGCCTGGCCACCGTTGCGCACCAGGTCCGGACCGTCATCCGCGCCCAAGGCGCCGGCGTCCTTGATGTTGTTCAACGCGCCGGAGTAGCCGACTTCGATGCCCAGCACGGACGTCGGCTTGAGCGACGCCGTCACGGCCGCGGAGGGGCCGGGGGCAATCTGCGGAGCCAGGGCGCCGGTGTAGCCTTCCACACCGCCACCAATCATCAGCGTCAGGCCCTTCTTGTCGTTCTTGTCCTTCTTCTCCACCTCCAGCGGCTGGATGTCTTCCGACGTCGCCGCGGGGCGGAAGTCCGTGGCCGGGGGAGGCGCGGCGACGCCGCTGCCACCCGTGGCGTCCTCGCCCGACAGCGAGCTGCCGCTCTGGCTCATGCCGCCGCTCGAGGGCGGAGGCGTGGCCGCGGGAGGCGGTGCGACAGGCTGGCTCTGCGGCATGACGGCGCCGCTGCCACCCGTCCCCGACTGATCCACCGGCTCGCAGCGCAGCGGCATGTTCAGGTAGACCGCGCCGCTGCCACCGGTGCCGCTCGTGCTGGGGCTGCTCAGGCCCTGGTCGCTGCTGCCCAGGCTCTGGCTGCTCTTGGAGGAGTCATCCATCGACGACCCGGAGGAACCACTGCCACCCGTCCCCTGAAGCGACTCATCCACCGGCGCTTCCTCGATGAGGAGGTCCTCTTCCTGGACCTCGCCCGCGGAGGACTGCGCCATCTTGTCCTTGTTCGCATTGTCCTTGTGGACCGCGGCCTGCCCTGGAGGGCAATCCTTCTCCGCCGCACCTGCGCCCGTCCCGTACATGAGCGCCGCGATGGCGCCCGCCAGAATCTTCGCTTTCATCCATCCCTCCATCGTCGACTGACTGACATGAAGGTTGTCTTGGGCGCGACGTCCGGCAAGCCTTGCGCGGAAGGTCACGGACAGCTGACCTGCCCGCTCGCCCTCCAGGGGAAAAGGCGTGGGTTCAGAGCCACTTCACGGGGGTGGAGGGCCCGGACGCCCCCCTGCCCAGCGTCAAAGACAGACGCGTGAAAGGGATTCGTCAGGCGTCGCGCAGCCACGCGGAGCCGGTGACGACAGGCAATTGCAGCGCGCGTTCCCGGTCCAGGTCCAGGTTGCCGATGTGCAGCGACAGCGGCGCCTGCACCCACTTGTAGATGGACTGGTGGAACAGGCGCACGAAGCGGTCCACGTACCCGCCCAGGCGCTCCGCCTCCACCTCCGGGAACATGGCGGTGAGCGCGGTGCGCATCTCGGACGGGGTGAGCTTCTCGCCCGCGTGCAGGTAGAAGCACGCGTCCAGGATGGGGAAGGGCATCAGCTCCTCTTCGCCCACCTGATCATGCGCCAGCTCCGGCCCCGCGGGTTTGGCCAGCACCTTGCGGATGCCCTCGTAGCCGGTGGTCTCCTGGAGGTAGTCCAGGAGGTACATCACCACCGTCTTGGGCACGTTGGCGATGACCGCGAGCGCGCCCATCAGGTCGCCACCGATGGTGGTGTAGCCCACGGACTTCTCGCTCATGTTGCCCGTCTGCAGGAACAGGCCCCCGCAGGAGTTGCTCCAGTTCCACATGCGCTGGGCGCGGATGCGGGCCTGGATGTTCTGCTCGGTGATGGGGGTGAGCTTCGCTTCGCCCAGCATCTGCTGGGCGGCGGCCTTCTCCCGCTCGAAGGCCTCTTCGATGGAGACCACCTGGAAGGCCACGCCCAGCTCGCGCGCGATGGTCTCCGCCGCGTCGCGCGTCTGCTGACTGGAGTAGGGGCTGGGCATGTAGAACGCCTGGATGAGCGAGCCCGGGTCGTCTGGCCGCGCGCGCTTCGCGTACCGGTGCGCGATGAGCAGCGTGAGCAGCGAGTCCCGGCCGCCCGACAGCGCGATGCCGAACAGCTTGAAGGCGCGCGTCTTCTCGAAGTAGTCGCCCACGCCCAGCGCCAGCGCGTCCAGGACGTCCTCGCACAGCGCCACGCGCGCGGTGCGGCGGGTGTCCGGCGCGGGCAGGAAGAAGCTGCGGTGCGCGGGCACGGGGTAGGCCAGCGTGTCGCGCTTCGTCTTCACCTGCGTGCAGTCCACGGTGGGCACCTGCTGCCCGCCTGACGTCACCCAGGACTCGCGGTCCACGCGCCAGGTGGTGTTCTCCGTGCGCAGCCGCAGCGTACGGTCCAGGTCCACCACGGAGGTGGTGTAGCCCTCCTGGAAGCGCGGCGTCTCCAGCACGTGGCGGCCGTTCTGGTTGATGAAGCCGCCGCCGTCGAAGATGAGGCCGTCGTTGCTGCCCACCGCGTTCGCGTACGCGATGGTGACCTGGTGGTCGGAGGCCCGCGTGGCCAGCAGCTCGCGCCGCGTGTCCCAGAAGCCCAGCCGGAAGGGGGACGCGGACAGGTTCACCACCAGCTCGCCGCCGGAGTACGCGCGGCGGCGCATGGGACCATCCGCGCTCCAGATGTCCTCGCACACCTCTGGCGCCACCACGCCGAAGTCGAACTGGAACAGGTAGTCCCCCAGCGGCACGCCCTTGTGCGTCTCCGCCATGCCCGGCTGGCCGTGGCCGAACGTGCGGCCCTCGTAGAAGACGTTGTAGGTGGGCAGCTTCTCCTTGGGCACGAGCCCCAGCACCCGGCCGCCCGCCACCACCGCCGCGCAGTTGAGGCGC
>SECN01000510.1 GCA_004173515.1 Myxococcaceae bacterium | reverse complement strand
CAGCACGGAGCCCAGCCCCAGCTTCTTGAAGAGGGGCACGGCGACCACGGTGGCGGCCAGGAACACCAGCGCCTGATGCATGAAGGACATAAGGCGCACTGCATGGCACGGCTTGACCGGCGGCGGCAACAGGGGGCCGACCGACCCGGTCCGGGACGCCTCAGGCCTGCTGGGTCGGCATGAGGGTGAGCTGCTGGAAGTTGATGTGCCGGGGCAGGGCGGTGGCGAAGGCGATGATGCCCGCGACCTCCTCCGGGGACAGCCAGGTGAGGGTCTCCCGGGCGGACTTCAGCCATGCGCTGGCGCCCGGGTCGTCGTTGCCGTCGTGCAGCGGCGTCGTCACGAGGCCCGGCTCCAGGGCCATCACCCGCACGAACCGGGGGCCCAGCTCCGCGCGCAGGTGGCGGGACAGGTGCGTGATGGCGGCCTTGGTGGCGCTGTAGACGTTGAAGTTCGGGAACACCGACTGCGCGGCGACGGAGGAGATGTTGATGAGGTCCGCCGCCCCGCCGGCCTTCGCGGCGGCCAGCAGGGGCTCCACGAAGGTCTCCACGATGCGCACCGCGCCCTTCACGTTGAGGTCGAGCATCTCCTCCCAGTCCCCCGTGCGGTGCGCGTCCATGGGGGTGGGCCGCATGACGCCGGCGCCGTTGAGCACCAGGTCCACGACGCCCAGCTCGCCCGCGATGACCTTCGCGGCCTCCGCCACGGACTTCGCGTCCCGCACGTCCACGCCCAGGGCGAGCGCCCGGCCGCCCCCTTGCGTGATGCTGGAGACCAGCGTGTCCAGGCGCTCCTGGCGGCGGGCGAGCAGCGCGACCTTCGCGCCGTCCCGGGACAGGCGCAGCGCGGTGGCGGCGCCAATGCCACTGGAGGCGCCGGTGATGACCGCGATGCGGCCCGACAGGGGAAGGGTGGGGCTTGCCATGACAGGACTCCTGCTCGCGGGAGAAGGGAAGTGCGTCGTCGCGAGACAGGAGAAGGGATACGGCGCGGCGCGTGCCTGAAGAAGGTGTGGAATCCGGATGAACTCCTGAAGAAAACTTGGGAATGGCCGTCACGCCCCTCAACGCGCTGCACCAGTTCCTCACCGTCGCCCGGCACCGGGGGTTCGCGCCCGCCGCCGCGGAGCTGGGGGTGTCCGCTTCCGCGTTGAGTCACACGGTGCGCCAGTTGGAGGAACGGCTGGGCGTGCCGCTGTTGTCGCGCACGACGCGCAGCGTGGCGGTGACGGCGGCGGGCCGGAAGCTGATGGAGCAGGCGGGACCGGGCGTCGCGCAGGCGCTGGGGGCCCTCAAGGACGCGTCGGCCCGGCCGGGGGAGGTGACGGGCACGCTGCGGCTGACGCTGCCCTCCGGGGCGCTGCCGTTCCTGCTGGCGCCGCTGGTGCCGTCCTTCTGCCAGCGCCATCCGAAGGTGGAGCTGGACCTGGTGGTGGACAACCGCAAGGCGGACATCGTCGCGGAGGGCTTCGACGCGGGCGTCCGGATGGAGGAGTACCTGGAGCGGGACATGGTGGCGGTGCGGATGTCCGCGCCGTTCCGCTTCGTGGTGGTGGGCTCGCCCGCGTACCTGAAGCGTCACGGCACGCCGAGGAAGCCCAGGGACCTGCTGTCGCACAACTGCTTCGCCTACCGCTCGTCGAACACCGGCGCGCTGCTGCCGTGGGACCTGGAGAAGGGCTCGCGCACGTGGCGCCTGCCGGTGCGCGGCGCCGTCACCACCAACGACGAGCGCGTCTGGGTGGGGCTCGCGGAGGCCGGGCTGGGGCTCTGCTACGTGCCGGAGTCACAGGTGGCGGCGCGGTTGAAGGAGGGCACGCTGCGGCTCGTGCTGGAGGAGTACGCCGCGTCGGTGCCGGGCCTCTTCCTCTACTTTCCCAGCCGCGCGCGGGTGTCGCCCGCGTTCCGCGCGTTCCTGGAGCACACGCGCGAGGTGCTCAATCCGCCCGCGCGGACGCGGACGAAGGAGCGCTGACGGCGCCGGTGTTCGGAGGCGTTGCGTGGGCCCGGACGCACGGGCGTTGATGCTCGTCCGTCAGTGCTCGTACGTGTCGCGCGGGCGCGACAGCGGCATGCCCGCCGGAGGGGTGACGGTGGCGGGCAGGCCCAGGTGGGCCACGGGCAGCGTGAAGGTGAAGATGCTGCCGGTGCCCAGGGTGCTCTCCGCGCGGATGCTGCCGCCGTGCGCCTCGACGAGCCCCTTGGCGATGGCCAGCCCCAGGCCCGTGCCCCGGCTGGCCGCGTCGCGCGCCTGCCAGTAGCGGTCGAAGATGTGCGGCAGCGCGTCCGGCGCGATGCCGTTGCCGGTGTCGCGCACGTCGAAGGACACCTCCGCGCCGCGCGTCGCCGCGCGCACCGCGAGCGTGCCGCCCGGCGGGGTGAACTTCACCGCGTTGCCCAAGAGGTTGCCCATCACCTGGAGCACGCGGCTGCGGTCGCACTTCACGCGCAGCGCCTCCGGCGGCAGGTCCGCTTCCAGGTGCAGCCCCTTGGCCTCCGCCAGCGGCCGGATGGCCTCCAGCGCCTCGGTGGCCAGCGCCATGGCGGAGTTCTCGCCCAGCTCCAGCGGCAGGTGCCCCGCCTCCAGGCGGCCCCAGTCCAAGAGGTCGGAGATGAGCCGCGACATGCGCTCGGCCGCGTCGTTGATGCGGTTGGCCTGCTTCGCCACCGCCTCGCCGCCCGGCTTGCCCGCCGTGCCGCGCAGGAGCAGCGCCGCGCCCAGTTGCACCACGCCCAGCGGGTTCTTCAGGTCGTGCGACACCACCGCGAGCAGGTCCTCGCGAGCGCGGGCCGCCCGGCGCGACTCACCCACCAGCCGCGCGTTGTCGATGGCGAGGCTCGCGCGCAGGCACAGGTCCTCCGCCAGCGCCAGGTCGTCCGGGCCGTAGCGCCGTCCGGAGCCGGAGCTCACGAACGTCACCGCGCCCAGCGTGTGGCCGCGCGCGCGCAGCGGGATGATCATGTACGAGCGCGCCTGGAGCGCCTCCAGCAGCGCGGGGTGCGCGGGCTCCGCCGCCGCCGCGCGCAACAGCGAATCCGTCACCGCGGGCACCAGCTCCGGCTCCCCGGTGCGCAGCACGCGCAGCAGGCCCACCGGCGCGTCGTCGCGCAGCTCCGTGCGCAGGGGCAGGTACTTGGCGCGCTCCTGCTGCGTGGGGTCCAGGCACGCCACCGCCGCGCGGCCCACCCACGGGCCCTGCTCCAGCGCATCCACCAGGCACCAGTCCGCCAGGTCCGGCACCGCCAGGTGCGCCAGCAGCGTGTACATGCCCTGCGGATCCGGCGGGTGCGTGAACAGCGTCGTCATCGCCTGGTAGAGGAACGAGCGGCGGCGCTCGGCGGTCTCCACCTCCGCGCGCGCGGCCTGCTCCAGCTCCAGGGCGCGCGAATAGACGGCCTCGGCTTCCGTGAGCGCCCGCGCCGTCACCAGCACGGAGGGCAGCACATCCGAGGCCGACGCCAGCGGCGTGAGCACCAGCGCGTGCTGACGCGGGCCCTGTGAACCCGGCCACGGCGCTTCCACGGTGACGGACTCGCGCAGGGTCACCACGCGGACGCGCGCGGACTCCAGCGCGTTCAGGGCTTCGGACGACAGGCCCAGCTCGCTCCAGTGACGCCCCGGGAGCTCCGTGGCCTCACGCCCGAGCACCCGGGCTCCGGACGCGCTGCACGCCACCAGCCGGCCCGTGCCATCCAACAGGTAGGCAGGATCGGGGATGGCGGCGAAGACCGCTTCGTAGGCCAGGCCAGTCGTGGGAGCACTCATCGAGGTGGGGGGGACTTCAGGGTGGGGCCCTGATTGGAACCCGATATGGACACTCCACACCAGGGCCGCCATTCCGTCCCCTGAAGAACACCGATGAATTTCGCTAAGGCGACACTTCAGGGGATGGCTTTTCCGCCTGGCTGGAAGAGCGCCTGCACCCGGCGTGCGATCTGCCCCAGCGGGAGGACCTCATGCGCCAGGTTGGCCCCCACCACGACGGCGGGCATGCCGTAGACGACGGACGTGGCCTCGTCCTGGGCGAACACCCGCCCGCCTGCCTGGTGGACGTCCCGGATGCCATCCAGGCCGTCCTGCCCCATGCCGGTGAGCACCACGGACAGGGACGCCTGCCCGTACGCCCGGGCCACGGAGCGGAACAGCCAGTTGGCGGACGGGCGGAAGCCCTGGATGGGGGCGGCGCCGGACACCTGGGCCCGGTGGTCCGTGGTCACCCCCAGGTGCTTGTCGTCCGGGGCCAGGTAGACGGTGCCCGCCACCAGCGGCTCGCCGTCCTCGGCCACCTTCACCCGCAGCTTCGTGGCCGTGCCCAGCCAGGTGGCCAGACCGGAGCCGAACCCCAGCGCGATGTGCTGCACCACCAGGATGGGCGGGGGCAGCTCCTTGCCGTTCAGGTCGGACAGGATGCGGTACAGCGCGGCGGGACCTCCGGTGGACGCGGCCAGCGCCAGCACGGCCGGGCGTGTCGTCGCTCCGGGCGCGGGTGTCTCCACCGGCGTGGGCGGCACGGCGGTGCGGTCCGGCCAGCGGCGCACCACCTTCACCTGGGCCATGGCCTTGAGCGTGTCGCGCAGGCGGCGGCTGTCCGCCTCGAAGTCCGGCGACTCCGGGCCCACCGGCTTCTGGAGCACCGCGAGCGCCCCGGCGCGCAGCGCGGCCATGGACGTCTGGATGTCGCGCTCCACCAGCGTGGA
>SECN01000509.1 GCA_004173515.1 Myxococcaceae bacterium | reverse complement strand
GGACGTCTCGAAGCGCTGGCGGCCGATGGTGGTGGGCGCCCCGGCCCACCGCGCCGCGCGGCCTGACGCCGGCCGGGGCGCCCACCACCATCGGCCGCCAGCGCTTCGAGACGTCCACGGACAACACCTACTTCGCGGACCAACTGGACGTGCGCGGCGTGTTCAACACGGGCTTCCTCAAGCACACCGCCAACTTCGGCCTGGACGTGTCCCGCGAGCAGCGTGAGCTGGGCCGCGTCAACCTCACCACGGCGACCGGCAACCTGCCGGCGGACCTGTTCGATCCGGACAACAGCCCGGACCTGTCCGGCGTGAACCGCGTCCCGGGCGCCACCAACTACAGCCGCCAGTGGAACCTGGGCGCGTACGCGTCGGATCAGATCCAGATTGGCAAGTACGTGGAGGTCCTGGGCACCCTGCGCCTGGACAACCTGCACAGCGACTACGAGACCAAGGCCGCGAACGGTGACGTGGCCGCCTTCGAGCAGGAGAACAGCCTGTTCAACTGGCGCGTGGGCCTGGTGCTCCACCCGGCGGAGAACACCAGCGTCTACGGCATGTACGGCACGTCCCAGAACCCGAGCGCGGAGCTGGCCACGCTGGCCAACGACACCGTCACGCTGGACCCGGAGAAGAACGAGACCCTCGAGATCGGCGCCAAGTCCGACCTCATCGCGGAGCGCCTGAGCGTCAACGCCGCCGTCTTCCGCACCAACAAGAAGAACGCGCGCGTGCCCAACTCGGATCCGGACGGCCCGCCCACGGTGCTGGAGGGCAAGCAGCGGGTGCAGGGCTACGCGCTGGGCGTCGCGGGTTCGCCGGTGCGCCGCTGGAACGTGTTCGCCAACTACACGTTCCTGGACGCGAGCATCCAGGAGCACACCAATGACTTCCTGGAGGGCCAGCGGCTGGTGAACACGCCCAAGCGCAGCTTCTCGCTGTGGACCACGTACGCCCTCCTGGACAACCTCTCCTTGGGCGGTGGCGCCGTGTACCAGGACGTCGTGCCGGTGAACAACCCGGCCAACGCGACGGTGCTGCTCACCAAGGTGCCCAACTATTGGCGCTTCGACGCGTTCGCCAGCTACGCGTTCAAGAAGGTGGACCTGCAGCTCAACGTCTACAACCTCACCGACACGCTCTACTACGACGCGTACTACGGCGGTCAGGCCGTGCCGGCGGAAGCCCGCTCGGCGGTGCTGTCCGCGAACGTGCGGTTCTAGCCGCGCGCTCGGTGCTCACCGGGCGTGGGAGGATGTCCTCATGATGGTGCACATCCCGCAGGTCCTCACGCCCGAGCAGGTCGTCCACTGCCGCTCTGTCTTCCAGAAGGCGGCGTGGGAGGACGGCCGCGCCACCGCGGGCAGCCAGTCCGCGCAGGTGAAGAAGAACCTCCAGCTCCCCGAAGGGAGCCCCGCCGCGCGGGAGCTGGGGGACCTGGTGCTCTCCGGCCTGGAGAAGAGCCCGCTGTTCATCTCCGCCGTGCTGCCCCAGCGCGTCTTCCCGCCGCTGTTCAACCGCTACGAGTCGGGGATGGACTTCGGCTCGCACGTGGACAACGCCATCCGGCCGCTCGCGGGCACGTCGCTGCGCATCCGCACGGATGTCTCCGCGACGCTGTTCCTGAGCGACCCGGAAAGCTACGACGGCGGCGAACTGGTGGTGGAGGACACGTACGGCAACCACTCCGCGAAGCTGCCCGCGGGGGACCTCATCATCTACCCGTCCACCAGCCTGCACCACGTCACGCCGGTGACGCGCGGGGTGCGGCTGGCGTCGTTCTTCTGGGTGCAGAGCATGGTGCGGGATGCGTCCCAGCGCGCGCTGCTCTTCGACATGGACACGTCCATCATGCAGCTCACGCGCGAGGTGCCGAAGAGCCCCGCCCTGGTGATGCTGACGGGCGTGTACCACAACCTCCTGCGCCAATGGGCCGAGCCCTGAGCGTCCGGAGCCCTGTCAGCCCTCTTCCGGGGTGACGTGCAGCGTGAGCACCGGGCACGCCGCGCGGCCCACCACCTTCTGCGCCACGCTGCCCAGCAGCATGCGGGTGAGGCCCTTGCGCTGGTGGGTGCCCATCACGACCAGGTCGTACCTGCCGCGCTCGGCCTCCTCCAGCACGACGTTGGCCGCCTCGCCAATCACCACGCGGTGGGACAGGGCGACAGGGGCGCTGCCCTCCACCGAGCGCAGCAGCGCGGACAGCTCCTTGCCCGCGGTGTCGCGCGCCATCGTCTCCAGCGACTGCGAATCCCAGCCGGGCGAGGCCACCAGCAGATCCGGCGCCACGTACTGCGGGGGCTCCCAGGCGTGGATGACGTCCACGGTCGCCCCGAAGGGCCGCGCCAGTTGCAGCGCGTACTCCACGACGGAGCGGGAACCGTCCTTCAGGTCCACCGGCACGAGGATGCGTGAAGGGCCAGCCATGGGTGTCCTCCTCCGACGACAGTCATCAACAGGGTACGCACGACCGCCCCGGGGGCAAGCGGCCGGTCGCGGGATGCCGGGCAACGGAGCAGGCACGCAGGGCCGCCTTGGCGTGGGCAGCTTTCCACCCGAGGTTCACCCCTATGCGCCCTCCCATCGACAACGGTACCGTGCTCATCATTGGCGCCGCTGGCGGCATCGGCCGCGAGCTTGCCCGTCTGCTCTCCCCCCGCGTCAGGACCCTGGTGCTGGTCGCTCGGGATGTGGATGAGCTCCGGGCCCTGCGTGAGGAGCTGCTGCTGCGCAACCCCACCCTGGGGGTGATGCTGCGCGCCTGCCGGCTGGATGATCCAGGAGCGGTGGACGATCTGTTCGCGCACCTGGAGCGCAACTACGTCCGCGTGGACGTGCTCATCAACAACGCGGATCACGCCTCCAGCGGGCTTTACGCCGAAGAGCGTTGGAAGCGCATCGAGGAGCTGGTGCAGGCCAACGTGCTGGCCCCCGCGATGCTCACGCACCGGCTGCTGGGCCCCATGCTGGAGCGGGGGCGGGGGGGCATCCTCACCATCGGCTCCGGCGCGGCGCGCCTCTTCCTGCCGGGCGCGGTGACGTTCGCCGCCACGCAGCGCTTCCTGGACGGCTTCAGCGAATCCCTGCGCCTGGAGGTGAAGGACGCGGGCATCCCCGTCACCTTCGTGGCCGCGGGGCCGCTGGCGCTGGAGCCGGCGTTGGATGGGGAAGTGACGCCCTTCTTCGAGCTGTCCCTGCGCCAGTGCGCCCGCGAGGCCCTGGCGGGCTTCGAGCGGGGCGAGGCGCTGGTGTACCCGGGCCTGGGGCACCGGTGGATGATGCGCCTGTTGCGCCTGCTGCCGCGCTCCTTCAAGCGGGGCCTGGGGCGGCTGGCCCTGGGCGGACTGCGCAGGAGGCTGCTGCTGTCGCCCACGGGGCCCGGAACGCAAGCACCCCCCAGGCCGGTGTTGCTGGCCCAGGGGGAGCCTTCCTCCGCGACGTGAGGACGGACTACAGCCCGATCTCCGCGAGGCGGGCCTTCACGCGCGTGGCCTTCACGCCGGTGTTGGCCGTGCCGCGGCCCTGCGAGTTGCCGCCGATGCCGATGTGGTGCAGCGCCACGACCTGGTTCGTGGACGTGGAGATGACGGGCGAGCCGGACGAGCCGCCCAGCGTGTCCGCGTTGTAGGAGATGTCCGTGGTGCTGTAGTTGCCGTTGAGCACGCTGCCCGGCGAGGACTTCTTCGTCGGCACGCAGGACGGCGTCGTGTAGTAGTCGCAGTTCTGGTTGACGACGTACACGGACGCGTTCGTCGCCGCGTTGGTGGTGGAGACGGTGAGGAAGCCGTACACCGCGCCGGGCAGCTGACCGTTGACGGCCGAGCAGCGCAGCGCCGTCATGTCATCGCCGCTCCACGTCTTGATGAACGTGGCGCACGGGTACCAGATGCGCGAAGCGGACGCGACGTTGTCCTCGTAGTTGAACGACACGCGCGCGCCCACCGCGTCCGCGCTGCTGCCGACGCAGTGGTTGTTGGTGATGATGACGTCGTTGGAGACGAGCCACGCCGTGCAGCGGCTGCCCACCGCCGGGATGGACAGGTAGCCCACGGCCCTGGACTTCGCCAGCTGCGTGCCCGTGAGGGACGTGGAACTCACCCAGTTCAGCGTGCCCACGATGACGTTGGATTCCTGCGACGCCAGCGGACCGCTCGGCTCCGCGTCCGGCAGGTCCTGCGGGTCCATGGAACCACACGCCGTCAGGCCCATCGCCAGCATCGCACCCACGAGCTTCTTCGCGACCACGGGAACCTCCTTCGCGCTGCATTGCGCGGCGGGCAGCCCTACGCACGTCGCGTGCCAGGGAGCTTCCCAGAGGGAGCGCGCCACCCCCTCACCGCCGGGGTGGTGCGTGGATGCTCCGTGCAATCCGGTTGCGTTTGTAAAGAAGCGTCACATTTCGTAACAAATCCCCAACCATCCCGGGAACTTGCACGTATTTCCAGGAGTGCCGCTTTTGCGGACAAGCAACCTTGCCCTGTCTCAAGCGGAGACAGGGCGAAGGGTGTGCCGGCTTCAGCCGATGATCATCTCCTCGCGCTCCAGGGCGCCCCCTTCGAAGCGGCGGAGGTTGAAGCGGGTGAAGAGCTCGTCGGAGGTTCCGGTGGTCATCCACTGCGCCATCCGCTCCGCGACGGCGGGGGCCATCATGAAGCCGTGGCCCACGAAGCCGGACAGCTGGAGCAGGTTGTCCAGACCGGGGGTGCGGCCGAGGATGGGGTTGT
>SECN01000508.1 GCA_004173515.1 Myxococcaceae bacterium | reverse complement strand
GGCCAGTTCTGGAAGCCCAGGCCATCGATGTCGGACACCACCACCCGTCCCCCCGGCCGCGTCACGCGGATGAGCTCCGCGAGCGCCACCGGCCTGCCGGCGGAGGCGTTCGACTACGTGTGGAGCCAGTATGTCTTCGAGTACCTTCCCGACCGGCAGGTGGCGCTCGCGGAGCTCATCCGCGTGACGCGGCCGGGGGGACGGGTGGTGGTGTCCGACATCGATGGCCTGGGCTTCCAGAACTGGCCCTTCCCGGAGCACCTGCGTCAAGGCACCCAGCGCATCGTGGAGGCGCTGGAGGCGCGCGGGTTCGACCTGTACGTGGGCCGCAAGATGTTCTCCGACTTCCGGCGCGCGGGCCTCACCGACGTGCGCGTGCACCTGGTGCCCTTCTACATGGCCCCGGGCGCGGCGGAGCAGCGGCTCCTGCGGGACTGGCAGACGCGCTTCGAGGCGCTGGCGCCGGTGGCCATCCCCGCCTTCGGTGGCCCTGACGCCTACCGGGCGCACTGCGAGGGGTTCCTCGCGATGCTGGCGGACCCGGAGGGACTCAAATATGCGGTCACGCTGGTGACCGAAGGAACCAAGACGTGAGTGGTCGGCTGCCGGCGGTGAAGGTGCAGGACGTATCGCCGGACAACGCTCCGGAGGTGAGCGTTCGCGCCACCTCCACGCTGTTGCTCTACTTCGAGCACCGCTACGGCGCCGAGCGCCTGGCGAAGCTGTGGCGCGACCACGGGTTCAGCCTGGGGCTGGACTACATGCGCACGCCGACGAACTACGTCTCGCTGCGCTTCCTGGAGCGCGTGGCTGCGGCGCTGCGCGAGGCCTCCGGCGATTCGAAGTTCATGCGCGAGGCGGGCCTGTTCACCGCGTCCCCGCAGGCGCTGGGCTTCGTCTTCTACATGCTGCGCGCGTTCGGCTCGCCGCGCGCCTGCTACAAGCAGACCATCGACTTCTCCCCCAGCTACAACCGGGTGGGCGCGTTCACGGTGGACCTGCTGGAGCACAAGCGGCTCAAGCTGTCGTACCGCAGCAGCATCCCGGAGCAGAACCGCAACATCTGCGAGCTGCGCATGGGCCAGTTCGCGTCCTTCCCCACCATCTGGGGCCTGACGCCCGCGGACGTGAAGGAGACGGAGTGCCAGGTGCTGGGCGGCGAGGCGTGCCGCTACCACCTGACGTGGACCGACCCTCCTACGATGTGGGGCCACTACCTGGGCCTGCTCCTGGGCATGGTGAGCGGCCTCCTGGCCACGCACCTGGGCTGGGGCGACGCGCTCTTCTCCGTGACGGCGCTGGGCGTGGGCGGCTTCGCGCTGGGTGGCTGGTTGGACCGGCGGCGGGAGTTGCAGCGCAAGGACGAGCTGCTCTCCGCCCAGGCGCAGGCGAACCTGGGCTCGCTGCGCGAGTTGCAGCAGCGCTACGACGAGGTGTTCGGCAGCAACGTGGCGCTGGAGGACCGTGTCGCGGCGCGCACGCGCGAGCTGTCGGAGGCCAACGAGAAGCTGGAGGCCGCGCTGATCAAACAGCGCGAGCAGGACCGGCTGAAGACGGAGTTCTTCGACAACGTCAGCCATGAGCTGCGCACGCCGCTCACGCTCATCCTGCTGTCGCTGGACGCGCTCCAGAAGGAACCGGAGTCGCTGCCCACGGTGGTGCGTCAGCACCTGACGACGTTGGACCGCAGCACGCAGCGACTGCTCCGGCTCATCGACAACCTGCTCAACCTGGCGCAGCTGGAGGCGGGCAAGGTGCGCCTGCGCTACCAGACGGTGGAGCTGCACACCTTCCTCACGTCGCAGCTGTTGCCCTTCCGCACCGTGGCGGAGAAGCAGGGGCTGACGCTCACGTTGGAGGGCGGGCCGCTGACGCCGGTGGCCATGGACGTGGAGCGCATCGAGGGCGTGTTCCACAACCTGGTCTCCAACGCGCTCAAGTTCACGCCGGCCGGGGGCAGCATCGCGGTGCGCCTGCGCGAGGACGCCACCGACGTGCACGTGGAGGTGGTGGACACCGGGCAGGGCATGGCCGCCGCGGACCTGGCGGTCATCTTCGACCGCTTCGCCCAGGCGGACACGTCCGGCACGCGGCGCTTCGGGGGCAGCGGCATCGGACTCGCGCTGGTGAAGGAGACGCTGGAGCTGCACTCGGGCGGCATCGAGGTGTCCAGCACGCCGGGCCAGGGCTCCAGCTTCCGGGTGCGCCTGCCCAAGGCCAACGCCGCGGCGCGCGAGGAGGTGCGCGGCGAGCGCCGCGTCCTCGAACCGTCCAACCGCCGCGAGCGTCGCAGCTCCGGCCGCTTCGCCACCGTGCTGGCCGCGACGGTCGCCGGGGCGCAGCGCCCCACGGAGCCGCAGGACCACTCGCGCGCGGACGCGAAGGCGCCCCGCATCCTGGTGGTGGAGGACGACGCGGAGATCCGCGCCTTCATCGCGGACATCCTCGCGCCCAGCTACCGGGTGCTGGAGGCGGCCAACGGCGAGGAGGGCGTGCGCCGCGCCATGGAGGACCGGCCGGACCTGGTGGTGTCCGACGTGATGATGCCGGTGCTCTCCGGCCTGAACCTCCTGGTGCAACTGCGCGCCCACGCGCAGACGGTGGACCTGCCCGTCATCCTGCTCACCGCGCGCCAGGAGGTGTCCGCCAAGGTGGAGGCCCTGGGCGCGGGCGCCAACGACTACCTGGGCAAGCCCTTCAGCCCGCGCGAGCTGCTGGCGCGCGTGGAGACGCAACTGCGCCTGCGCGAGGCGGCGGTGCGCGCGGCGGAGAACGAGCGGCTGGCGGCCATCGGCCTGCTCACGTCCGGCTTCGCGCACGAGGTGCGCAACCCGCTCAACGGGTTGATGAACGCGCTGATGCCGCTCAAGGACGTGCTCCAGGGCAAGGACACGAGCGGCGACCCCGACCTGGGCCCCGCGATGCTGGAGGTGATGGAGGAGTGCGGCCAGCGGATCCGCCACCTGGCCGAATCGCTGCTGTCCTTCGTGCGCACGGCGGACAAGCCCGTGGCGGTGCGGTTGGATCAGGCGCTCGACTCCACCTTGAGCGTGCTGGGCTGGCGCATCCCGGCCGGCGTGGCGGTGGAGCGCGCGTACCACGCCACCGACCCCATCTGGGGCGACCCCGGCACCCTCAACCAGGTGTGGCTCAACCTGTTGGACAACGCGCTGCGCGCGGTGGGCGACACCGGCCGCGTGCTGGTGCAGACGACCCAGGAGCACGACGACGCGGTCGTCACCATCGTGGACAGCGGCGTGGGCATCCGGCCGGAGGACCTGGAGCGCCTGTTCCAGCCCTTCTTCTCCACGCGCGCCGCGGGTGAAGGCACCGGCCTGGGCCTGGCCCTGAGCCGACGCATCGTGTTGCAGCACGGCGGACGCATCCACATCACGAGCCAGGTGGGGCAGGGCACGCGGGTGGAAGTGCGGCTGCCCATGCGCCCGCTGATGACGGAGCCCCTCACGTCCACCCCGACTGGCGGTACGGGTCGGGGGCGGTGGACGCGGCGGCTCGGCTGACCGCAGGGGTTGTTCCCTGAAAGCGTGACTCCCGCGTGACTCTGGTAGAGTCGCGCGTCTTTCATTTCACCCCCTTTCAAAGTCGTACGAGGAACTCACGGCATGCAAAGCACCGTCGCCGCGGGCGAGGCCCGCAAGGGGCATCCCCCGGGCCTCTACCTGTTGTTCGCCACCGAGATGTGGGAGCGCATGTCGTATTACGGCATGCGCGGCCTGCTGGTGCTCTTCCTCACCGACAAGGTGCGGGGCGGCTTCGGCTGGTCCACGGCGGATGCGCTGAGCCTCTACGGCACGTACACGGGCCTCGTGTACCTGACGCCCATCGTGGGCGGCTACATCGCGGACCGCTTCATCGGCCAGCGCAAGGCGGTGTTGCTGGGCGGTGTGCTGATGATCATCGGGCACCTCTTACTGGCGCTACCCGGGACGGGCATCTTCTACACGGGCCTGGGCTTCCTCATCGTGGGCAACGGCTTCTTCAAGCCGAACATCTCCACCATGGTGGGCGGGCTGTACCCCGCGGGCGACGGCCGGCGCGACGGTGCCTTCACCATCTTCTACATGGGCATCAACCTGGGCGCGGTGCTGGGCAACTTCATCTGCGGCACGCTGGGTGAGCGCGTGGGCTGGCACTGGGGCTTCGGCTCCGCCGGCGTGGGCATGACCCTGGGCGTCATCATCTTCCTGGCGCTCCAGAACCGGCTGCTGGGCCAGGTGGGGCTCGCGCCCGCGCCCCGGCCTCCTCCGTCGGTGACGACGACGACGGATGGCAAGAAGCACGCCTTCTCCCGCGAGGAGTGGGACCGCATCATCGTCATCTTCATCATCGCGCTGTTCGTGGTGGCCTTCTGGACGGGCTTCGAGCAGGCCGGCGGCCTGATGAACCTCTACACGGACCAGAAGGTGGACCGGTCCATGTTCGGCTGGGAGGTGCCCACGACGTGGTTCCAGAACTTCAACTCCGTCTTCATCGTCGCGCTGGCGCCCGTGTTCGCGATGCTGTGGAGCGGGCTGGCGGCGCGCGGCAAGGACCTGAGCATCCCGGTGAAGATGAGCATGGGCCTCATCTTCCTGGCGGTGGGCTTCGCCTTCATGCTGGGCGCCTCCAAGGAGAGCGCGGCGGACGGCAAGGCGGCGGCGTGGTGGGTCATCATGGCGTACCTGTTCCACACCATGGGCGAGCTGTGCCTGTCGCCGGTGGGCCT
>SECN01000507.1 GCA_004173515.1 Myxococcaceae bacterium | reverse complement strand
AAGGAGCTGTCGGACACGCTGCGCAAGCTCACCCACGTGACGCAGGAGAAGATGCGTCAGGCGGAGGTGCTCAACCGCGAGGTCGCCACCCGCACCGACCAGGTGAAGGCGCTCGAAGGTCAGCTCCAGACCCAGGCCGCCGAAGCGAAGAGGCAGGCGGACACGCTGGGCCAGCAGCTCAACGCCGTGTCCAACGACCTGGACGGCGCACGCAAGCTCATCGCCGAGCGCGACGCGCAGCTCCAGCAGGCCGGCCAGTCCCAGCAGAAGCTCGCCAGCGAGCGCGACGGACTCGCCGGACAGCTCCAGCAGGCCCAGGCGCAGGCCCAGGCCCAGGCGCAGCAGGCCCAGGCCGCCGCTGCCGCCCAGAAGAAGCAGGCCGACGAGCTGGCCGCGAAGCTCGCGAAGGCGGAGCAGGCCATCGCGCAGCTCCAGCAGGACGCCCAGAAGGCCGCGGCCGACACGGACGCGAAGCTCAAGGACGCCCAGGCCCAGCTCCAGGCCCGCACCAAGAAGGCCCAGGACCTGGAGCTCGCGCTGGAGAACGCCACGAGCGCCCGGAGCCGCGCGGAGAAGGAGCTCACCGCCCGCGTCACCGCCGCCGAGGCCAAGGCCAACGAGTCCGCCGCCCGTCTCGCCACCGCGCAGAAGGAGCGCAAGGACCTGGAAGCGCGTCAGCTCAAGGAGCTGGACGACCTCAACGCCAAGCAGAAGGCGGAGCTGGAGCGTCGCGAGGCCATCAAGGCCCAGGAGGTCGCCCGCCTCCAGACGTCCGTCCAGGAGAAGAGCAAGGCGCTCAAGGTCGCCGAGCTGGAGCTGGCCCGCTTCAAGAGCAAGGCCCCTGCCCCGGCCGCCGCCGCCAAGCCCGCCGCCACGCCCCCGCCGGTGGACGAACACCTGGCCGTGACGGCCCAGGCGAACCCCGTCATCCCGGCCGCCGCCAAGCCCCCGGCGAAGGCCGCCGCCAAGCCCGCCGCGAAGAAGGCCGCCCCGGCGCCGGTGCCGTTGCCCGAGGACGAGGACGCCCCGGAGCGCACCATGGTGATGCAGCTTCCCGCCGCCCCCGAGGGCGAGGACGACTGGACGGCGCTCGTCGACGAGCTCGACAAGTAGCCTTTCCCAGCCCCTGGAAATGACGAGGGCCCGCGCACTCTTTCGGAGTGCCGGGCCCTTCGTGCGTCATCTCAGGTCATCCGGTCAGCGACTCAGGCCCGCGCCTGACGGCTCAAAGCGCCGTGACGGCCCTCGCCTCGCGCAGCAGGTCGCGGAAGTGCAGCGAGCCCACCACGTCCCGCACCGACACCGGCCGTCCCTCGTCCCGGGCCTGCGCCTGGGCCATGCGCCAACGCTCCATCAGCGTCCGCGTCGCGATGTACGCCATCACCAAGGGAATGCCACCCGGCATCACCACCACCACCACCGCCATCGCCAGTTTCAACCACGCCCACATGACCCGCGACCTCGTTCGTGTCCTGAGATACGCCACTGAGATGCACGGTGCGTGCCCACGGTGCGAAAATATTTACGCACCCTGATTTCGCGGGGTTGCAGCCCCCACGGCCCTCAAGAGTGCGGACGGCATCCCCACAACCCTGGCATTTTTGCCGCAGTCGTCCGGGGGCCCTCGGTTAAGTTGACGGGTGTGAGCCCCTCCGACCTGACCGTGGCGATTCCGTCCTTCACCAGCGTGGAGGACGCGGCGCGTCGCCTGGAAGCAGTGGGCTACCTGTCGTCCCCCGAAATCGCCACGGCGGTGTTCCTGGCGGACCGGATGAACAAGCCCATCCTGGTGGAGGGCCCGGCGGGCGTGGGCAAGACGGAGCTGGCGCGCGCCCTGGCCCTGGCGCTGGACCGGGGCTTCATCCGCCTCCAGTGCTACGAGGGCCTGGACGAAGCCAAGGCCCTCTACGAGTGGGAGTACGCCAAGCAGCTGCTCTACACCCAGCTGCTCAAGGACAAGATCGGAGAGATGACGCAGGGCACGAAGACGCTGGCGGAGGCCGCGGACCGGCTCGCGTCCGGCGACGCGGTGTTCTTCTCCGAGCGCTTCCTCTTGCCCCGCCCCATCCTCCAGGCCCAGCTGTCGGAGAAGCCTTCGCTGCTGCTGGTGGACGAAATCGACAAGGCGGATCCGGAGTTCGAGGCTTTCCTGCTGGAAGTGCTCTCTGACAACGCTGTCACGGTGCCGGAGCTGGGCACCATCAAGGCGAAGCACATCCCACGCGTCATCCTCACCAGCAACAACGCCCGCGAGCTGTCGGACGCGCTCAAGCGCCGCTGCCTGCACCTGCACATCGACTTCCCGGACCGGGAGCGCGAACTGCGCATCGTCCGCTCGCGCCTGCCGGAGGTCCCCCAGGTGCTGGCCGAGCAGGTGGTGGAAGCCGTGGCCGCCATCCGGGCGTTGGACCTGAAGAAGGCCCCGTCCATCAGCGAGACGCTGGACTGGGCGCAGAGCCTGGCGCTGCTCAACGCCGAATCGCTCACCGCGGACGTCGTCGCCGCCACGCTCAACCTCGTCCTCAAATACGAGGGCGACATCGAGAAGGCCCGCGCCCACCTTCCGCAAATCGCGCAGGCCTGACGCAGGGCGACTTCCGGCGGACAGGCGGGCTCCTGGCGTTTCGCGCTTTGCCTCCCCGGTGGGCCTGGATAGAAGGCTTCAAGAGGCACCGTCTCAAGCCGTCCCACCCCTAGCCCGACGAGGAACTTCCCGATGAGCTCGACCTCATCCTCCGTACTGCGCGCCGAACACATCTGGCTCGATGGGAAGCTGGTGAAATGGGACGAGGGCAGCGTGCACGTGATGACGCACGCCCTCCACTATGGCCTGGGCGTCTTCGAGGGCATCCGCGCCTACAAGACCCACGATGGCCGGCTCGCCGTCTTCCGGCTGCGCGAGCACATCCGCCGCCTGCTGGACTCCGCGCACATCATCATGCTGCAGATGCCCTACACCGAGGATGAGCTGGTGGAGGCGACGCTGGATCTGCTGCGCAAGCAGAAGCACCTGTTCGCCAACGGCGCCTACCTGCGCCCGGTGGCCTTCATGGGCGATGGCGCCATGGGCCTGGGCGCGGTGAACCCCACCCGCGTGGCCGTCACCGCCTGGGACTGGGGCGCGTACCTGGGCGACAAGGGCATCCGCGAGGGCATCCGCGCCAAGGTCAGCTCCTTCACGCGCATGCACGTGAACGTGAACATGGTGCGCGGGAAGATCACCGGCCAGTACGTCAACTCCATCCTCGCCAAGCGCGAGGCGGTGCTCGCCGGCTACGACGAGGCCATCCTGCTGGACATCAGCGGCTTCGTCGCGGAGGCCTCCGGCGAGAACATCTTCATGGTGAACAAGAAGGGCGTCATCAAGACGCCGCCCCTCTCCTCGCCCATCCTCGACGGCATCACCCGCGACACCGTGCTGCGGCTGTTGCGCGACAGCGGCCGCACGGTGGAGGAGGTCACGTTCACCCGCGACGCCCTCTACATCTGCAACGAGATCTTCTTCACCGGCACCGCCGCGGAGATCACCCCCGTGCGCGAGGTGGACAACCGCCAGGTGGGCGAGGGCAAGCCCGGCCCCATCGGGACCTTCGTGCAGGACGCCTACTTCAAGGTCGTCCGGGGCCAGGATGACCGCTATGCGGACTGGCTGACCTACGTTTGAGAACAGTCGCCTGACGTGACGTCCCGGCGGGCGGGGGAATCGGGTAGAACCCCTCCCCGATGCCTCCCGCCGGGTACGACGCGTACGAAGACAATCCGTTCAAGCTCGAGAACCCGTCCGTCCTCGACATCGCTCCCTCGGAGCCGAAGTCGCTGGAGGACACCGGACTGAAGATCGGCCTGCTGGCCGACCTGGGTCTGAAGTTCCTCTATTACGCCGGCACCGGCACGGGCATGGGCATCGCGGAGAGCATGTGCCTGCCCTGGTCGGGCGTCGTCGAGCACGTGGTGGACTTCCTCGCGCAGGAGAAGCTCGTCGACCTTCGCGGCGGCAAGGGCTTTGGCCGCGCCTCCGTGGAGTTCGTCCTCACGGAGAAGGGCCGCGAGTACGCCCGCGACGCGCTCACCCGCTCCACCTACGTGGGCCCCGCCCCCGTCCCCATCGAGCAGTACAACGCCCTCATCAGCAGCCAGACAGAGGAGACGCCCGTCGTCAGCCAGGAGGACCTGGTGATGGCCCTGGGCCACCTCACCGTGTCCGCGGAGCTGATGGACAAGCTGGGCCCGGCGGTGAACTCCGGCCGCTCGCTCTTTCTCTACGGCCCGCCCGGCAACGGCAAGACGAGCCTGGCCGAAGCCATCTCCCACATGTTCGGCGGCGAGGTGTACGTCCCCCACTGCCTCGAAATCGACAACCAGATCATCAAGGTCTACGACCGGATCATCCACACCCCCGTGTCGCTGGAAATCGGCTCGGCCACGGGCGGCCGCCGGCAGACCTTCGAAATGGACAAGCGGTGGCTGCTCTGCCGCCGCCCCGCCGTCGTCGTGGGCGGTGAGCTGACGCTGGAGACCCTGGACCTCATCTACTCGGAGAGCACCCGCTTCTACGAGGCGCCGTTCCAGGTGAAGGCCAACGGCGGCATGCTCCTCATCGACGACTTCGGCCGGCAGAAGGTCCACCCCACGGACCTGCTCAACCGGTGGATCGTCCCCCTGGAGAAGCGGGTGGACTTCCTCACCCTCCACACGGGCAAGAAGTTCGAAATCCCGTTTGATCAGCTTCTTGT
>SECN01000506.1 GCA_004173515.1 Myxococcaceae bacterium | reverse complement strand
GTCACGCGCAACAAGAAGGACATCTACGTCAAGGACGAGCGCGCCCTCAACGAGTACCTCCTGAAGATCGCCGCGGAGCACACGCGGGTGAAGACGCCCCACGGCGAGCTGGGGGGCAGCGACTTCAAGGCGCTCCTGGAGAAGGTCATCACCTACGAGGAGCGGCTGGAGAAGCAGGCCAAGCGCCGCGACGCGCGCGTCGTGGACGCGGTGGTGCAGGCGACGAAGCTGAGCGCGGAGCTGCTCACGGACGAGGCCGCCGTGCTGGCCGAGTACGACGCCATGCGCGCCTACTGCGAGCGGCGCATGCCGGACGTGATGGGCCGCATGCTCAAGGACGTGCAGCAGGACCCCGAGCACCAGGCGAAGAAGCTGATCATCTCCACGGACGTGAACGGCTCCATGAAGGAGTCCGTCTTCGACCACGCGTACCTGTCGTCGCCGGAGTACCTGGAGCTGGTCAGCCTGCGGGAGGCCTTCCAGGCGCTGGGCAAGGCGCCCTACCGCGTCCAGGTGGACGCGGGCGAGGTGACGGCCTGAGCAGCTCTGGGACACCACCATGAACCCCCTCACGCGCACGCTGCTCCAGGTGCGGGTGGAGGACGCGGTGGAGAGCGACGACATCTTCTCGCTGCTGATGGGCGAGGCGGTGGAGCCGCGCCGCGAGTTCATCGAGCGCAACGCGCTGGACGTGCAGAACCTGGACATCTGAGCGTCCGCTGACGTCCGCCTGAAGTCCGCGCCGGGCCCCGGGGGGACAAAGACCCGTGGGCCCGGTGCCGTTTTTCGGCTCCGCGCCCACGTGCCCTTCCCATCCTTGTCGAGCCGGGCCGCGGCCGACTGAAAGCGGCCCCCACGAGCCCTTACGGAAGGAACCTGGAAACCAGCGACCAGCGCGAGGAGGTGCCCGCGCGCATGTTGAGGATGGCGGTGACGGCGATGACGCCCGCCATGGAGACGAGGTTCACGATGCCCCCGACGTCCAGGGCCTTCATCGTCCTGGCGGCGGACTCGGGCGTGCCGGCGGTGGGCGTCAGGCCCGTCTCCGAGGGCACGGCGCCCTCGGGCGCCTGCCTGGCCAGGTAGGCCCCGCCGAGGATGTTGGCCGCGCCCAGCGCCACGGTGGCGCCCAGCAGCACGTCCTTGGCGATGACCAGCCCGCGCGTCGTGCCGTCGATCTCCCGGCCCGACAGCCGCGAGCGGCCCACCAGCCAGGTGACGGCCGCCAGCCCCACCGACGCCGCGTTGACGATGTTGAAGCCGTTCCAGGCGGCGTTCACCACCTGGCCCCGCTCCTCGCGCGACTCGATGACGGCCACGGCCGGGTTGAGGGCAATCTTGCCGAACAGCGAACCACCGAACCCGGCGGCGAGCCCCAGGTTGTGAAGGACCAGACCGGTCGACGACAGCACAGGCATCATGAGCGGACTCCAGCGGTGAAGAAGTGGATGTCCGTGAGGGTAGGCACTGCGCGCACGGCGGGAGCCGCGCATCCAGGGCATACCCCGTGTGCCGCTGATGCCTGCCCGCCGGGCGGGCCCGTGAGCGGGGGCCCGTCTGCCCGGCCGCCCTGCCGGGGAGGCTACCGCTCCGAGCGGCTGGCGCCCTTGAGGGCCGCCGCGCGTTCCTTGCGGGACATGTTCGTCACGTCGACGATGTCGAAGTCGATGGCGCCCTGGTTGTCCGAAAGGGTCGTGTCCGGGAAGACGCAGCGCAGGTCCTGCACGCCGGACACCTGGTAGCGCTTGCCCGCCTCGAACAGGCGGTGCGTGCGGCGCACGTCCTCCGGAGGGGTGCGCTTCTCCACGCACAGCACCGTCTTCACGCGTCCCTGGGGGCCGCCGCGCACCTCGGCGAAGTCGTCGCGCACGGTGAAGAGGTAGGTGGACTTGGGGTCCAGGCCGCGCAGCAACATCTGGTGCCGGGCCTTCACCTGGAAGGCGTTCTTCTGCGCGTCGAACAGCACCGAGCGCGGCGGCACGTACGCGGACTGGCGCAGGTGCACGCGGATGGTGCCGCGGTTGTCCTCCGGGCCGGTGTCATCCAGCGCGAAGAAGTGCAGCTTCTTCGCGCCCTTGAGGGTGCGGGGCGCGGAGCTGACCAGGCCCGTGGCGCTGTCGGCGGGCAGGTCCCCTTCCGCGTAGTACAGGAGCGTGCCGGACGCGGTGCCATCCCCGTCCGCGAGCGCCGCGCTGCCCTCGGTCCACACCGAGTAGGCGGTGCCCGGGGCCACGTCGATGGTGGCCGGCGTGTACTCCAGCACCGGCAGGGCGTTGTACATGGGCCGCAGCACCAGCAGGCGCGAGGGGTAGTCCACCACGCGCATCTCCCGGTCGATGCCCTCGAGCGGCGGTTCGGCCGGGGCGGCGGCCGCGACCGTGCCCGCGTCGTCCACGGTGCCCGCGTCCCCGACGAACGCCGCGACGGCCGCTCCGGCGATGCCCGCGTCGTCACCGGGCAGGCCCGCGTCGGGGGTGCCGGGCGCGGCGACGACGGCGCCCACGTCCGAGGAGGGGAAGCCCGCGTCGATGTTCGTGGTGGGGATCTGCGACACCATCTGCGTGGTGCCGGGCGCCAGCTCCAGCTCCGCCTTGAGGTGGGTCTCCGCCTGGTTGGGGGAGAAGCGCCGCGTCCACGCGCGGTAGCCCGGCTTGGTCAGGACGATGGTGTGCGGCGTGCGCCGGTCCGCGCCCAGCACGCGGTTGGGCGTGGTGCCGGAGTTGATGCCGTTGACGACGATGGTGGCCCCCTCCGGCTTGGAGGTGATCCACAGGATGGCGGCCGGGCCCGAGTCATCGACGGGGACTTCGGGCGGCGACAGCAGGTGCACCAGCAGCCCGATGAAGAGCACCACGGCGGTGACGACGAACACGCCCAGGCTCAGCGCGCGCACCTGCTTCACGCGCTTGCGCTCGCGCTCTTCGGCCTCGGCGGCCAGCTTCTCGCGGGCCTCGTCCACGGTGGTGCGCACGCGGACGGCGGGCTTGTCCTCCTCGACCTCCACCTCCGGCACCTTGGACGGGGTGGCGGGCGTCTCCACCGGGGTGTCCCGGGGGGCGGCGTACGTGGGGAGCACCGGCATGGCCGTGGGCTGCATGCCGGAGTCGGTGTCGGGCTCCGGGGGCAGCTCCGGAGGCAGGGGGCGGCGGCCGGTGCCGGTGATCTCCCGGGTCGCGCCGCCGGGCCCCGCCTTGCGCGTGCCCGGGGCGCTCTTGCGGATGGCGGTGGCCTGGGTGCTGCTACGGCGGGTGCCGCCGTCGCTCGCGGGGCGCAGGCCGGGGGCGCTGGGCGAGCGCACGCCGGGGCTGGACGGACGGACCACGACGCCCGGGCTGGACGGCCGGGACACGCCGGGGCTGGACGCGCGGCCGTTGCTGGAGGGCATCCGCGCGCGGCCCTGGGACGGCTCCGACGACGGGGACTGCCACGCGGCCAGCTGGTCCTTGAAGCTGGGCGGCAGCTCCACCTTGCGCCCCTCCGCGGTGAGCTCCTCCGCGAAGAGGTAGGACATGAGCTGGCTCAGCATCGTCGGCGTGAAGCGCGGCGTGTCGCGGTAGAGCATCTCCACCAGCGACTCGCTCAGGTCCTTCGCTGTCTGGTAGCGCGCGTCGCGGTCCACCGCCATCGCGTGCGCGACGATCTGCTCCAGGTCCTCACCCACGCCCGGGTTGATGGCGGACGGGGGCAGGCAGTCGCCGTCGATGATGCGGGGCAGCACGGTGACGAACTCGCCCTCGAAGGGGCGCCGGCCGCACAGCATCTCGTAGAGGACGATGCCCGCGGCGTACACGTCCGTGCGCGCGTCCAGGTCCTGCTGTCCCCGGGCCTGTTCGGGGGAGAAGTACGGGTACTTGCCCTTGAGCGTGCCCGGCGACGTCTTGGCTTCGACGGCGCTGGTCGCCTTGGCGATGCCGAAGTCGATGACCTTGACCTCGCCCTCGTAGGAGATGAGGACGTTGTCGGGAGACACGTCGCGGTGCACCAGCCCCAGCGTCTGGCCGTCCTCGCCCACGTGGCGGTGCGCGTAGTCCAGGCCCTCGCACAGCTTGCTGGCGATGTGCAGCGCCAGGGGCTGCGGCATGAAGCCCACCCCGGCGCGCGACGCGCGGCGCAGCACCTTGGACAGGGGCTGGCCGTGCACCAGCTCCATGGCGATGAAGTACTGCCCGTCCACTTCACCGAAGTCGAAGATCTGCGCGATGTTGCCGTGCGTGAGGCCGGCCGCGACGCGCGCTTCGCTGATGAACATCTCCACGAAGTCGTGGTCGTCCACGAAGTGCGGGAGGATCTGCTTGATGACGCACGGCTTCGTGACGCCGGCCGCACCCGTCAGGCGCGCGCGATACGTGACGGCCATGCCCCCCGCGGCAATCTTGGAGATCAGGACGTACTTGCCGAATTGCTGGGGACTGGGTTCTGCCACGGGCGATCAGACTTGGCCGGTAAAGGGGAAAGCCCGAGCATACTCGCCTTCGCCCGAAAGTCCCGGACGCGCTCGCATGGCATGCGAAGATTTCGCTCCAGGTGCTGAAACAGGTCCAGGCGGGCGTGGTGGGTTGTGACAACCCGTGGAAATGACTGGACGTCCAGGGTGGGCAGGCGTCGGGCGTGAGGTGGGCTGCTATGGCGGTTCACACTTCTTCACGGTGCTTCGTTCAGCACTTCCGGGGGGCGGGGTTATCACCTGCGCCATCCAGGACCTCGGGTCGGGATGGGGGCGGCGGGAAGGTCGCCCCCAGGAAGCGAGACGACCGTCATGGGGCAAGCGCGCCCGGCAGTGAATGGGGTGGCCACCGTCGCGGTGGTGCTCGGGCTGATGCTGTCCCCGGGGAGCGCGCGGGCGCAGGACGAGGGCGGGTGGCTGTCCGCGTTCCAACTGCTGGCGACCGGTCCGGAGCTGGGCGGCAGTGACGTGCCCCGGGACACGCCGGTGCGCAAGGGGTCGCGCGCGTCGGTGGTGCCGCCGGAGGTGATGGCCCGGGTGCTGAAGGAAGAAGGCCCCCGGCCGGTGCCCACGGCGTCCGCGGCGGAGTCCGGTCCGGTGGTGGCGCCCGAGCGCGATGGCGGCGTGCCGGTATACGCGGAGGCCGGCGAACTCCAGCGGTCCGGCGAGCTGTCGTCCGGGTCGGAGTCCGGGGACGACGTGCCGGCGCGTGTCGGGGGCCGGGTGTCCGAGCCCCGCGTGCGGCTGGTGCGGCAGGACGCGCCGCCTCCCCCGTTCAAGGCGTTGCCGGTGGTGGTGGCGGTGGTGCCGGGGCTGTTGCTGCACGGGGCGGGGG
>SECN01000505.1 GCA_004173515.1 Myxococcaceae bacterium | reverse complement strand
CGCCCCCCCTGCCTGCCCGTTCCCCACATCCACTGGCAGACAGAGTGGCTGTGCGCCCCCGGGCACTCCTCTCGTCCCACGGAGGGAATCCGTTGCCTTTCCGGAGGTTCGAGGAAGCCGCGCGAGGACCGAGACCCCAGACAAGAGGTGTCTATTAAGGAAACCCCGTGAACTTTTGTCAGGGGCGCGCGGTCAAATGCACGATGGCCCCGCGAGCGGGGAGAGGGGAGGGCAGACGATGACGGGGCTCACGGGCGATGCCCGGAGCCAACCCCACGGGACCCGAAGGGGCGTGTCAGGGTTCCCAGGTGGGCGCGGTCCTTACGCGGGTGCTCTCCTCCTTCGGGGCCCCGGGCCGGATTGGTAGTCCAAGGAGCACACCATCCATGAAGTCTTTTCTCTTGGTTCCCAAGGAGTCCATCGAGACGCAGGCCCGGCCGGGTGTACGTGGCACGGCACAGGGCGAGCGCGTCCTCGTTCGCAGCACCGCGTTGCGCTTCAGCGGCGCGCAGAAGGCACCGGACGCACTGACAGCCCTCGGCCTGCGGTCCGCAACCCTTCCCGGCATGAAGCCGGCCATCAGCGGCCAGGAGCCCAAGGGCCGCAGGCGCGGAGGCAAGAAGGTCGCGGGGACACGCGGCGCGGACTCCAGCACCGTGCCCATGCCCGGCGCGGCCGTGACGGAGCAGACCGGTTCGGAGGCGGGCAGCTACCGCTTCATGCCCCTCATCGGCGCCACCATGGCGCACTTCTACTCCGTGGACGCGGAAAACGCGGCCCGCGGGGAGTTGGCCGAGGACTTCGAGTTCATCCCGGACGTGGTGCCCCTGTCCTTCCCCGGCCCGGTGTCGGCCGGACAGACGGGACCGCGCAACCGCGGCATGAGCTCGCTGGCGCAGCGTGAATGGCCCGACGAATCCGGCGTCCCCCTGGCGCACGCCCAGGGCATCCGGGGCGCCGGCGTGATGCTGGGCATCCTGGACACCGGCGTGGACGCGGACCACCCGGAGCACGCGAGCAAGACCATCCAGTTCCGCTACGTGTCGCTCTTCCCCAACTCGCCCCACAACCCGGCGCGCGACGTGCGCGGTTTTGATCCGGACGGCCACGGCACCCACGTGTGCGGCATCGCCGCGGGCGTGCACCACGGCGTCGCGCCGGAGGTGGACCTGTACGCCGCGTCCGTCATCGAATCGGAGACCATCCGCACCAGCCTGGGCCGCGTGGCCGCTGGCATGGAGTGGCTGCTGCACCAGTTCAGCGCCCCGGAGAACGCCTCACGTCCCGCCGTCGTCAACCTGTCGCTGGGCTTCCCGCTGCAGCCGCCGCCCGGAATCTCCGAAGCGGACTACCTGCTGAATCAGCGCGCCCTGCAAACCATGTTGCGTCGACTGTTGGACAGCAACGTGCTGCCGGTTGTCGCGGCGGGTAACAGTGGACCGAACACGGTTGGTTACCCAGCGGCCTTTCCTGAAGCACTGGCTGTGGGGGCAGTCGACATGGCGGCGCCTTATGTCGCGGGTATCGCCGCACTGTATCGTTGCCGTGCCCCTGACTTGACGGCGTTGGAAGTGAGGGATTTGATTCTGGCCAACGCCATCAAGCTTCCTCGCTCGGGTGGTCACCGGACGGGGAAGGGCCTGGCTGTTTTCAGGTGACGCGGTAGTTGTCCGGGGCCGGTGCCAGGTGAGCACCGGACCCGGGAGAGGATGTTGGCCATGAGCAGGAAGAATGGCGTGCCGGGCGAGCCTGGTGACATGTCGACCCGGATGTCCTCCGTCGCCGCCGTGCGTCCGTTGCCGGGCAGTGGCGGCTCCGTGCGCAGGATGCCGGGCGCTGGCCAGGACTACGGCGCGGCTCCTGAGCGGGACGTCCCGCTCCAGGGTGGCGACATCGACGTGACGGTGATGCCTCGTGAAGTCCCGGCCGCCAAGGGCCGCACGGCCGCCGCGCGGGCACCCGTGCGTTCGCGCGCGGAGGTCTTCCAGGCCGGCCTGGCCGAAAACGCCCGCTTCCGCGAGAGCTTCATGCACTGGCTGGAGGCCAACAAGCTCATGGGGTCCGTGCGCGCGATGAGCGAGCCGGGCGGTTCCCTGCCCATGCTGCACGTGCGCTGCGCACCCCGCGTGTTGGACCAGCTGCGTCGCGCGCCGGAGTTCGAGGCGGGCACGATGATGCCGCTCGAACGTCTGTACTAGCGAGTCCCTGCCGCAAGCCTCCAGTCACAAGCCCCGCGTCCTCCATGGGCGCGGACAGCGTGCTTCCGTCAGACCGCGGGCCCCGCTTCCTCTGTAACGGAAGGCGGCCCTCCGGCGGTTTAAACCGCCCCGCGAAAGAAGCCGCTCGCGTTGGGGGAGCGCTTCGCTTTCGCCTGGGAAGGGAGCCCCGCGCCGTGTTCGTCCTGGTGGAACCGACGACGGGGCTGCTTCTTCCTGATTAACCTAGAAACTCAGGATTGCGGCGTCCGAAAACCACTGCACCTGGGTTGGATTCTTCCGTCTGGGATTGGACGGTTCAGTCGATGCGGCAGGCGTCCTCGAAAGACAGACGCGGGTTGCGGGGGAAGAGCTTGGCCGGGTCGCCGTAGCCCAGGTTGATGAGGAAGTTGGACTTCCAGCCGGTGCCCTGGAGGAAGGCCTCGTCCGTCTTCGCCTTGTCGAAGCCGCCCATGGGGCCGCAGTCGAGCCCCAGCGCCCGGGCGGCGAGGATGACGTAGGCGCCCTGCAGCGTGCCGCTCTGGACGGCGGTGTACTCGCGCGCTTCAGGGGGCAGCCCCGCGAAGTAGCTCTTCATGTCGCGCGCGGGGAACAGCTTGGGCATCTGTTCGTGGAACGCGGGGTCGTACGCCACGATGACCGTCACGGGCGCCTGCATCGTCTTGTCCACGTTGCCGGCGGACAGCGCGGGCTTGAGCCGCTCCTTGGCCTCGCGGCTCTTCACGAACACCAGGCGCACCGGCTGGGTGTTGGCCGCGGTGGGCGCCATCTTCGCCAGCTCGTAGACGCGGCGCAGGGTGTCGTCCGTCACCGGCCGGTCCAGCCAGCCGCTGTGCGTGCGGGCCTCGGTGAAGAGCTGCGCCAGGGCGCCTGCGTCCAGGGCGGTGTTCGTCGTTGCCATCGGTGTGTCCCCTTCGCGGAAGGTGGACGCGATCCGCGCCCACCATGGCCCATGGGTAGCGGGAGCACTTTTATTTTGCAAGTAACTTCCTAAAAGTAAGTGAAGGCTCGCGCGTGTTCCTGCGGGAAGGGGAGGGCGGGCGCTATACTCAGGCAGGAGGCGCGACGATGCATGACGACCTACGCCCGCTGTGCACCCGGTTCCTGAAGGCGTCCGAGCTGCTGGGCCAGCGGTGGACGGGCATCATCCTGCGCATCCTGCTGGACGGCCCGCGCCGCTTCGGGGAGCTGACGGAGAGCATCGGCGGCATCAGCGAGCGCGTCCTGTCGGAGCGGCTCAAGGCGCTGGAGGCGGAGGGCATCATCGAGCGCCACGTGGACCCGGGCCCGCCCATCCGCTCCGAGTACCGGCTGACGGAGAAGGGGCAGGCGTTCTGGAAGGTCATCCACGAGCTGGGCCAGTGGGCGGAGCAGTGGGCGGACGTGAAGCCCGCGCCGAAGCCGGACGTGAAGTCCGCCGTGAAGCCGGCGGGCCGGGACGCGAAGTCCGCGCGGGCCGCGCCCCGGAAGCGCAAGACGGCCTGAGCTTCCGGAGCAGGGCGGGGGGCGGGGCTAGAAGTTGAGGCCGCCGTCCACGTCGATGGTGCGGCCGTTGAAGTAGTCGCACTCGATGACGAACTTCACCGCCACCCAGATGTCCTCTGGCAGGCCGATGCGGGCCACCGGGATGGAGGCCACCAGCGCGTCGCGGGCCTTCTGGTTCATGCCCTGCGTCATCGGCGTTTCGATCATGCCCGGGGCGATGGCGCCCACGCGGATGCCGAACGGGGCGAACTCGCGCGACCAGGTGACGGTGTTCGCGGCGAGCGCGGCCTTGGCGGACACGTAGTTGGACTGGCCGCGGTTGCCGTGCCGGGCGATGGACGACATGTTGACGATGACGCCGGGGCGCTGGTCGCTCTCCACCATCTTCGTCACCACCTCGCGCACCATCAGCGTGGCGCCCGTGAGGTTGACGCCGATGACGGCGTTCCAGTCCGCGGTGGACAGCTTCTTCACCTGGCCGGTGGTGCGGTCCTTCTTCACGAGCAGCGCGTCGCGCAGGATGCCCGCGTTGTTGATGAGGCCGTTGAGGCCGCCCATCTCGCCGTGCGCCCACGACACGAAGTCGATGACGTCCTGCTCGTTGGACACGTCCAGCTTGCGGCGGTGGATGCCCTTGGGCAGCTCCGCGAGCCGCTCCTCGTTGACGTCGCCCACGGCCACCTGGCCGCCCGCTTCGTGGATGCGCTGGGCGAAGTGAGCACCCATGCCCTGCGCGCCACCCGTCACGATGATCTTCAGGTCCTTCAGCTGCATGTGCCTCTCCTTGAGCGTCGAAAACGCGCGCAGGGTACGCACACCGCCCCGGCGCTTTCCAGCGCCGAGGAGGCTGAAACCTGAATCGCCCTTCAACTTTTCTGGGGCCCCCCATGCGCCCCGGCCATCAACGCGGTGCGTTGGGCTTTCGGGGCGCGCGGGGGCGGGTTCCTACAGCGCGTCGGAGATGACGGCGCCCAGCCGGCGCATGCCCTCGGTGATGAGGTCGGGCGGGCGGTTGGAGTAGTTCAGGCGCATGAACTGGGGCTGCTGCACGGTGGCGAAGAAGGGCGCGCCGGGGACGAAGGCGACCTTCTGTTCGACGGCGCGGGGCAGCAGCGTGGCCGCGTCCAGGCCGCCGGGCAGCTCCACCCAGAGGAACATGCCGCCGTCGGGCCGGGTCCACTTCGTGCCCTGGGGCATGTGCTGCTCCAGCGCGGCGAGCATGGCGTTGGCGCGCTCGGCGTAGACGGGCATCAGCGCGGCGATGTGGCCCGCGTAGTCGAAGGTGGACAGCAGGCGCGCGGTGGCGCGCTGCGCGAGCGTGGCGGTGTGCAGGTCGGTCGCCTGCTTGGCGATGGTGAGCGCCTTGAGCAGCGCGCGCGGACCGGTCACCCAGCCCAGGCGCAGGCCGGGGGCCAGCGTCTTGGAGAAGGTGGACAGCGACAGCACCACGCCCTGGTCGTCCAGCGACGCGAGCGACGGCAGGTGCTCCCCGCGGAAGCGCAGCTCGCCGTACGGGTCGTCCTCCAGGATGAGGAAGCGGTGCTCCTGCGCCAGCCGCACCAGCGCCTTGCGGCGCTCCAGCGACAGGGTGGTGCCCTTGGGGTTCTGGAAGTTGGGGATGACGTAGAGCAGCTTCGGCTGGCGCTTCTTCACCAGCGCGGCCAGGTCGTCCGTGTCCATGCCCGCGTCGTCGCTGCGCACGGTGGCGAAGTCCACCTCGTAGCCGCCGAAGGTCTGGAGCGCCGCCAGGTAGCTGGGGTCCTCCACCACGACCAGGTCGCCCGGATCCAGCAGCACCTTGCCCACGAGGTCCAGGCCCTGCTGCGAGCCGCTCGTGATCAGCACCTGGTCGGCGTGGGTGTGGTGACCCTTGCGGGCCAGGTGCGAGCAGATCCACTCGCGCAAGGGGGCGAAGCCCTCCGTGGTGCTGTACTGGAGCGCCGCGCGGCCCTCGGTTTCGAACGTCTCCTCGAACGCCCGGGCGATGGCCTCCAGCGGGAAGAGTTCCGGGGCGGGCAGGCCGCCCGCGAAGGAGAGGATGTCGGGGCGCTCGGCGATCTTGAGGATCTCCCGCACCGCGGACGTCTTCATCCGGGACATGCGCTGCGACAGCCGGTAGGCCGGAGGAGGGGGCAGGGGGGCACTCATTGCGTCCGCGCTCATGTTCATTCTCCGTTCAACTTCGCTTCGGGGACACGCACGTGCGTGTCCTCCTTCAAGGTCGACAGGACGATGGTGGTGCTCGTGCGGGTGACGCCCGGGATGGTGCGCAGCGTCTCCACCAGCAGCACGTCCAGCGTCAATGCTCACCCCGATGAAGGCGGTGATGTCCTTGCCCAGCTGCGTCGCGTCCACCCGCGCCGTGTAGCCGGTGATGACCCCGCGCTCCTCCAGCTTGCGGATGCGCTCGGCCACCGCGGGCTGGGACAACTTCACCCCCCGTGACAGCTCCAACTGGGTGGCCCGGCCATCGCGCTGAAGCATGTCCAAGATGCGATAATCCAGGGCGTCCATGGGGCATCCGACCTTATTTTTATAGGCCGCGTGGGTAAGTGACGGTGAAGTTATATGCCTTGCCCCCGGATTGCAAGTCCGTTGGTGTGCAAACTTGTAGGGCGGCGCAAAGGGTTGGATTCACGACCTCCCACGTCCTGTTCCGGCGCCTGCCCGCCCCCTTCCAGGCCGCGGTCTGCGGAGGTTTGACGCTCTGCGTTCGTGTCTGTCTTTGACGCAGGGAGCCAACCCACGGCTTTTGACAAGGTTGTCGGGCGGGTGCTACCCGTCCTGAAAGATGAATCGCCCTTCAACTTCAGAACGAGTCCCGGTGACGCCGCGTGGCCAGCGGACGCGACAGAAGCTCTTGAAGGCGGCGGAGGCGGTGTTCGGCGACAAGGGCTACGAGCGCGCGTCCATCGCGGACCTCACGCGCAAGGCCAGCGTCGCGCTGGGCACCTTCTACGTGTACTTCCCGGACAAGCAGTCCATCTTCGTGGAGGTGGTGGACGAGCTGGGTGCACGCCTGCGCCGCCTCATCGCGGAGTCCACGGCCGCGTGCACCACGCGCCTGGAGGTGGAGCGCGAGGGCCTGCGCGCCTTCTTCCTGTTCGTGCGCCAGCACCCCAACCTCTACCGCGTGGTGCGGCAGGCGGAGTTCGTGGATGCGGACTGCTACCGCCGCTACTACGACCGCTTCGCCAGGGGCTACGTGCGCGGCCTCACGCAAGCCATGGACGCCGGCGAGCTGCGCCGCATGGATCCGGAGGCGCTCGCCTACTGCCTGATGGGCATTGGCGACTTCCTGGGCATGCGCTGGGTGCTCTGGGAGGAGGACATGGGCCTGGAGCGCGTGCTCGACACGGCGATGACGCTCCTGACCCACGGCCTGCCCTCCGGTGCCCCCGCCCTCAAGGCCGTCCCGCCGGCCAAGGCCGTCGCGAAGTCTTCCTCGAAGTCTCCTTCCCCCAAGCCCCGCCGTCCGGCGCGCGGCCCCCGGAGCTGAAACACCGCCATGCGTTACGCGAACATCCTGTCCACCGGCCGCTACGTCCCCGAGAAGCTGCTCACCAACGCCGACGTCGAGGCCATCCTGGGCGAGAAGGTGGACGAGTGGCTCCAGCAGAACGTGGGCATCAAGCAGCGCCACGTGATGGCGGATGATCAGGCCACCAGCGACCTGGCCGTGGCCGCCGCGAAGGAGGCCCTGGCGCGCGCGAAGGTGGACCCCAAGGACCTGGACCTGGTGCTGGTGGCCAGCGACACGCCGGACTACCTGAGCCCCGGCACGTCGTCGGTGGTGCAGGCGAAGCTGGGCGCCATCAATGCGGGCACCTACGACATCAACGCGGCGTGCGCGGGCTGGGTGACGGCGCTGGACGTGGCGTCGAAGACCATCTCCGCGGACGACAGCTACCAGCGCATCCTGGTGGTGGGCGCCTACGGGATGACCCGGTACGTGAACTGGAAGGACAAGAAGACCTGCACGCTGTTCGCGGACGGCGCGGGCGCGGTGGTGCTGGGCGCGTCCGACAAGCCGGGCTTCCTGGGCGCGAAGCTCCTGGCCAACGGCGAGTACCACGACGCGCTGGGCATCTACACGGGCGGCACGAACCGGCCCGCCACGGCGGAGACGCTGAAGCTCACCGACGGCAAGCCCGCGGTGCAGTTCGTGCGCAAGTTCCCCTCCACGTTCAACACCGAGCGCTGGCCCATGCTGCTGGACACGCTGCTCAAGCGCGCGGATCAGACGCTGGACGACGTGAAGCTGTTTGTTTTCACGCAGCTCAACCTGCGCACCATCGAAGCCACCATGAAGGCGCTCAACCAGCCCATGGCCAAGGCGCACTACACGATGGACAAGTGGGGCTACACGGGCTCCGCCTGCATCCCGATGACGCTCGACGACGCGGTG
>SECN01000504.1 GCA_004173515.1 Myxococcaceae bacterium | reverse complement strand
CCATCAGCACGGTGATGCTGCGCAACGAGCTGACGTGGCGGAGCGAGGAGGACATCCGCGCGCGGCTGCTGCGCATCTGGGAGGTGATGCAGGCGTGCGTGACGCGTGGGTGCACGACGGGCGGCATCCTCCCCGGCGGCCTGAAGGTGGAGCGGCGCGCGGCGGCCATGTACCAGCGGCTCATGAGCCGGCCGGAAGCGGGGCTCACCAACCCGTTGACGGTGCTGGACTGGGTGAACCTCTACGCGCTCGCGGTGAACGAGGAGAACGCGGCGGGCGGTCGCGTCGTCACGGCGCCCACCAACGGCGCGGCGGGCATCATCCCCGCGGTGCTGCACTACTACTGGCGCTTCGTGCCAGGGGCGAACGCGGACGGCGTGGTGCGCTTCCTGCTCACGGCCGGCGCCATCGGCTCGCTCTACAAGGAGAACGCCTCCATCAGCGGCGCGGAGGTGGGCTGCCAGGGCGAGGTGGGCAGCGCGTGCTCCATGGCGGCGGGCGCGCTCACGGAGGTGCTGGGCGGCACGCCGCTCCAGGTGGAGAACGCGGCGGAGATCGCCATGGAGCACAACCTGGGCCTCACGTGCGACCCCATTGGCGGACTGGTGCAGGTGCCCTGCATCGAGCGCAACGCGATGGCGTCCGTGAAGGCCATCAACGCCATGCGCATGGCCATGTCCGGCGACGGGCGGCACTTCGTCAGCCTGGACAAGGTCATCCGGACGATGCGCGACACCGGCCGCGACATGAAGGACAAGTACAAGGAGACCTCGCGCGGAGGCCTCGCGGTGAACGTCCTGGAGGTCGCGAACCTCAGTGTCGGCCTGCCGGAGTGCTGACACCCCGGAACACCGGGGATTTGTCCGCGTAAGCCGGAGGGGAGGCCCGGGCTGGCTCCCCCGTTCCGAAGACGACACGTCCCAACCTGTCCGACTGTCGGACCAGTTTCCCAAGGAGGAGCCCGGCACGTCCTCCGGCGCTCGAAGCGTCCAAACCTGTCCGACTGTCGGACCGGTTTCCCAGGAAGCCCCCTCCGCGGACGAAGCGTCCCAACCTGTCCGACTGTCGGACCGGTTTCCCAAGGAGGAGCCCGGCACATCCTCCGGCGCTCTTCTCGCCAGGCTCGCCATCGGTGAAAACCAGGGCGGATGGAACCCGGAGTGCCCCGCTGTCCGGCTTCACGGGGAGGGCTTGCGCAGAGGGATGGGGCCGCCTCCCCCCGCGCGCCACCGTGTCCCGGCGACTGGCGCGATGGGGGGGACGAATCTCCGGTGACCTGTCTACCGCCTGCGCTTGCCGCCGCGCACCGACGACGCCGGCACGATCTTCGCCTTCTCGGGCCGGGCCTGGAGCCAGGCCTCCACGCCCTTTGCCTGCGCCGCGCGGCCTGAAGACGTGAAGCGCGCCTGGGCCTGGGTCGCCGCGTCGCGGGCCGCCGCCTCCTCGCCTTCCTTCCACAGCGCCTGTGCCAACGCGTAGCCCGACTCGCCCAGCGAATCCTCCTGCGCGTCCTTGAACGTCAGCGCCTGCTGAAGCGGCGCGATGGCTTCGCGCGTGCGGCCCATCGCCAGCAGGGCCTGCCCCACGCCATCCAGCGAGTACTGGAGCAGCTCATCGTCCGCCTCCAGCTTCGCCTGCTTTACCGCCAGAGACTCCTCGTAGTCCTTCAGCGCCTCCGGGTAGCGCTTGAGCGCGAGCAGGCTCATGCCCTCCTCATCCAGCGCCTCGGCCAGCTTCACGCTCTGGGGCCCCAGCAGCGTGCGGTGGATGGAGACTGACACGCGCGCGTGCTCCAGCGCCTGGGCGAAGTCCTTCTGCTCGCGCAGCGCCATGGACAGCGCCTGGTGCCGGCGCGCGGTGTCCAGGTGCACGGGCCCCATCGCCTTCTCCGTCTGCTGGAGCGCGTCCGTGAGCACCTTCACGGCCTCCGCCGACGCGCCCGTCTCCAGCAGCGTGCGCCCCAGCGTGAACGTCACCCGCGCCCGCTTGGGATGTCCTTCTGGCAGCGCCGTCGCCAGCAGCCCGGACGCCTTCTCCAACAGCGCCCGCGCCTCCTGCGGGTGGTCCTGCATCAGCGCGAGGTTGGCCTCGTTCACCTTCAAGTCGCTCTCCAGCACCGCGTCGCCGCCCACGCGCTTGAGCGTCGCGTCCCCCAGCCGGCCCCAGCGCCGCGCGAGTTCGTACTTCTCCTGCTCGCCGTCCACGTAGATGAGCTTGTTCATCACGGACACCGCCAGGCGGTCCGCCCGTCCGGCCTCCGCGTCGTAGACGGCCTGCTCCAGCGACGCGCCGCCCGCGTCCTTCTCTCCCAGCACGGATTGCGCCCAGCCCAGGTGGAAGCGCAGCTCCGCGACGAGCGGCAGGTAGCCCGTGGCCACCACGCGCGCCTCCGCCTTCTTCGCCAGCTCCAGCGCCTTGGGCATCCGGCTGGTGTCGATGCGCGCCTTCACCTCCGCCAGTTGGTCCTCCAGCGCGTCCAGCTCCGCGCGCTTCGCGGGGTCCGCCGGCCGGGGCTGTACCTCCGCCAGCGCCGCCACGTCCGCGCAGTCAGCGGGTGACGGCAGCGCGTAGACGGCGTCCAGCGACTTGTCCACGAGCGCCGCGTCCGCCGTCTGCAACGTGCCGACGAGCGCGCCCAGGTCCTTGCGCCGCCGCTCCAGGCACACGAAGCGCTGGGTGAGCAGCTCCTCCGTCTGCACCTCGCGCACCCGCGTGTCCTCGCACGCCACGGTGTGCTGCGCCGCCCATTGCGCCCCGTAGCCGTCCAGCACCGCGCCCACCCGGCGCGCCATGTCCTGCGCCACCGGGCTCTTCGTCGCCAGGAACGCCTGCGTCACCTTCCCACGGGCCTCCGCGCCCCAGCGCTCCGCCACCAGCGCCTCCGCGCCAGCGCACGCCCGCGAGCGCGACCACACCGCGCCGCCCGCCACGCCCAGCACCACGGAGGCCGCCACCGCGGCGCCCACCCGCCGGTTGCGCAGCGCCCGCTTCTCCCGCTGGGCCAGCGCCTCCAGCAGCGCCGCCATGGAGCGGAAGCGGTCGCGAGGCTCCAGCGACAGGCCCTTCATCAACGCGCGGCGCACCCAGGCCGGCACCTTCGTGTCGCGCGGCGGCTCCTGGATGGGCGACGGCGGCAGCACCTGCGCCACCACCGCCTCCGTCACCCCGGGCTCGTCGGAGGGGCCCCCTCGCGGCCTCAACTGCGAAGCCACCCGGGACAGCTCGTCCGGATCGAACGGGCGGATGCCGTACAGCGCGCGGTACAGCGCCGCGCAGAAGCTGAACTGGTCGGAGCGCGAGTCCAGCAGCTCGCCCCGGAACTGCTCCGGCGACATATAGGCGGGCGTGCCCATCACCAGCCCCGCCTGCGTGAGCTGCGAGTTCAACAGGGGCGCTTCATCCGAGTCCACCGGCCGCGCCCGCTCGCCGTCCTCGTCGTCGTCCACCTCGCCCATGGGCCGCGCGAGCCCGAAGTCCGTGACGTAGACGCGCCCGTCCTTGCCCACCAGCACGTTGGCCGGCTTGAAGTCGCGGTGCACCAGTCCCGCCACGTGCGCGGCCTCCAGGCCCCGGCCCGCCGCCAGGTACTTGTCCAACAGCTCCTGCCACGTCCGGGGCTTCGCCTTCGTCCAGTCGCGCAGCGTGCCGCCGTCCACCAGCGCCATCGCCACGTAGACCTGATGGTCCCACTGCCCCACCTCGAAGACGGGGATGACGTTGGGGTGGGAGATGCGCGCCATGGCCTGCGCCTCCCGCAGCAGCCGCGCCCGCCCCTGCTCCAGCTGCTCGTGGCCGCCCTTCACCCGCAGCAGCTTCAGCGCCACCTTGCGATCCAGGTCAGGATCATAGGCCGCGTACACCACCCCCATGCCGCCCTGCCCCAGCACCTTCAAAGGCAGGAAGCGCCCCACCTGCCGCGACGCCAGCCGCTGCGACTCGCCGCCGGCCCCCGAAGAGGACACGGAGGCCTCCGGCCCCTGACGCCCGGTTCCAGACGGCCCACCCCGACCTGTACCGTAGGATTCTCGCGACGTTGAAACGCGCGGTGCGGAGGCGGGCGCCGAGGCCCCATCGTCGCTGTCGTGCCGGTTCGCCATGGGTCCAGTGTACCCCTCGTTCCAGGATTCCTTGTTTCTCTGCCCGGTTGCCCGCCCGGTTGCGTCGGAAATCGCGCGTTCTCTCCAGATCCTGGAAATCCGAAGCAACCTTGGGAGTCGTGCCTGGATAATGCGGGCAGGACACTGACGGGACAGGAGACCTTCCATGGCCGGGCTCACCAGCATTGGCGCCAAACTCGACTCAGTCATGGAGCGGGTGCGGCAGGCGCAGGCACAGGCGCAGGCCCCTGTCGCCGAGCCCGTGAAGCCGACCACCGGCACGCCCGACGTCAGGCCCACCAACCCCAACGATGGCCGCTATCTGGACTCGTTCCAGGACTCGGCCACCAAGAAGCCGGGGCTGCCGGTGCTGACGACCCCGGAGCCGGTGACCGTCACCGACCCGGCGGACGTCACCGACCCGCCGCCCACCAACAATGCGAAGGCGGCCCAGGAGGAGATGGGCTGGAAGACCAACGAGTCCACCGTCATGCAGACCAGCACCAACGGCTGCGCGGAGGCCACCCTCACCTTCCTGGAGCAGTCGGATGGTGAGCACACCGCCGGCCTGACCCAGCAGGAGGCGCGCGAGAAGGTGCGCAACAAGGCGGACACGCTCGCGGGCTCCCCCTCTGCCGTGCAGGAG
>SECN01000503.1 GCA_004173515.1 Myxococcaceae bacterium | reverse complement strand
GGGTCCTTGGGGCGCAGCTCCGACAGCGTGCGCAGCGCGAACGCCTGCGTCTCCGTGGTGTCGTTGTACCAGAGCCAGCTGCGGTCCTCGGGCGCCCAGTACGTCCCCAGCTCCTCCGTCGTCTTCGCGGAGTCCATCACGCTGTCCCAGACCTTCAGCGCGTCCGGCGTCCGCTTCGCGCGGTGCAGCGTGAGCGCCAGGTAGCCCTTGAGGAACGGCGCGTGCTCCTTCCAGTGCTTGAAGGAGAAGGCGAGGATTCGCTGCCGCTCGGCGGGCGTGAGCGCCTCGCCCGTGTAGCGCGTGTCCGGATACGACGACGCCACGAAGTTGAGGAACGTGAGGAACTCCCAACCCGTGTCCTTCTTCATCAGCTTGCTCGCGTAGTCCTCGCGGAACTGCGTGGCCAGATACGCCCAGGCCCGCGCCGTCATCTGCGGGGGCACCTCCACCCCGTGCTCCATCGCTCGCGACAGGCCGTGGAGGATGTAGACCGTCATGTACGGCGAGGGCGGGCCGCCCGGCCACCACGGGAAGCCGCCAGACGCCGTCTGCGCCTTGCGCAGCTTCTCCATCGAGGACTGGCGCTCCGCCTGCGCCACCTTCGGATCCAACACGCGCAGCAGCCTGTCCTGCGACTCGCCTCCGCCCTGCGCTTCGGTGAGCCAGGGCGACTCCTCCAGCGTCATCTTCCGGTTCGGATCCACCGAGTCCCAGGTCTCGAAACGCGTGGAGCGCTGGCTCATCTCCTTGGCCATCTTCGCCACCGCCGGATGCTTCGCGTAGAGGCTGGAGACGATGCCGGAGGACACGAAGCGGTTGAGCGTCTGCTCCGTGCACTCGTAGGGGTAGTCCACCAGGTACGGCAGCGCCTGGAGCACGGAGTAGAAGAGCTGCGCGTCCACCGTGACGACGAGCTGCTCGTTCACGCGCGTGGGGTCATCCGAGCGCTTCAGGTCCTCGAACGTCAGCGTCTTGCGGTCCTGGTTGCGCAACGTGACGAAGCGCGATTGGGCCAGGTGCATGCGCCCCGGCAGCACCGGCAGCGGGCGCAGCTCGCCGTCGCTGAAGGCGCCCGACTTCGCGACGACGCGGAAGGCCACCGGGCCCACGCGCGCGGGCGTGGTGATGGGGAAGCGCAGGTGCGTCCCCTTCCCCGCCGCCACCGTGAAGGACCGCGCGGACGTCTTCAGGCCGAAGTCCGAAAGCAGGCTCTTCTGCGTGTCCGGATCCACGATGTCGAAGGTGAGCTCCCGCGTTGTTCACCACGACCTCCAGCTCCGCGCGGTCCCCCTCGCGCAGGAAGCGCGGCAGGTAGGGACGCACCATCAGCTCCTTCACGCTGCGGGTGGTGCGCTGCACCGAGCCGCCCTTCAGGTCGCGGGTGAGCGCGTGCACCCAGACGCTCCAGGCCGTCACCGAGTCCGGCACGGAGAACTCCAGCACCGCCGCGCCGTCCGGTCCGGTGAGGAGCTGCGGAATCCAGAACGCCGTCTCCGCGAAGTTCGAGCGCAGCGGCGGCGGCGGTGCTTCCGGCGCGCTCGCGTTGTTGACCTCGATGACGGAGTACCGCTTCATCTGGATCTTCGCCTCCGCCTTCGGCGCCTCGGAAGGCGCCGGAGAGGGCGGGGGCATGGGCTTGCCAGGGGCCCCCTCCTCCTCCGCGAGCGACTCGAACGACCTGGAGCGTGCCCCCGACATGACGTGACCACCCCGGGAGACCTGCCTGCGGCCATGGCCGTAGCCTGGACCGCCCAGCCCGTAGCCGCTGTCGAACTTCAACCGGTCCTGTTCGGGCTCCGAAAGGGACCAGCTCCGGTCAAGGTCTCCGAAGAGCCAGTCTCCGCTGTTGCTGCTCACGGACGACCGGGTGTCGATGGACGTCGACCTCTGGGGGTAGAGCTGCGCCACCTGGGGCGGCGTGTGCGGCCCGAAGAGATCCAACGATTGATCGTACATGTACGCGAGCACCTCCGCCGCCCCCGCCTCCAGCTTCGCCCCCTGGGGCCCCTTCACCGTCACGCGGAAGGTCTCCTTCGCGCCGGGCCGCAGCGTGTCGCGGAACGTGGCGAACTCCACGCTCAGCTCCTTGTCGTCGAAGGGAACGGACACCGTCTGCTGGAAGCCCAGGTGCTGCCAGTCGCGCACCAGCGACAGCGTCACCGTGAAGCCGCCGCGCAGCGCCTCCGTCACGGGAATCTCCACCACCGCCCGCCCCTGCCCCGCGGACAACAGGCGGTGCTCGATGCGCCGGGAGCCCTGGTACACGTCCATCGCCAGCGGCTGCCCCTCGTACCCGGAGGCCACCACCAGCCGCGCCACGTCGCCCACCCGCACCGACGACTGCTCCGCCATCAGCATCGCCGGGAGCCCCGTGGGGGCCCGCGCGCCCGCGACCACGAAGTCGTGCTGCGCGAGCGCCTTCTGTCCGAAGGCATCCGTCGTCTCGTAGCGCAGGCGGTACGCGCCCGCGCGCAGCGCCGGCAGCTTCACGGCCGCCACGCCATCCGCGCCGTGCGTCACCGCCGCCTGGGCCACCTCCGCGCCGTCCTCCCAGCGCCCCAGCGTCGCGGCCACATCAGACTCCGTCTCCCAGCGCGGCCTGAGCGCATCTCCCGGCGTGGGCGTCGACTCGCGGCGCTCCTGCACCGACGCATCCAGGGGACGCGGCGCGACGACCGGTTCCTCCGACGGCATCAGCGGACGGGCGGGCTGCTTCAGCGCCAGCAGCCTCCAGCGGCCCGCGCCGGCCTGCGGAGCCCCATCCAGGTTCGAGCGCACGAGGCGCACGGACGACGGAAGATCCTCGCGGACGAAGCCCTGGTCGGACTCCACGCGGCCCTCCACCGACACGAAGCCCAGTCGGAACGCCCGGCTCGCGGAGCGCGTCTCGCCGCCCTCGTCCGTCAGGTCCGCCTCCACGCGGTAGCGCCACGACACGCCCGGCGTCTTCGCCAACCGCTCGTCCGCCTCCGGGGTGAAGGCCACGGAGAAGCTCCCGTCCTCTCCCACCGACGCGGAGCCGGAGGCCATCAACTGCGACGTCGTGGGGATGCGTTCCCAGAACCACCAGGGCGGCAGCACCGGCTCCCGCGACACGCGCCACTTCACCGCGCCGCTCGTCACCGGCAGTCCGAAGAAATAGCGCGCCTCGCCCTTGAACGTGGCGGGCCGGTTGAGGCGGAGCGACTCGGGCGCGTCCTTCAGCGTCACCTCGAAGGTGGGCCGCTTGTATTCCTCCACGCGCACGGACGCATAGCCCGTGGGACTCGTCCGCACGAGCCACCGACCCAGCGGCCGTCCTGCGGGCACCGTGAACTCCCCCGCCACCGAGCCGAACGTGTTGGTGCGCACCTCCCGGGTCTCCACCACCTGCCCGTTGGGGTCGGTGAGCGACACCGTCACCGGCGCGTCCGGCATCACCCGGTGGCGCTTCGTGCCCTCATCCGCCAGATAGGTCACCACCTTCCACAGCAGCTTCTGCTGCGGCCGGTACACGGAGCGGTCGGTGTAGATCAGCGTCTGCGGCGCCGTGTAGGGGGCACGCTCCGCGTACACGAACACCCCGCCCGGATACACCATCGCGCCCTTGCCGCGCCCCAGCACCAGCGACCCGCTCGCGCTCGGGTCCCGGCTGTTCGCATCAATCGTCAGCTCTCCGCGCGCGTCGGTGCGGCGGGTGACGACCCCGAAGCTGCGCTTGCCGTAGTCCGGCGTCACCAGCCGCACCTCCACGTCCGGTGCGCCGGCCCCGGTCGCGCCGTCCACCACGCGCACCTCCACCCGTCCCGAACCGACGCGGCGGACCACTGCGGCCCACGGCGACACGTTCATCGTCAGCGAGACGAGCTGGTTGTCCTTCTCCCGGAAGTCCTCGCGCACGGACATCACCACCGCGTACACGCCCGGCTTGAGCGGCGGCGGCGTCACGAAGGTCCGGTGCGACTGGAAGTCGGGCGTCCTCGGCAGCGCCGCGCTCCAGGCCGCCTCCGGCTTGCGCGTGGGGATCATCTTGCGCACCTCTTCGTCCGACGCGGTGAGCGACAGGTCCACCCCCGGCTTCGCGAGCTTCGCCTCCACATCCAGCGCGAACGCCCGGAAGTAGACCGCGGGCACGTTGCGGTGCCGCACCTCGATGGAGCGCTTGCCCGCGCCATCCACCTGCATCACCGTGGCGGACAGGTCCATGGCCTCCAGGGACTTCACCGTCGCGCCGCAGCGAAGGCCTCCGAACGACTTCGGCCACGCCTCCAACCCCGCCTTCGCCGCCGCATGCGCCGACACCCGGCGCCCCGCCGCCTCCTCCAGCTTCGCGAGCTGGAACTGACCCACCGACCACCACGGCACATCCCGGAACTCCTTCAGGTGGGCAATCAGGTGGTCGCGCACGCGCAGTTGATCCGCCGCATCGGAGAAGTGGTTGGACAGGACGGCGTAGCGCCGAAGCCGGGCCTCCAGCGCCGCCTCGCGCCGGCCCGCCGCCAGGTGCCATGCCTCCAAGTCCCCCAGCAGGGACGCGACCTTCAGCAACGGATGCACGGCCGGATCCACCAGCTCCACCTTCGGCGTGCCCGAAAGCAGCGCGCCCAGGTCCAGCCGGTACACCTGCTGCTCCTGCTCCGGCCGCCACAGGTCCGAGCGCTCCAGCAAGTCCACCCAGAGGTACGTCACCGCGTCGCGCAGCGTGGAGCGGATGCCCTCCGGATATGTATTCGGCTCGATGTACTCGGACAGCGCCTTCACCGGCTCGGTGCCCAGGTCCTGGCGCAGCGCCCAGACGGCCGCGTGCGCGCGCTGCGCCTCCGCGACCAGCTGGTCCTTCGTCCACGCCTTCAGGTCCACTGGCCCCGTGGACGCCACCTGTTCGCGCTGGCCGATTTCGTAGCCGTACGCGTCCAGGTAGTTCGTGAGCACCGCCGCGTAGAAGAGGTTCAGCGTGGCCCGCGAGCGCGCGTCGTCCGGCCAGGGCTGCTCGCGCAGGAAGCGAACCGTCGTCTCATAGCCATGCAGCTGCGTGCGCAGTTGCACGGTGCGCACCAGCGCGCGCGTCCACTCGTCGGCGTCCTTCTGCTGCTTCGCCGCGGCGAGCCGGGCCTCGGCCCCCTGCGCGGCGGACTCCACCTTGTCGTCCTCGACGAGCTTGTCGATGGCCTTCCACGTCGGAGGCGACTTCGCCTGGGCCCGAGCGGACACGGGGTGCAGCAGCGCGAACGACAGCAGGCACAGCAGGACGGCGAGCGCACGCGGGCGCGAAGGTTCAAACATGGGCGGCACTCTAGACGCCGCCCACCGCCCTGTCGGTCCCTCTTCGCGTCAGGAAGCGACGGGGGCCGCAGGGGTCGCCGGAGCCCGGCGCCGCAGCCCCACCACGTAGACCTCCATGCTGGCGCCGCGCGTGGCCTCCGGCCGCACCACCTTCACCTCTTCGTACAGACGACGCACCTCGTCGCGGAAGGCCTCGAAGTCGCCGCCCATGAAGACCTTGGCCACGAACGTGCCCCCGGCCTTCCCGCGCGCCGCCGCCACCTCCAGCGCCTTGCCCGCGAGCCGGAGGCTGCGCGCCTCGTCCGTGCCCTTGATGCCGGACGTCTTGGGCGCCATGTCCGAAATCACCGCGTCGTAGGGCCCGTCGTACAGCGCCGCCAGCTTCGCGTCGAAGTCGTCCGCCAGCACGTCCAGCACCGCCGTCGTCACCTGCTTCTGCGAGAACGGCCGGATGGCGACGATGTCCACGCCGACGACGCGCCCGGACACGCCCACCGCGTCCACGAGAATCTGGAGGAACCCGCCCGGCGCCGCCCCCAGGTCCAGCACCGCCGCGCCCTTCTTCACGGAGGTGGGAAAGCGCTTGAGGATCTCATCCACCTTGAAGGCCGACCGCGCACGCAGGCCCTCTTGCTTGGCTTTCTGGAAATAGTGGTCTTTAGGACGGTAGGACTTGCCCATGTCAGACCCCGTCCCTAGCATCCGCTACTGTCTTCGGAAAGCCGGAGCAGTCGCGGC
>SECN01000502.1 GCA_004173515.1 Myxococcaceae bacterium | reverse complement strand
CTTGAGCAGCGCGTCCTCGCCGTTGCGCGCCTCGTTGGTGGAGAAGCCCGCGCGGCGCAGGTTGCGGCTGACCAGCTCGCGCGTGGCCGCGTCGTCGTCCACCACCAGCACGTCGCCCGTGGCGGCGGTGGCGCCCGCGGAGGCGAGGCTCTTCTGCACCACCTCCACCAGCCGCTCCGGCTCCACCGGCTTCACCAGGTACTCGCACGCGCCCAGGCTGAAGCCGCGCGCGCGCTGCTCCTCCACCGACACGAGGATGACCGGGATGCCAGCGAGGCCCGGCTCGCTCTTGAGCTGGCTCAGCACGCTCCAGCCGTCCATCCGGGGCAGGTGGATGTCCAGCAGGATGGCCTGCGGTTTGATCTCCCGCGCCAGCTTCAGCGCCGCGATGCCGTCATCCGCCGTCACGACCTTGAAGCCCGCGGGCTCCAACTGCCCGGTGACCAGCTGCTGGATGAGCGGATCATCGTCCACCACCAGCACGGTGCTGCCCGGCCGCGCCATGGGCGCGAGCTTCTGCGCCACGTCCTGGATGGGGACCAGCCGCTCCGTCGCATGCGGGCTGTTGGCGCCCACCGTGGTCGCCAGCACGTCCGGCAGCCGCACGGTGAAGGTGGAGCCCCGGCCCAGCGTGCTCGTCACGTCCACGGTGCCGCCCAGCACGCGTGACAGTTCGCGCACGATGGCGAGCCCCAGCCCCGTGCCGCCCACCTTGCGCGTGGTGGAGCCGTCCACCTGGCGGAACTTCTCGAAGATGAAGGGCAGCTGGTCCGCGGGGATGCCCACGCCGGTGTCCTCCACCGTCATCAGCATCTCGCCCGAACCCGCGGGCACCACCGTCAGGGCGACCTCGCCCGTGTCGGTGAACTTGGCCGCGTTGCTCAAGAGGTTGAGCATGATCTGCCGCAGCTTGAGCGCGTCGGTGCGCACCTCGTGCGCCTCCGGATCCACGTGCACCGTGAGGGCGACGTCCTTGCCCTTCAGGTACTCCTTCACCGTGGCCATGCACTCGTCGGCCAGCTCCCGCACGTCCACCGGTTCGGTGACGACCTCCACCCGGCCGGCTTCAATCTTGGACAGGTCCAGGATGTCGTTGATGAGCGCCAGCAGCGTCTTGGCGTTCGTCTTCACCACGTTGAGGTCGCGCCGGCCGTGCGGCGTCAGGCGGTTGCCCTCCTCGCGCATCAAGAGGTCGCAGTAGCCGATGATGCCGTTGAGCGGGGTGCGGATCTCATGGCTGAAGTTCGCCAGGAACTCGCTCTTGAGCCGCACGGCGCCTTCGGCCTCGCGCGCGCGCTCCTCTTCGTTGCGCTTGGCGACGGAGAGCTCCTGGGCCAGCCGGTCCAGGTCCTCGTTCTGCTGACGGATGATCTCCATCTGCAGCGCGCGCTGCTGGTAGCTGGCCAGCGAGCGGGCGGACACCGCGCGCGTCTTCTTGATCTCCTCCAGGCTGGCGGCCAGCTGGAGGTTGGCGGCCTCCAGCTCCTCCTTGGAGGCGCGCAGCATGGCTTCGTTCTGCTTGCGCTCGGTGATGTCGTCGGTGACGCCCATCACGAAGCGCGCGATGCCCTGGTCGTCCAGGAGGGGAATCTTGCGCGTGGCGAAGATGCGGTCCTCGCCGTCCGCGCGGGCCACCTCCTCGAACGTCTTCATCTTCCGGGTCTCGAGGATCTCCGTGTCGATGGCGACGAACGAGTCCGCCTGGTCATGCGGGAAGTAGTCGTGGTCCAGCTTGCCCAGCAGCCATTCCTTGGTGACCTTGAAGGCGTCCGCGAAGGTCCTGTTGGCCACCACCAGCCGGCGCGTCTGGGCGTCCTTCACGAACAGCACGAAGGGCAGCGCGTCGATGATGTTGCTCAGCAGGTAGTTGGTCCGCTTGAGCTCCACGCCCGTCGCCTGGTGCTGGGCGCGCTCGGCGTGCAGGCGCAGCTCGCGCGCGACGATGAAGGGCAGGTGCCCGTAGCGGTCCTCGGTGACGTAGTCGAGCGCCCCCCGCCGCATGGCCGCATCCAGCGTGGCCGGGTTCCAGGCCGCGGAGCTCACCACGAACGCGAGCGACAGCCCGCGCTTCACCCACGTGTCCTGGACGGCCTCCCAGGACAGCCCCGGCAGCTCCGAGCCCACGAGCACCAGCGCGTAGGGCCGCGCCAGCGCCTTCTCCAGGGCCTCCTGCGAGCACGCCTGCTCCAGCGTGAGCATGGAGAGGATGTCCTCGCGCTCCAGCGCATCGCGCATGGCGCGCGTCTCGCGCTCGCTGCCCACCAGGAGCAACGACAAGGTGTACCCCAGCGGAGCTTCCGCGAGCGCCACGTCGAACGGTTGGTTGGCCATGTGTCTAGTTGGAACCGAACGCCAGCACGGTCAGCGTGGTGTTGATGTGGAAGCCTGAGTAGATCTCGAACTGTACGTTCATCCCAGCGGCGGACGGTGCGAGCTTCAGGGCTTCGGAGAGCTGGGGCACCACGCCGGTCGCGTTCGCGTACCACATGCGTCCGCTGCAGTGGAACAGGAGGGCGGCCTGGGGGTTCTGGACCCGCCTGGGCAGCTCCTCGGCGAAGAAGTCGCGCGTCATACCCGCCAGGTCGCCTGCCTTCATCAGGTCCAGCTCGCTTCCCTCCTCCAGCAGGTTGGCGAACAGGATGGAGCCGTCCTCCAGGGGCCGCCACGCGGCGCGGATGAAGTACTCACGGCCCACCTTCAGCGCGGTGGGGCGCACGGCGAAGCCCTTGGGCTTGCCGAACTCCAGCTCCTCCGGGGTGACGCCCAGGATTTCGGCGTAGCGCTTCGCGGCCGGGAAGCCGTCGATTTCCAGCGCCCGCGTGTGCGTCTCATCCACCTTGGTGATGGTGAGCCGCTGCCCGGTGGGCACGTACCAGTGCGAGCGCAGCGCGGCCCAGGGCGCGTTCGTCTTGAACGGAAGCCGTCGTCAATCACGAGGCCCACGTACCGGCGCGCGTCCAGGTCCTGCTGGCGCACGCCCAGCTCCTCGCACGCGCGCTTGATGGCCTGGGCGCCCGCGGCGATGGCGTCGCCCGTCAGACCGCTGCCCAGGCCCAGGCCGACCTCGAAGTCGCCGGTGAGCGCGCCCAGCACCACGCTGTTGGTGTGGATGCCGTTGTTGTCCAGCTCTCCGGCGGTGGTGGCGCCCACCAGCCGGGTGTCCTTGGGCAGCCGCTCACGCACGGCGCGGTTGAGCGCGCGCTGGTCAAGCTGCCGGGAGGCGAACAGCGTGACCAGCTTGGGCGGGGGGCCGTGGAGCTGTCGTAGGAGGTCCTCCGCCGCAGCGACTGGATCCGTGAGGGTGGAGCGAGCCGTCTGCATCTTCACGTTGGCCATGGAGGACCTTCCCTTGCGCCCCGGGCTTGGGCGGCTAGAGGCCGCTGCCCGGGTGTGTCTTGTGACAACTGCCGGTGCACTGCTGGAACGATTCGCGACCGCCACCGACGTACATGCTTTCGATGGGGCCGAAGGACTTCACGTGGCTCTCAGGATAGCTCTTGTGGCACGACAGGCAGGCGGCCTTGCTGGTGCGCTGCGTGCTCTCCTTGTCCAGGTGGCAGGAGGAGCACTTCTCCAGGGGCGCGTCGAAGCGGTTGGAGCGCGAGTGGATGAAGTGCGTGCGCACGAAGATGGGGCCTTCCAGTTCGAAGCCCAGCGGAGCATGGCACGACGCGCACGCGGCGCGGTTGTCGTTCGCATGCAGAACGGTGCCCAGCTCGCCGCCCTGGCTGTGGCAGCTGTTGCAGGGCCCGGTGGTCAGCCTGGCCTCCGTGTGGGTCTTGGTACCCACCTGGATTTCAATGGTGGTCGAACCCGGGATGTCCTCGCCCAGGAAGACGCGGCGGCTCTTGGCGGTGACTAGGTAGGTGCCGGGCTTCGCGTCCGCGGGCAGCTTGTAGGTCCAGGTGTCGCTCACGGGCGCGTCCCAGCGGCCTTCATTGGGGAAGAAGGCGCCGCCGAAGAGCTTGTTGGCGGACGGGAAGATCTTGAACTGCGCGTAGACGCCGTCGCGGGCCGGGGTGGCGATGGTCTGCACGTCCACGGAGTCGTCGAGGAACGCCTCCAGGTCGATGATGGTCCGGATGGGCTTGATGTCCTGCGCGGGCCCAATGAGCTGCGTCATCATCATCCGCTCCCGGTGCTTGCGGCGGTAGTACGTGGCGGTCGGGTCGAAGAAGGCCTGATAGTACTGGATGCCGGCGGGGTTGCCGGGAGCGCCCGGCAGTGCGACCTCACTGTAGAGTGGAAGGTTGCCGGCGGGGTGCAGCCGCTTGCCCTTGCCGTCCTTCAGGGTCATCTGGAAGGTGACGTCCGACCCGGGGGCGTACGTGCCGTCCTTGCGGGGCGCCGTCAGCGGCTTGATGTCGATGGCGAACCCGTAGTCGTACGCGGGCGAGCTCACCTGCGTGACGGGGATGTAGTAGGGCGCGAACGGACGCAGGCTCCAGCGCAGGCGCAGGCCCTTGGTCTGGGACGTGAAGGTGAGCGTCTGCTTCTTCGCGTGGTCGTACGCGTTGCGCAGCTCCACCAGCGCCTCCTCCTCGAAGGCCCTGGCACCCGTACAGTCCGTGAGGCTGCGACAGTCGCGCGTCCACTGGATGGCGCGCAGACGGCGGATGAAGAAGTCGTCACGCTCCGTGCGGCGCGTCTCCTCGCTGCCGATGTTCAAGAGCACCGGCGGGCCGGTGAGCACGCCGCGCGCGTCCACGGGCTCCACGGTGAAGAGGCTGGTCGCCTTCATCCAGGCCGCGTCGCGGTAGAAGCGGCGGCGGGTGAAGGTGCCGTCCGCGTTGGACAGGCCGACAAATTCCTCGTCGGCCAGGCGCACACCGGCCCACCCGATGGCCAGGAAGTCGCTGTTCTGGCGCAGGCCGTTCACGCCCTCGTCCACGGCGGCGTTGATGGAGGCGCGCAGGTCGATCTGGTTCACCCAGAACGTCTGCCCGGCCTTCACCTTCAGGGGCACGCCCTCGCCGTTGTCCACTTCCAGGGCCAGCGCCACCGGCTTCGTGCCGCCGCTGCCGCCGCCCTTGCGGGACTCGTCGTCCGTCACCGCCTGGGACTGGGAGGAAAGCTCCAGCGGGGCGACCTGACCGTCCAGGGAGGCCGGGGCCTCCGAACCTGAAGCGTCCTGTCCGCCGCACGCCAGCGCCAGACCCGTCATCGCCGCCAGCAAGCTCGCGCGGCCCGCGGAACCCACGCGGGGGGAAGTGCGAGTACACCGCGCCCTGAAAGCTCCAACTGCCACCATGGGGGACTCCTCGAAGGCTTGATTGCGGACGCTTACAGTCACAGCGTCGCTTTCCGTGGACCGGGCAGCCCTTCCGTCGGGGGGACGGTGGCGGATGAGGTCCGACTCAGAACCGGCTTTTACCGGGAGTGAGTAGTTTTAGCCGTACGAAGAATATCCACAACGAACAGATCGATTCAACTTCTGAGAATTATTCCGCTCAGAGGAGAACCCGATTGTTTGGGACTGGATGGGAGGGGTGCCTGGGGCACAACCCACCCGTGGGGGTCAGGCTCGAATCGCGGCGACGACACTCACCGGTGATTCCGGGGAGAACGGGAGTTCGACCGTGAACTCGGCGCCCTCACCCTGGCGGCTGTGGACGCGGATGGTGCCGCCGTGGGCTTCCACGAGCTGCCGGACGATGTAGAGGCCCAGGCCGAAGCCGGGGGCGCTGCTGTCCGTCGTGACCCGCTCGAAGCGGGCGAAGAGGCGCTGCTGGTCTTCCAGGGGGATGCCGGCGCCGTGGTCGCGCACGACAAGTCGGGCCTTGTGGGCGTCGTGCTCCACGCGCACCTCCACCGGCTGGCCGCGGCCGAACTTGAGGGCGTTGTTGACCAGGTTGGTGAGGACGCGGTCCAGGCGCTGGCGGTCCCAGCGGCCGGAGGCGGCGCCCCGGGTGTGGACGGTGAGGGCGCAGCCGGCGGCGGTGGCCTGGTCCTCGTGGCGGGCCACCACCTCGCGCGCCAGCTCCGCTAGATCCATGGTCCGCGCCTCCAGCTCCAGCCGGCCGCCGGACAGGCGCGACAGGTCCAGCAGGTTGTGCACCAGCCGGCCCAGGCGCTTGGTCTCGTCCTCGGCCAGCAGCAGGCCTTCGCGCAGGCGGGGGTCCTCCGCGTTCGCGGGGGCGCACTGCAGGCGCAGGCGGCGCAGGCGGAGCTGGAGCGAGCTCAGCGGGTTGCCCAGGTCGTGCGCCGCGACGCCGATGAGCTCCAGCGCGTTCTGCGTGGCGGCGAGCAGGCGGGCGTTGTCCAGCGCCAGCGCGGCGCGGGCGGACAGCTCCTCCAGGAAGGCCTGGTCCGCGGCGCCGTAGTGGCGGTGCGGGCGGGTGGACAGGAGGCACAGCGCGCCCAGCACGCGGTTGTCCACGATGAGCGGCACGCTCAGGGCGGAGCGTACGCCCAGCGCGCGCCAGAGTTCTCCATAGGTGCTGTCGCTGACGGACGCGGGCAGCCGCTCCGGATCCACCTCCGCGAAGCGCTCCGCGCGGCCGGTGTAGACGACGCGGGCGGGGCCGGGCTCGTCGCGCGCGGGCCGGCGCAACAGGGGCTCCCACAGCCGCGTCTGGGTGGCGGCGTCCGCGCACGTCACCGCGCCGGGGCGCACGTGGCCGTCCTCGTCCGGCAGGTAGAGCACGCACGCGTCCGCCACTTCGGGCACGCACAGGCGGGTGAGGTCGGCGCCCAGGGTCTCCGCGCCGGACTGGGGCTGGAGCACGCGGCCGGCCTCGGCGAGCAGCGCCTGCATGCGCTCGGTGCGCTTGCGCTCGGTGATGTCGCGCGTCACCTCCGCGAAGCCCTGGAGGCGGCCCGCGTCGTCGTACAGCGCGGTGAGCAGGCTCTCCGCCCAGAAGCGCGAGCCGTCCTTGCGCATCCGCCAGCCCTCGGACTGCAACCGGCGCTCGCGGGCGGCGCGCTCACGGTAGCTGGCCGGCACGCACCGGGTCACCGCGTCCGGCACGTGCAGCAGCTCCACGTCCTGGCCCACGATGTCCTCGGACGTCCAGCCGGTGAGCCGCTCCGCGCCGGTGCTCCAGCAGGACACCTTGCCGTCCGGCTCCAGGAAGCACAGCGCGTAGTCGGACACGCCATCCATGAACAGGTGCAACCGCTGTTCACTCTGCAGGCGCTCCGCGTGCATGGGGCCCAGGGCGTTTCGGAGCACCATGCCCAGCGCGGCCACGCAGCCCAGGCCCAGCAAGGCGGCCAGCAGCGTGCGCAGGTTGGAGTCGTGGTGCGCGGAGGACGCGGCGGCCGTCGCCAGCGTGTGGGCCGCGGACACCATGGTGGCGAGCAGGATGAGTCCGGCCAGAAGGCACACGGACAGACCCGCCCCGACCCGCTGAGCGAAGGTCCAGCGACGCAGCATGTGGCACTCCCCCCCGACGGCACCGAGCGCTTCTGTGCAGAAGGACCCGCAGCATCACTGAAAAAGTAGGGCGAATGACATCGCACTGCCGGGCAGGGTGGCCATCAACCCATGCTTTCCAGGGATACCAGGACAGGATGACGGGGACCGCCAGAGAAGAAAAGTTTCCGGCGGGGAGGATCGGGCCGGGATGTCCGCTGGTGGACAGCCTGAAATCGGCGGGCGATCCAATAAAGGGCCGCCGTTCACGGGAGCCCCTCCTGGTGGGTGGGGATGGAGGCAGGGGG
>SECN01000501.1 GCA_004173515.1 Myxococcaceae bacterium | reverse complement strand
CGCGCCCGCGTTCGACCGGGAGCGCCTGGCGGTGCTCTTCCAGCAGGCCAGCGTGGGCATCGCGCAGGCGGACCTCACGGGCGCGCTGGAGCTGGTGAACCAGCGCTACTGCGACCTGGTGGGGCGCTCGCGCGAGGACGTGCTGGGCCGCACCCTGCTGTCGCTCACGCACCCGGACGACCGGGAGCGCGACGCCCGCCTGTTCCAGCACCTGGTGGAGACGGGCGAGTCCTTCACCGTGGAGAAGCGCCACCCGCGGCCGGACGGCAGCGTCGTCTGGGTGCACAACCACGTCTCGCTGGCCCGGGACGCCGCGGGCGCCCCGCGCTCCGCCATCTGCGTCTCGCGGGACATCACCCAGAACCGCGACGCCGAGGAGCGCCTGCGCGTGAAGCGCGAGCAGCTGCGGCTGGCGCAGGAGGCGGGAGGCATTGGCGTCTTCACGCTGGAGATCGCCACCAACCTCCTGACGGTGACGCCGGAGTTCTGCCGCATCTATGGCCTGCCGCGCACGGACACCGTGCCCGCGCAGGTCATCGAAGGACTGGCGCTGGAGGAGGACCGGCACCGGCTGTCCAACGCGCGCACGCGGGCGGCCGGACAGTCCACCCTGTCGGTGGAGTACCGCATCCGCAGGCCGGACACCGGCGCGGTGCGCTGGATTGCCCGACGTGCGTCGTTCGTGCAGGACGCGGCGGGCAAGCCGGTGCAGCTCATTGGCGTCACGCAGGACATCACCGAGCGGCGCGTCGCGGAGGACGCGCTGCGCGCCGCCAATGAGCGGGTGCAGCTGGCGTTGAACACCGAGGCGGTGATTGGCACCTGGGTGTGGGACGTGCCCGCCAACAACGTCATCGCCGACGAGCGCTTCGCGCGAGCCTTCTCGCTGAACCCGCTCCAGACGCGCGACGGCCTGCCCCTGGAACTCTTCGTGCAGTCCATGCACCCGGAGGACCGGGCGGGCGTGGAGGAGAAGATCGGCCGCACCCTGAAGGCGGGGGGCGCCTTCCGCGCCGAGTACCGCGTGCGCCGCTGGGACGGCATCTACCGGTGGGTGGAGGCCAGCGGCCACTGCGAGCTGTCACCCCAGGGAAAGCCGCTGCGCTTTCCCGGCGTGCTGGTGGACATCGACGCGCGCAAGCGCATGGAGCTGCGGCAGGCGGCGCTGCTGGAGATGACGGACCGGCTGCGCGAGGCGACGTCCGCGGATGCCGCCGCGCAGCTCGCCATGGAGGTGGTGGGGCGCCTGCTGGCGGTGCCGCGCGCGGGGTACGGCACGGTGGACACCGCGCACGCGCTGGTGCTGATGCACCCCAACTGGGTGGCCAGCCCGAAGGTGTCCCGCGTGGAGGGCGTGCACCGCTTCCACGACTACGGCGTGTTCCTGGAGGACCTCCAGCGCGGTGAGGTCGTGGCCATCCCAGACGTTCGGTTGGATCCGCGCACGGCGTCCCAGGCGGCCGCGCTGGAGAAGCTGGGCATCCGGGCGCTCTTCAACATCCCGCTCCTGGAGCACGGCGAGTTCGTGGCGGTGCTCTTCCTGCACGACGTGCGGCCGCGTCAGTGGCTGGAGGATGAAATCGAGCTGTCGCGCAACGTGGCCGACCGCGTGTGGTCCGCGCTCACGCGGCTCAAGGCGCTGGCGGACCTGAAGCAGGCCAACGAGACGCTGGAGCATCGGGTGGCGCAGCGCACGCAGGAGCGGGACCGCGTGTGGAACGTGTCCCAGGACCTGCTGCTGGTGGGGGACCTGGAGAAGGGACGCTTCCTGAGCGTCAACCCGGCCTGGACGCGGATGCTGGGGTGGACGGAGGCGGAGCTGCTGGGGCGCACCTCCGAGTGGCTGGAGAGCCCGGATGACTACGCGAGGTCGCGCGAGGAGGTCGGCCACCTGGCGGAAGGTCGGCCGACGCTGCACTTCGAGAGCAGCTACCGGTGCAAGCACGGCGGCGTCCGGCGCATCGCCTGGACGGCGGTGCCGGTGCCGGAGGACGGCGTGCTGTACGCCAGCGGGCGTGACGTCACCGAGCAGCGGCAGACGGAGGAGCAGCTCCGGCAGGCGCAGAAGATGGAGGCGGTGGGCAAGCTGACGGGAGGCGTGGCGCACGACTTCAACAACCTGCTGCAGATCGTCGGCGGCAACCTCCAGTTGTTGCAGCGCGACGTCGAAGGCAACGAGCGCGGACTGCATCGGGTGCGCACGGCGCTGGGCGCGGTGGACCGAGGGGCGCGGCTGTCGGCGCAGTTGCTGGCGTTCTCGCGAAGGCAGCCCCTGGAGCCGCGTTCGCTGAGCCTGGGCCGGCTGCTGCGCGGCATGGACGACCTCTTGCGGCGCGCGCTGGGCGAGGACGTGGAGCTGGAGACGGTCATCAGCGGCGGGCTGTGGAACACGCTGGCGGATCCGCACCAGTTGGAGAACGTCATCCTGAACCTGTCCATCAACGCGCGCGACGCGATGGGGGGCCAGGGCAAGCTGACGCTGGAGTTGAGCAACGCGTCGCTGGACGACCACTACGCGCAGCAGCACCCGGAGGTGATGGCCGGGGCGTACGTGCTGCTGGCGGTGTCGGACACAGGCGGGGGCATGACGTCGGAGGTGATGGAGCGCGCGTTCGAGCCCTTCTTCACGACGAAGCCGGAGGGACGGGGCACGGGCCTGGGGCTGAGCATGGTGTACGGCTTCGTGAAGCAGTCCGGCGGCCACGTGAAGCTCTACAGCGAGGTGGGGCTGGGCACGACGGTGAAGGTGTACCTGCCTCGGGCCTTCCAGGCAGAAGCGCCGGTGTCGGAGGTGGTGACGGGGCCGGTGGAGGGCGGGCAGGAGACCATCCTCGCGGTGGAGGACGACGCGGACGTGCGGGCGACGGTGGTGGAGCTGCTCACGGAGCTGGGCTACCGGGTGCTGCGCGCGGTGGACGGGCAGAGCGCGCTGTCCATCCTGAAGAGCGGCGTGGCGGTGGACATGCTCTTCACGGACGTGGTGATGCCGGGGCCGGTGCGCAGCCCGGAGCTGGCGAAGCAGGCGCGGCTGCTCCAGCCGGGTACACGGAGAACGCCATCGTGCACGGCGGCCGGTTGGACCCGGGCGTGCACCTGTTGAGCAAGCCGTACCGGCGCGAGGACCTGGCGCGCAAGGTGCGGGCGCTGTTGGATCAACGCAAGCAGCGGCTGTTGGCGCCCCCGGCGCCCAGGGTGACGTGGCCGGAGGTGCCGCCGCGCCAGGAATTGCCGGCGACGCAGGAGTCCGCGCGGCGGATGCACGTGCTCCTGGTGGAGGACGACGAGGACATCCGCACGTCGGCGAGCGAGCTGCTGGGATTGCTGGGGCACAGGGTGATGCCGGTGGCGAGCGCGGAGGAGGCGCGGGTGGCGCTGGCGTCGGGTCCGTTCGATGTGTTGTTCACGGACGTGACGTTGCCGGGCATGTCGGGCGTGGACCTGGCGCGCGAGGTGGCGCTGCGCAAGCCCGCCATGCGCATCATCATCGCCTCCGGGCATGGGAGAGCGGCGCTGGATGGGGATCCGCAGCAGTGGCTGGGCGTGGTGGTGCTGCCCAAGCCCTATGCGCTGCCGGAGATTCAACGGGCCCTGGCCCAGGTGGCCGCGACGCGCTGAGCGTCAGAGGCGCTTCAGGGAGGCCAGCAGGCCCTCCGTGTTCCAGCGCTCGTGCTCATCCAGGGTGGGAAGGTACTCGCGGACCTCCGCGAGCATGGCCTCCGCTGCGGGCAGGTCGTCGGGAGAGACCTTGAACGCCCATTGCCAGTACTCCGCGGCGGTGTAGGAGTACTGCATCGTCCCTTTCGGGTGGCGCAGATGGGCGCGCAATGCGCCGCGCACGACACGCGGCGTCTGCTTCCAGTGCGCGGCACAGAAGAACACAGTCTCCGCGAGATAGCGCTTCAGGGATGCGGACGGCACCCGACCTGTATGGCGGCGTTCGACTTGTTTCACGCCCACGCGAAAGCGCGGCCAATCCCGTGGGGCAAGTCCACTCGTCTCTTCCACGTCCAGCACGAAGGCGCGCCAGTTCGGGTCGTGGAGGGTCGGATCCGCGAACGCTTTCATCTTCCGGGACATCGATGTTCGACCCCATTCCAAGAGTAGACGGCCTTGGGCCAGAAGCCATGGGCCATGCAGTAGGCCCGGCAGGAGTCACACCGGCTTTCGCCCTGCACACGGCCAGGCAAGCCTCCTCCACCCGCATCAATGCAGCGAACGTAGTCATCACCACAGGAATCCCGGCGCCTCTCGGTCTCCTTCTCGCGCGCTTCCTCCGCCGCGCCGGGCGGTGGCAACGAAGGCGGTACCCGAGGACGGGGCGTGGTTCCCAACTGCTCGCAGGCCACCACCACCCCCTCCTTGCACTGACAATCCACCGTGCTGACGCAGCCCGGCCCGGGCCCAGGGCCCAGGGATTGTCGGAACTGCCGTGGGCCCACCGCGCAGCCCACGGCGAACAAACACAGCACCCACCCTAATCGCATACCTGCTCATTGGCATGCGTGGAGGCCTTCGGGCTCCACCCTTCGTTGCCGTCCTTCTCGAAGAAGAACTTCGCTCGCGTGCGCTGCCGCGTGCCCACTTCATTCAACGTGTTGGCGTCGTACAGGTGCCCGTTCACCATCGTGTAGCGCACCGTGCGGCTGTTGGAGATGTCCTCCAGCGGGTTCTTGTCCAACACCACCAGGTCCGCCAGCTTGCCGCTCTCCAGCGTGCCCAGGTCCGCGTCCATCCCCAGGTAGCGCGCACCACTCAGCGTGCCCGCGCGCAACGCCTGCATCGGCGTCATCCCTCCCTGGACGAACATCGCCAGCTCCCAGTGCGCCGCCAATCCCTCGCGCTGCCCGTGCGCGCCCAACTGCACGCTCACGCCCAGGTCGTTCAATTCCTTCGCCACCCGGGCCACGTTCTGGTGGTTGAACTCCTCGTCCGGCACCATCACCCGGCGCCGGGACCGCTCATCCACCACGCGCCGGGGCACGAAGGACAACAGCCGCGTGTCCTCCCAGACGTTCGTCTTCTGATACCAGTAGTTCTCCCCCATCAACCCGCCGTAGGACACGCCCAGCGTCGGCGTGTAGCCCACGCGCGTGCCCTTCCACAGCTGGCGCACGTCGTCGTAGATGCGCGCCACCGGCAGCGAGTGCTCCACGCCCGTGTGCCCGTCCACCACCATCGTCAGGTTGTGCTGGAGCAGCGAGCCGCCCTCCGGCACCACCAGCATCCCCAGCTCGCGCGCCGCCTGGAGCACCTTCTGCCGCTGGTCTCGCCGGGGCTGGTTGTAGCTCTTCACGCTGAACCCACCCAGCGCCTGCATCCGCCGCAGGTGCCGGCGCGCGTCGTCCAACGTGTCGATCTCCACGTGCGCGCCCGCGCTCGCGGCCCCGTACAGGATGGTGCCCGTGGAGTAGATGCGCGGCGCCATCAACATCCCCGCCTTGCCCATCTCGCTCGCGGCGAAGATGGTCTCCGAGTTGTTCGACGGGTCGTGCAGCGTCGTCACCCCGAACGCCAGCGACGCCGCCTGCACCCAGCTCTGCTCCGGCATCAGCCCGTCCACGCCCATGCTCCCGTGCCAGTGCACGTCCACCAGGCCCGGCATCAGCGTCTTGCCCTTCACGTCCACCACCTTCGCACCCGCCGGCACCGCCACCTTGCCCACCGGGCCCACCGCGAGGATGCGATTGCCCTTCACCACCACCACGCCCTCCTCCAACACCTCGTCGCCCTTCATCGTGACGACGCGGCCTCCCACCAGCGCCAGCGTCCCCTCCGGCACGTCCGACTTCGCCGTGAACGACACGTCCACGCCCTCCGCGGACGGCGGCGGCAACGTCTTCGGAGACCCGTCCAGGAACGTGAACGCATCCTTCAGCGCCCGCGTGAACAGCTTCGGGCCCAGCGCCCAGTGCAATGACAGACGGGCCCCGTCCCCGGACCAGTGCAGGTATTCGCCCGCGTCACGGCTCACCTGCGTCACCGGCATCGCCTTGGTGCCCGGCCCCACCTGCACCTCCTTGGAGCCGCGCACGAACGGCGTCACGTACGCGTTGAAGTCCTCGCGGAAGGCCACCCACCGGTCGTCGGGCGACACCCGCAGCTCCACCGCGCCCGCGCTCTTCAGGTGCGTGCGCTCGTTGCCCCCGTCCAGGTCGATGCTCTGGAGCGTGCGGACATCCTCCACCTCCTTCGACTCCAAGCGCAGGAAGTACACGCGGTCCGACTTCGCGCCGAAGTGCGGCTGCTGCCCGTCCCGCGTCAGCTTGCGCGCCACGCCCCCACCCGCCGACGCCACCGCGAACAGCCCTGTCTCCCGGCTCCACGTGCCCGGCATCAGGTAGCCATCCCCCGTCGCCCGGTACACCACCCACTTGCCATCCGGGCTCAGCACCGGCTCCACGAAGTAGCCCGGCTGCGCCGTCACCACGCGGCCCTCCCCTCCCGTCGCCGCCACCACGCGCACCGCGCCCAGCCGGTCGTCGTCCCACGTCGTGTAGACGATGGAGCGCCCGTCCCGGGAGAACGACGGATGGAACTCCAGGTGCTCGTTCTGCCGCGTCAGCCGGCGCGGCGTGCCCGACGGCAGGTCCTTCACGTAGAGCCGGCCCAGCGCCTGGTACACCACGCGTCTGCCATCCGGTGACACCTGCATCCAGCGCAGCATCTTCACGTCGAAGCGGTCCGGCGCCACCGCCCGCGCGCCGCGCACCGCCTGGAACACCGTGCGCGTCCCCTTCACGTGGAAGGGGATGGGCGTCCGCTTCTTCGTCGCCACGTCGAGGCGGTGCAGCGTCCCGCCCGCCCAGAACACCAGCGACTTGTTGTCCGGCGTCCACGCCATCACCGGCGACACGCCGTGGATGGCCCACGTCTCCTGCATGTCCCGGTCGAGCCCGTCGTACAGCGGCCGCTCCGCCCCGGACGCCACGTCCGCCACGTACAGCACGCTCTTCGCGCGCACCCGCCGCACGAACGCCAACTGCTTGCCGTCCGGCGACGGCGTGGGCCGGATGGAGCCTCCAGGACCGGTGACGAAGGGTTCAATCTCCTTCGTCTCCAGGTCCAGCCGCTGGATGGCGTAGAGTTCCTTGTTCGGATCCTTGTCGTATTCGAACGACTTGCCCGGCGTGACGTCCTGGCTGAAGTAGACATAGCGGCCGTCGGGGGAGAACGCGGGCTCACCCAGGTCCTTCTGGTCGTTGGCGCGCTCGGTGAGCTTCACGCCCTCACCGCCCGCGCGGTGGTACATCCACACCTCGCCCGCGCCCAGCGAACGCCGTCCGGTGAAGTGCTTGCGCCCCACCAGGAACTGCCCGTCCGGACTCCACGCCGGGCTGTTGAGCAGCCGGAACTTCTCCTGCGTCACCGGCTTCGGTTCAGAGCCGTCGCGGTTCATCACCCAGAGGTTGTCGCCGCCGCCCCGGTCGCTCGTGAACGCGATGGACTTCCCGTCAGGGCTGTAGCGCGGCTGCATGTCCCAGGACGCGCCGGACGTCAGCGGCCGGGCCTCGCCCCCCGCGATGGGCAGCGCGTACACGTCCCCCAGCAGGTCGAAGATGAGTTCGTCCCCGCGCGGGCTCACGTCCACGTTCAGCCACGTGCCCTCGCGCACGTCGATGGGCACCTGCGAGGCGGTCGCTCCCGGAGGCGCGTCCACGCTCCACGCGTCCTTCTTGGCGTCCGGCGTCTCGGTGGCCACGGGGGCGGGGGTGCCCGCGTCTCCCTCGCTCGCTCGGGCTGCATCGCGCGCGGTGTCCTTCGGCGCGGGCACCCCCGCCCCCGTGGCCACCGAGA
>SECN01000084.1 GCA_004173515.1 Myxococcaceae bacterium | reverse complement strand
CCCCCACACCCCGGCCCACGGGGCTTTCTCCCACGCCTCCCCGGCCGGCCACGCCCGTGGCCGTGACGGGCGTGCCCGCCCCCTCGCCCCGTCCCAGTCCCAGCCCCGGCTCGGGTTCCACGACGGGGCCGGGCGTCGCGGCGGTGGCTCCTTCGGCCGCGCCCCGGCCGGCGGCTCCGGCCAGCGCGCCCGCGTCCGCCGGCTTCGCGCCGGGCGCTGGGGCGCGTCCCTCCGCGCCCCGGGCTCCGGGCATGGGTGGGCCTCCCCGTTCGGGCGGGCCTCCGGGCCGCTTCGGTCCCCGGCCCTCCACGCCGCGTCCGCCGCCCACGCCGGAGCAGATCCTGGCGCTGGCCACGCGCGAGCACGTCCCGGCGCGCATCGCCAAGGGCGAGCTGGAAGGCAAGATGAAGGCGCGCATCTGGCGCAAGCTGCACGCCGAGGAGGCGAAGCGCTTCGACCAGGTCTACGAGCTGATGGGCCAGACGGCGGGCCTGTCGCTGGGCGACGCGTTCGGCATCCTCCAGAGCGGCCTGACGGTGGCGGAGTTCATGGCGCGCAAGGAGCGCAGCCAGCGCAAGGCCGCCATCAAGCAGGCGCGCGGTCAGGTGGACAACGCGCTGGTGGCGGACTTCCTGGGCGCGTTCATCGAGCAGAAGACCGAGCTGTCGGTGGTGCTCGCGGAGCGCTCGCTGCTGGACACGCTGCTGTCGGAGGAGGCCATCGCCTTCACCTTCGAGCGCACGGGCCGGCTGGAGAAGCTCCAGGTGGTGCTCATCGCGCGGCGGGGTGACTGGGAGCGGCTGATGCCGACCCTGGACCGCGACGCGAAGCTCACCCAGAAGCCGGCGCAGGTGGCGCGTCAGCCGGACAAGCGCCCCTATTCGGATCCGCGTCCGTTCCTGCCGCACATCGGGCAGACGGTGAAGCTGGTGCTGCGCAACGGCATCACGGTGGAGGGGCCCCTGCTGCGCGTGGGCCGCTTCGACGTGCTGCTGGGCGAGCCGGGCCACGAGCTGTTCATCCCGCTGCACGCCCTGCTGCGCTTCGAGGCGCCCCCGGCCCCGCCCGAGGACGAGGACGACGGCGACGACCTGTCGGTTCCGGACTCGGACCACCAAGGCTGAGGTCCGCTGTTCTCTTCCGGGCGGCCCGCGCATCCATGCCGGGCCGCCCTTCTTCTTTCGGAGTCCTGCCCATGCGTCCGTTCTTCTCCCGCATCATCAAGCCCTGGCTGGCGCTCACCGCGGCGGCCATCATCGCGGGGGCCTCCCAGCAGGCCTGCACCAAGGAGTCGGCCGCGAAGGCACCGGACGCGCCCGCCGCGGTGGAGGTGGGGCGGCGGGAGAACGGCGTGCACGTGGTGGAGCTGGCCGTGACGGAGAAGGGCTACGAGCCGTCCCCGGTGCAGCTCAAGCAGGGCGAGCCGGTGAAGCTGGTGGTGACGCGCAAGACGGACATGACGTGCGCCACCGAGCTGGTGATGGACGAGTACAAGATTGACGCGAAGCTGCCGCTGAACACGCCGGTGGAGATCGCCTTCACGCCCAGTCAGTCCGGCACGCTGCGGTACGGGTGCGCGATGGGGAAGATGATCGCCGGCACCTTCGTCGTGGAGTAACTCCGGAGCCCGCGCCCGCGCGTTAACTGGCGATGTCCCCCCGGCCGGGTAGGCTCGACGCCCTGCATGGGCAGCTCGGAGCTCTTCACCCGGCACGTCTTCCTGGACCTCGAAACGACGGGGCTGGACCCGCGCGTGGACGAGGTCATCGAGGTGGGCTGCCTGTTCTTCGAGAACGGCCGCGAGGTGGACCGCTTCAGCCGCCTGTACGCGTCATCGCGCCCGCTGAACCTCACCATCAAGCGCCTCACGGGCCTGGGGGACGCGCAGCTCGCCGGCCAACCCCTTCGAGAAGGGCTTCCTGCCGGACGTGCTGGGCCCCATCCGCGCCCCGGTGCTCGATTCGTGCGAGCTGATGCACTACCTGCACCCGGAGCTGCCCAGCCACTCGCTGGAGTCGCTGATGCGGTGGGCGAAGCTGGGGCAACAGCAGCCGCACCGCGCGCTCCACGACTGCGCGGCGGTGCACGCGGTGCTGGTGCACGCGCTGGACGGCTGCGTGCGCGACGGCCGCTCCGAGGACGTGGCGGACCTGCTCTCCACGATGGACCCCCGGGCCCGCACGTCGTTGCTTGGGCCTACGCCACTGCTGGACACGGCCTCTTCCGAGGACGAGCGCGACCTGGCGACGGACGCGGAGGCGCGTCCCCTGGTGGAGCTGCTGTCCCGGCTGTGGGAGGCGTGCCGGGCGACGCCGGTGCCGCTGGGTCTGGAGACGACGGGCGGCTTCCTGCGGGCGCGGCCGGAGCGGCGTCGGGCGAATGGCGCGCGGCCTCCTCCCGAGCCGGAAGCGGATGCGACTCCGCTGCCGGTGCGCCCGGAGGAGGTGTCCGCGGTGCTGGGCCCCGACGGCGCGCTGGAGCGCGGCGGTGGGTTCCTGTCCCGACCCGCGCAGTTGGAGATGGCGCACGCGGTGGCGCGCACGCTGTCGGACGGTGGGCAGGTGGCGGTGGAGGCTGGCACCGGCACGGGCAAGTCGCTGGCGTACCTCACGCCCGCCGCGCTGTTCGCCGCGCGCAACGGGCTGAAGGTCGGCGTGGCGCCGCACACGAAGACGCTCCAGGACCAGCTCCTGGAGAAGGACCTGCCCCGGCTGCACCAGGCCACCGGGGGCGCGTTCGGCTATGCGCTCCTGAAGGGCCAGACGAACTACCTGTGCCGCCGCCGCGCGCTGGAGGCCACGCGGGTGGAGCCGGGGATGAACCACTCGGCTCGGGCGCCCCGGGCCTACGTGCGCGCGTACATGCGCCGCAGCACGGATGGCGACCTGGACCGGCTGAGCCACTGGTTCCGGGAGCGCTTCCCCGCGATGCACGGGCTGGTGCCGGCGGTGCGTTCAGAGGCGGCGACGACGCTGGGCGAGCGGTGCCCGCACCACCACAAGTGTTTCTACCACTCGGCGGTGGCGCACGCGCGCGAGGCCGACGTGCTGGTCATCAACCAGTCGCTCGCGTTCGCGTGGCCCGCGCGCTACCCGCGCCTGGACCACCTGGTGCTGGACGAAGCGCACGAGTTGGAGGACGTGGCCACCACCGCGCTCACGCTGGAGCTGTCGGACCTGGCCTTCATGCGCCTCACGGAGCGGCTGCACGGGCGCGACGGACGCCGGGGCCTCTTCGCGGAGCTGCGCCGCGCGCTGGCCGCCACGCGCCGGGAGGAGTCCCGTTCGCTGATGGGCGAAGTGGACGACGCGCTGCGCACGCTGCTCCAGGAGGCACGCGCCCTGGGTGAACAGGTGACGGCACTGTGCGAGCCGGCCTCCGCGATGCCCGGTGAGGACGCGGATGAAGCGGCCTATGCGCCGGAGCTTCGGGTGACGGACGCCGTGCGCGCCCTGCCCGCCTGGGAGCCCGTGCGCGAGGGGCTGGATGCCGTGCGCGGTGCGTTGCAGCGGGTGCACACGCTGCTCGCGGTGCGGGCGCTGGCGGCGCTGCCGGAGCTGGCGGTGAAGCAGCCCTCGCTGGAGCGGGAGCTGGCCGGGGCCACCACGGAGCTGGGCGAGTTGGGCGTGCTCGCGGGCGAGCTGGCCGGCGAGCCGGACGTGAAGCGGTGCTACGCGGCGCGCGCGGAGCCTCGCAAGGGTCGCTGGAGCGTGGGCGCGCAGCTGGTGGACGTGTCCGAGGCGGTGGCGAAGGACTTCGCCGCGAGCAAGCGCGCGCTGGTGATGACGTCCGCCACGCTCGGCACGGGCGACAGCGTGCCCTTCGTGCTGAAGCGGCTGGGACTCCGGCCGCCCGTCCTGCGCGCACCCTCCCCTTTCCACCTGGGACGGCAGGCGCTGGTGGTGCTGGTCACCGATGCGCCTCGCGCGCACGAGGAGCCCTTCATCGACTGGGCTTCGGGGCGCATCTCCGGGCTGGCGCAGGTGATGGGCGGACGGGTGCTGGGTCTGTTCGCCTCCACGCGGCGGCTGGAGCGCGTGGCTCGCGAGGTCCAGGCGCGGCTGGAGCCGCATGGGATTGAAGTGCTGCGCCAGTCACGCGGACACGGCCGTTCACTGGCGGCGCGGCAGGAGCGCGACACGGGCACGGTGCTGCTGGGCACGAAGAGCTTCTGGCAGGGCGTGGACATCCCCGGGCGCGGCGTGGGGTGTGTCTTCATCGACAAACTTCCGCTGGAGCCGGCGTCACGTCCGCTGGTGGCGGCTCGCGAGGAGCCGCTGGCGCGGGGTGGCAATGAGTACCTGGGCTTCCTCCAGTACCGACTGCCGCGCGCGCTGTTGATGCTGCGTCAGGGGGTCGGGCGGCTCATCCGCTCCACCACCGACCGGGGCATCGTCGTGGTCGCGGACCCCGGGCACGCCAGCTACCGCCCCATGCTGCTCCAGGCGCTGGACGGTTATCGCGTCGTGGCGCTTCCCTGGGCCCAGGCGCGGCTGTTGCTGCACTCCGAGCTGATGCAGATGGGATTGGCCGCGGACACCGCGCGCGTGTGAGGCAGCGCCGGGGCGGGCATCGCTCCAGCATCCGAATCGACAGGTCCGTGGCAGTCCGAGCGTGCCCGGGCAAGCTCAGCTCTTCCTGCCGGCCAGCCCCCTGGCTGCCTCGACAAAGAGACGCAGGGGCTCCGAGCGCTGTGCGCGGCTGGGGTAGTAGAGGAAGAAGCCAGGCACGGTGGGCGCGTAATCCTCCAGCACCCGCACGAGGCGTCCGGAGAGCAGCGGCTCCTGGACGGCTGGCTCCAGGACGTACGCCAGCCCCACGCCCTCGGCGGCGAGCGCCGCGCCGGCCAGCTCGTCGTTGGTGGAGACCCCGTCGCGCATCGGGATGCGCCAGGTCTTGCTTCCGCGCTCCAGCTCCCAGGCATAGGGAGTCCCGGTCGTCGGTGAGCGCAGGACAATGCATTCGTGCCGGAGCAGGTCCTCGGGGCGCTCCGGAAGGCCGTGCTTCTCCAGGTAGGCCGGGGCCCCCACGATGATGAAGCGGAAGGCGCCGGTCAGGCGAACCTGCACCATGTCGCGCTCAAGGGTCTCGCTCAGGCGCACGCCGGCGTCGTAGCCCTCCGCGACGATGTCAACGAGGCGTTGTTCGACGACCACGTCCACCTCCACACGAGGGTAGCGCGCCCGGAAGGCTGAGAGCACGGGCGCGATGAGGAGGGGCACCGCCGCGCGTGGCACGGACAGCCTCAGTCGTCCGGCGACCTCCCCGGGCTGGGCCGAGGCTCCCTGAAGGGCGGCAGCGGCTTGAGCAAGGCCCGGACCGGCCTCCTCCACCAGCCGCCGCCCCGCGTCTGTCAGGGCCACGCTGCGCGAGGTGCGGTTGAGCAAAACCACGCGCATCTGCTCCTCCAACTGCCGCACCGACTGGCTGACGGCGGCCGTGGAGACGCCGAGTTCGCGCGCCGCGCCCCGGAAGCTCTGGAGTCGCGCAACGACGAGGAACACATGGAGCTGCTGGAAGAGGACCGTCTTCATCGCAGGGGTTCCCATGAAGTGCGGGAGTGGAGTGTCGAGACGGCCCCGCGAACGAGGCTGCCCACTTTCGGCAAGAAGCCGGGCCACCATCAACCCCTGCTTAACGGCTCGTTCGCTCCTTGTCGTCTGGTTCCCAGAGCGCGCGCCGTGTAGTCCTTTCACCAGGCCCTGCTGCTCCAGCAAGCACGACGCGCAGGGCACCTGCCCATCACGAGCGCATCGTGAGCGAGGGCGTTCGCTACCGCCATGTCATCGACATGGCCCCACTGAAGAAGGCCCGACACGGACGTCGAGGCCTTCAAGCGTGCCCAACACCCTGGGAGAGAATCATGTCCATCCAACCCGTCGACGCGCCTGTGGCGGCGGCCCCGCGCTCCGCGTCATGGGGCGCCGTGTTCGCGCTCACCCTCTGCGTCGCGACGCTCATCGCGTCCGAGTTCATGCCGATGAGCCTCCTGACGCCCATCGCGTCGGACCTCCACCTGAGCGAAGGCCGCGCCGGACAGGCGATTGCGGTGTCCGGCCTCTTCGCCGTGCTGACGAGCCTCTTCGTCGCGTCCGCAGCCAGGTCCCTCGACCGCCGGAAGCTGCTCCTCGGCCTCACCGTCGTGATGCTGGCTTCGGGCCTCGTGACAGCCCTGGCACCGAGCTTCATCGTGCTCATGTCGGGCCGTGCGCTCGTGGGTATCGTCATTGGCGGCTTCTGGTCGTTGTCCGCGGCCACCGTCATGCGGCTGGTCCCCGAGAGCGACGTGCCGCGTGCGCTCGCCCTGCTGAACGGTGGCAATGCACTGGCCACCACCATCGCGGCGCCGCTGGGCAGCTTCCTGGGTCAGTACATCGGATGGCGGGGTGCGTTCTTCGCGGTCGTTCCTCTCGCGGCCATCACCCTCGTGTGGCAGTTCTTCACCTTGCCCCCCATGCCCACGGAGCGCGCCGCTCCGCCTCCGAGCACGTTCGCCCTCCTCCGACGCCCCCAGGCGCTGTGGGGCATCCTGGCGGTCGCTGTCTTCTTCATGGGCCAGTTCGCCCTCTTCACGTACCTGCGTCCCTTCCTGGAGACGGTCACGCGGGTCGGGGTGTCCACCCTCTCACTGGTCCTGTTGGGAATGGGCACCGCGGGGCTGCTGGGCACGTATCTCATCGGGTTCCTCGTGGCCCGGTGGCTGTCCGTGGTGCTCATCGGAGCGCCGGTAGCGATGGCCGTCATCGCGGTCGCACTCGCTGTCTTCGGCCGGTCTCTCGCGGCAACGGCCGTCCTCCTTGTCGGGTGGGGGCTCATCGGCACGGCGGCCCCGGTCGCGTGGTGGACGTGGCTCAGCCGCACGCTGCCGCGCGACGCGGAGGCTGGCGGCGGCCTCATGGTCGCGGCCATCCAGCTCGCCATCACGGTTGGTGCCTCGCTCGGAGGGCTTTTGTTCGACCGTGGCGGCTACCAGAGCACGTTCGTGGTGAGCGCCGCGCTGCTCGGGGGCGCGGCCCTCCTGGCCATCCGGGCGTCGAAGGATGCCCGCATCGGTGATGCCGAGGCCCGAATGGCGTCACGGAAGAGCGCTGCCCAGAGCAATGCGTGAAGGCGCGCTGTCAACGCGTGCTGAACGGCCCGTTCACGTTCGAATCCCAGCCCCCGACACCGCCGGGCAGTACCCCTTGGACACGGACGTTGCCGGATCCACGAGCCCCCCCACGAGAGAGAAGACGATGACGATAATGAAACTGTATTCCGCGACCCGCCGACGTTCCCTGCTCGGTGCGCTCCTGCTCGGTTCGTTCACCGCACTGTCGGCCTGCGCATCGTCCTCGGCACCGGAGGCACGTCCAACACCGGGCCTCGCGGCTGGGGACACAGCCAACGGCGCGGAGAATTTCTACATGAGCGACAAGGTCACCGTTCAGAAGGTTGTCTTCAAGAACCAGTACAAGCTGAATGTCGTTGGGAACCTGTTCGTTCCCAAGGACCTGGATCGCGGCGCGAAGAGTCCGGCGGTCGTCGTCGGACATCCCATGGGTGCGGTCAAGGAGCAGAGCGCGAACCTGTACGCCACGAAGATGGCGGAGCAGGGATTCGTCACCTTGTCCCTGGATCTGTCTTTCTGGGGCGAGAGCGAGGGCCAACCCCGCAATGCCGTCGCACCGGACATCTATGCCGAGGACTTCAGCGCGGCGTTGGACTTCCTGCGCACCCAGCCATTCATCGACAGGGAGCGGATTGGCGCCATTGGAATCTGCGGCAGCGGGAGCTTCGTCATCAGTGCGGCCAAGATCGATCCGCGCATCAAGGCCATCGCGACAATCAGCATGTATGACATGGGTGCCGCCAACCGAAACGGGCTCAGGCATTCGGTGACCCTCGAGCAGAGAAAAAAGTTCATCGAGGAGGCAGCGCTGCAGCGCGACGTGGAGTTCTCGGGCGGTGAAGCCAGAGATACAGGCGGGACACCCGAAGAGCTGGGTGACAAGTCGACTGCGATTGATCGTGAGTTCTACGACTTCTACCGCACCTCGCGGGGGCACAGCCCGAACACCACGACGCATCCGACGCTCAGCAGCAACACCCGGTTCATGAACTTCTATCCGTTCATGGACATCGAGACGATCGCTCCTCGACCGATGCTCTTCATCGCGGGTGAGAACGCCCATTCCAGAGAGTTCAGCGACGAGGCCTACCGGCTTGCCGGTGACCCCAAGGAGCTGGTCATCGTGCCCGGCGCGGGTCACGTGGATCTCTACGATCGTGTCAATCTCATTCCCTTTGACAAATTGGCCACGTTCTTCCGGACGAATCTGAAGTGACCCAAGCCCCGCCAGTCCAATCAGGGACTGGCGGCTCAAACTATGGCCCCGTGAGTCGCTTCCACGAGCGCACCAGCGACACCGCCGCGCGTTCGACCTCGTCCGCCGTCGTGCCACGACCGACACACAGGCGCACCGTGCCGAGCGCTTCGTCCAGCTTGATGCCCATGGCGAGGATGACGGCGGACGCGCTCTGGTGGCCCTCGTGGCAGGCCGACCCCGTCGAAGCCGCGACGTCCGGCGCACCCGCGAGCAACGCGTCCCCGAAGACGTTCGGGAAGCGGACGCTGAGCGTGTTCGGCAGGGACAGGTCCAGGCCGCCATTGAGCGCCATCCCCGGGATGGCTGACGCGAGGCGCTCCCAGAGCAGGTCCCGGCGCTCGCGCATGCGAGACGCCGTGGACTCCAGGTCACGACCCGCCACCTCGCACGCGACCCCGAGCCCCACGATGGAGGCCACGTTCTCCGTGCCGGGACGCAGGCCGCGCTCGTGCGACGCTCCGAGCGTGAAGGGCACCAGCGAAGTGCCGCGCCTCACGTAGAGCGCGCCAACGCCCTTGGGCGCGTAGAGCTTGTGGCCCGCGACGGACAGCAGGTCCACCCCCAGCTCCCGCACGTCCACCGGCGTCTTGCCCAACGACTGCGCCGCGTCCGTGTGGATGACCGCACCCGCGGCGTGCGCGAAGCGGGCCAGCTCCGCGATGGGCTGGTAGACGCCGGTCTCGTTGTTCGAGTGCATCACCGTGACGAGCGCCGTGTCCGCGTTGACCGCGTCCCGGGCCTCGTCGAGCCGCGCCCGGCCCTCCGTGTCCACTCCAAGCCGGGTGACGCGCCAGCCGTGCTCCTCCAGCCAGCCACAGGGACGCGCCGTCGCCGGATGTTCGATGACCGTCGTCACCACCTGGCGGCGGGCCCCGGCGGCCTCCGCGACACCTCGGATCGCCAGGTTGTTCGCCTCGGTGCCGCCCGACGTGAAGAAGACCTCGTCCGCTTCGCACCCGAGGAACGCGGCCACCTGTTCGCGCGCGCGGGCCACCGCGGCACGTGCCCTCGTGCCTTGGATGTGCCCGCTGGACGGATTGCCGAAATGCTCCCGCAGGTAGGGCAGCATCGCGTCCAGGCACTCTGGAAGCAGCGGCGTCGTCGCGTTGTGATCCAGGTAGATGGGCGCGTCGTGGGTCATGGGGAGTCCTTCCACCTGGACGTGAACATGCTGGACCGCCCCACGGCTCCGTCACCCGGCGTTCGTGATGCGTTCGAGCAGTTCGCTCAACAGCAGGCGCTCACCCTGGGTGAGGACGTGGATCCGGTCAAGGGAGGCCCCCAGCGCCGAAGCCACCGAGCGGACATCCGCGTTCGCCGGGGTGGCCGCCTCGCTCGTGATCGCGGCCACGGTCGCCTCGCGCGCGGCATCCGCGAGTCCAAGGTCGCGTTGCCCTTCAGGCTGGCGCAGGAGCGTCAGCACGGTCCCCGTGCCCATCGACACCACGAGGCCGAGCGCCCGTTCTTCGCTGACCCGCAGCCGGCCCGCGCGCGCGATGTTCCGGATGCGCCGTCGCAGGACATCCTCCCCGTCCCCGACGGCGGAAGGCCGCGAGGCCAGTTGCGGGTCGCTGCTCATGAGCGCGAACAGCCCCGGATGACTGAGGCCGAACGCGATGTGCATGTCCCAGCCATCGCGAAAGTCCTGGAGCGGGTCGGGGTGCGGCGCGCGCGCGGACTTCTTCGACACGTAGCTCTTCAGCGCATGTTCGATGACGGCCGAGAGGAGGCCGCGCTTGTCGCCAAAGAGCCGGTAGAGGGTCGGCGCCTGCACGCCCGCTGCCGCCGCCACGGCCCGCGTGGTCGCGGCATCGGGCCCCCCGGAGGAGATGAGCTCCGCGGCGGCCGCGATGATGCGCGCGCGCACATCAGGGCCCTCGGCGTCTTCCGCAGCGGACTTCTCGCGGTCCTTCATGGGGCTGGAATAACACGCGGCTGCGGGAACACCGATAACATCAACTTGATATCGGCGTTAACAGCCACTATGTTTCCATTGGAAACGAAATGACGTTTCCGGCGATATTCCCGAGGAGCGTCCGATGATCGTCGTGACCGGAGCAACAGGGCAGCTTGGCCGTCTCATCGTGGAGAAGCTCGTCGCCCGCGTGCCGGCGGACCGGGTCGCGGTCAGCGTCCGGGATGTGCAGAAGGCCCAGGAGCTGGTGGCGCTCGGCGTCCGGGTTCGCAGGGGCGACTTCACGGACCCGAAGAGCCTGGAGCACGCGTTCGAGGGCGCGTCCCAGGTGTTGATCGTCTCGTCGAATGCGAGCGCCTATGGCGGTGATCCGCTCGCCCAACATCGCTCCGCCATCGACGCCGCGCGGACCGCTGGCGCGCGGCGCATCGTCTACACGAGCCACATGGCCGCGAGCCGTTCGTCCGCGTTTCCTCCGATGCTCGACCATGCCGCGACGGAGCAGATGCTGGCCGGCTCCGGTCTGGCGTGGACCTCGCTTCGCAACGGCTTCTATGCCGACAGCGCGATGTTCCTGCTGGGAAACGGGCTGAAGACGGGGGTCGTCGAGGCGCCCGAGGATGGACCGGTCGCCTGGACCACGCACGCGGACCTCGCGGAGGCGGCAGCAGCAATCCTGGCGAACGAGGGCCAGTACGAGGGGCCGACGCCCCCGCTTACGGCGACGCAGGCCCTCGACCTCGCGGCGCTGTGCGAGCTCGCATCCGGCGTCCTCGGACGTCCTATCCGTCGAAGCACCGTGTCGGAGGACGCATTGCGCGCGAAGCTCACGGCCTCCGGCATGCCCGCGCAGCGGATCGCCATCTCGCTCGGCCTCTACCGCGCGAGCCGCGACGGCGAGTTCGCGGCCACCGACCCCACACTCGAGAAGTTGCTCGGGCGCGCGCCGACGGCCATGCGCGAGGTGCTGTCCGGACAGTTGCGCCAGACGGCTTCCAGCACCTGACTCTTCTTGGACTCCGCCGCGCCTTGGACCGGCGATGCGCGGAGCCCTGGGACGCGGCGTGCCCTACCGCGCCAGCCGCTCGCGGTAGCGCGCTTCCAGGGCGCTCAGCTCATCCACCCACGGTCCGGTGACGCCCTTCTGCCTCGCGGCCGTCAGGGCCTCCGCCAGCACGCGCGCATCCTCTTCCTGCTGGTTGCGCAGCCGCTGCGTCATGTCCCGCGCGGCCTCGAAGATGTCCTGCAGCTCGTCACCTTCGCGCAGGCCATGCTGCGGCGGACGCAGGCGGCCATCGGCCACCTCGCGCACCATGCGCTTGATGCGGAACAGCGGGCCCGCCATCCGGTGCGTCACCACGATGGTGGACAGCGCCACCACCACGATGAACGTGAGCATGCACAGGCCCAGCACCCACCACGTCAGTCGCTGGTGACGCTCCAGCTCCTCGCGCTGCGCGACGATGGCCGTGCGCTCCGCCTCGTAGCCCGCGTCGATGGCCTGCGCCTGCTCGCGGAACTTCGCCTCGAAGGACGGGTCGTCCATGTGGGCCAGCAGCTCGTTGGAGAGCGTGGCCCCGGACAGCTCGCGGCTCACCTCCGCCGCGCGCGAGCGGGCATCCACCGCCGTCGCCGTCTCCGCCATCAGCGAGTTGGCCGCGCGCACCAGGAAGATGCCGAGGATGGCCGCCAGCACCAGCGACACGCCGACGATGTACGCGGTGAGCTTGAGCTGGAAGGGCGCATCCAGCAGGAAGTTGCGCCACCGACGCTTGGTCGGAGCCGGAGCGGGGGTCGGGGCCGGGGCGGTCGTCGTCGTCATGTCTCGCTGCTCCACTCGAAGGTCGCGGCGGCTTCCTCGATCGCGCGGGGGATCAGGGCCTTCAACAAGTCCGCGGGCGGCGCACCCGCGGCGTTCACTTCCACCTGTCCCATCAATGACTGCTCCGGGTAGCTCATGCAAAGAATCGCGAGGCGAAGCCCTCCGCTGTCCGTGGCTTGAATCTCCGCCGTGATGCGGTAGCCATGCACGCCCATCTTCTTGAGCGCGCCCTTCGCCGCCGCCTTCGTCTCCTTCACCGGCGCCATCAGCGCGCCCCTGCGCACCAGCTTCGAGCGCAGGCGCGCCTCCGTCACCTTCACCAGCTCCGGAGGAATGCCGCCCGTCTTGTCCTTCAGCGTGTCCAGCGCCAGGTAGAAGCGCGGCCGGCGCGCCTGGTACGCCTTGATCGTCTTGATGGACTCCGCCACCGCCGCCTGCACGGCGGCGTCCGTCTCCCCCTGGACCGCCTGGAGACAGTCGAGTCCCCCCGGCTCCAGCAGCGCCCCCAGTCCCTTGGCCACCGCCGAGCGCACCAGCTCGCTGGGGTCCTTGAGCGCGCCGCACAACGGCGTCACCGCCTCGGGGTCCTCGGTGGCGCCCAGCACGAGGGCGGCTTGTGAGCGCGCACGCGGATCCCTTCCCTTTTCCAACTGACGCCCAAGGAAGGTGATGCGCGTGTCTGCCTGCGCCAGCGCGGCGCACGGCAGCAGGAAGAGGATGAGCAGGAGTGCTGTCGGCAGCCGCATGGGATGGGCAAAGAAGTGCCAACAGTGTAGCCGCGTTTTACCAGTCCACGACAGTTGCCTCGCGGGGCAATCGCACCCACCTTCGATGCGCACAATGGGCGACGTCCTCCAGCCCGGAGGACGCTGGGGTGCGGCGGACCCGAGGGGTCACCGCGGAGTGGGGGAGCAATGAAGCGCGGACACATCCTCGCGGGTGTTCTACTGCTGGCGGGATGGATGGGGGGCTGTCGCGACTCGGACCGGCTGACGTCGGTGGGCAAGCCCCGGCCGCCTGGGCCTACACCGGTGGAGGGCGCGCCCACCCTTCCCGACTCGGAGAACTCCCAGCCGCCGCCCACGACCCAGCCACCGCCGGAGCCGGAGGTGGTGGATCCGCCGCCGGAGCCGGAGGCCGAGGTGTTGGACCCCACGCCCATCCCGACGACGGATGGCGTCCCCGGGCCGCTGCCGGGCGTCTACACCGACAAGGGCGAGGCGCCGGAGACGGACCTCATCCGCGGGCTGGTGGCCTTCCCCATCCGGGACATGGCCGCGCTGGAGCAGCGCATCCAGGACATCTACAAGCCGGGCGGCGCGGGCTTCCGCAAGTACATGACGCCCCAGGAGTGGAACGCGAAGCACGCGCCCCTGGAGAAGGACGTCACCCTCGTCACGGACTGGATGAAGTCCCAGGGGCTCCAGACGCCGCGCGTCGCGTCCAACCGGCTGCTGGTGCAGTTCGTGGGAACCGTGGGCCAGTTCAACAAGGCCTTCGGCGTGAAGATCCGCATCCTGGAGCGCAAGTCGCCCCAGGGCGGAAATGATCCGCACGACGTCTACGGCCTCACGGAGAGCATCAAGGCGCCCACGTTCGTGCAGCAGCGCGTGTCCGCCATCGTCGCGTTGGACCTGCCGGCGGAGACGGGGACGCTGCCCGGCGAGTTCGGCCAGCCGTCCACCGACAAGCCCGACCCCATCAGCAAGGGCCTCACCCCGCAGCAGGTGGCGCGCGCGTATGGCGTGGACACGCTCTACGGCCAGGGCCACCAGGGCCAGGGCACGAAGCTGGGCGTGGTGATTGGCGCCAGCTTCCGGTGGAAGGACGTGCGCGCGTTCTGGAAGATGTTCGACATCGAGCGCGAGGACCCGAAGATCATCCTGACCATGGAGCCGCCCGTCACGCGCTACCGCGAGGGCACGCTCGACGTGGAGTGGGCCGCGGCGATGGCGCCGAAGTCGGAGGTGCTCGTCTACATGGGCCCGGACGCGCGCAACACGTCCATGCTCTTCACCTTCAACGAAGCCATCGCCCGGGGTGAGGTCTCCGTCATCACCACGTCCTTCGCGCACCGCGAGGACTCCGAACCGCGCGCCGTGCACGAGCAGTACGGCGCCTCCGGGATGATGGCCGCGGCGCTGGGCATCACCGTGGCGGCGGCGAGCGGCGACTCGGCGGGCGTGGACACACCGGGCTCCAGCCCGTACGTCACCGCGGTGGGCGGCACGCAGTTGAAGATGAACGGCATGACGGTGACGGGCGAGACGGCCTGGTACTACTCCGGCTCCGGCATCAGCCGCACCTTCACCACGCCGGAGTGGCAGAAGGGCATCGTGCCCCTGCCCGCCAAGCGCGCGGTGGTGGACGTCGCGCTCAACGCGGACACGGGCTACTGGTACACGTGGCTGGGCGTCACCGTGCCCAACACCGGCACGTCGTTCGCGTCGCCCATCTTCGCGGGGCTCATCGCGGTGGTGAACGGCGCGCGCTCGGAGGTGGCGAAGCCCCCGGTGGGCTGGCTCAACTCGCAGCTCTACACGCTGCCCGGGGTCCAGGGCACCTTCCGCGACATCACCGTGGGCGTCACCGACCGGCAGTACGAAGCCGGGCCGGGCTGGGACATCCCCACCGGTTGGGGCGCCCCCGACGCGGACGGGCTCCTGCGCACGCTCCCCTAGCGGACAAGCGGCAGGGGCGGACAGGCATGCGGGCCCTTCCCCGGCTGTCATCCGGGATTGACGGGATGCGAATGCGTGCGCAAGCGACGCTGTTCGGGACGGGCCATGTCCCAGTCCCTCCTGCGCGTGTCCCTCCCCTGCCTCCTGCTGCTCGCAGCCGCCTGCGGTAGCGCCGTCGCCGGTCCGTCCGGTGCCGTGTCCGAGGCGCCTTCCGCGGAGTCCCCCGGCAGTGTCGTGCGGACGCCGACCTCGCCCTCCGCCCCCTCGGTCCCGGTCGAGGACGTAGGCCAGACACCGACGGAAACACCGACCGAACCGAGCGCTCCGGTGGAGCAGATGCCCCCACAGGAGACCGAAACCCCGGTCACCGTCGCGCCTGCTCCCTCCCCGAGCGTGTGCGCACCGCTCGGTGCCCTGGCCACCCTCCAGGGGAACCTGTCCACGTGGCTCCTGGGCGCGTCCATCAACCCGGCCAACAGCGGCGGTTTCAAGGAGCCGGGCGGCACGGAGTTCACCGCGTTCGAGGGCGCCTTCCGCGCGCTGCTCACGCAAGGGCCCACGCCGCAGGTGGTGCGGGACCTGGGCACACTGGGTTTCGGCGTGGCCACCTTCCGCAACCCGGACGGCGCCGCGTGGTTGGTGGTGCGCGAGCAGGGCCTGCTCACCCGGGGCGGCGGCACCTTCATCCTCAACCTGTCGCCCGCGCGAGACCTGTGGCTGGAGGCGCCGCACGCGGACTCCGACGAGGGCACGCTGCGCCAGACGGCCACGCAGTTGGTGACGCTGGGCGCGAGAGCGCTGCTGCTCACCGGCAGCAACCGCTGCGCCGTCACCACCGCCAGCCCGTGCAGCGGCACCACCAGCGTGTGCGGCACCCAGGGTCTGCGCATCTCCGACGCCGCGCACTACGGCAACACCTTCTTCACCGCCGCCCACCGCGCGCTGCGCGACACCTATCCGGACGCGGTCGCGGTCAGCGTGCACGGCATGGACACCGGCGAGGGCCCCGAGGCCGCCGTGGTGAGCGACGGCACCCGCGCGCAGCGCCCCGGCTCCCTCTCCGTGCGCTTCCGCGATGCCCTCAACACGCACCTGGTGGGAGCCAAGCGCGCCTTCTCCTGCAACGCGCCGGAGGACGCGGGCAAGCACCGCACGCTTTGCGGCACCAGCAACGTGCAGGGCCGCATCGACAACGGCGCCGCCGACGCATGCTACGCGGAGGCCACCACCGCGTCGGACCGCTTCCTCCACCTGGAGCAGTCCGTCACCCTGCGCGGCACCGGCGCGTCCTCCAAGGCGGTGATCCAGGCGCTCGCGGACACCGTGCCGTGCAGCCTCACCGGCTCCGGCCTGGGCTGTCAGGCCGTGGCCGCCGCCGACCCGTGTCCTTGAGCGGACATCTGGGAAGCACGCACCCTGCGTGCCAGCCTTGGGGCTCGCGGTGAAGTCACGGGGCGCGCGCCCATGGACCTGGGGACAATGCGCCCGCGCCAATGTCAGGGCGTGGGCAGTCCGCGCGACTCGCGGGCCGGATCAGGGGTTGAGCAGCAAACGCTTCTCAGCGCCTGAGAGGGGCAACCCTGGTCGGAGGAATGAGCCTCCCTAGATTCGAGCGCAGCCACCATGGCGCTCTTTTCGACCCTGACATTGTTTCCGGCCTACTCCCTCGACACCTCCATCCTGGTGGCGGTGCTCGTGGGCGTGCTCATCCTGGCGCTCCTCACGGAGACGCTGGGTTGGGTCTTCGTGGGCCTCGTCGTTCCCGGCTACCTGGCCTCGGTGTTCGTCATCCACCCGGAGGCGGGGGCGACGGTCGTCGCGGAGTCGCTGCTCACGTACGGGCTCGCGCTGGCGCTCTCCAGCGGCCTGAGCCGCACGGGGGCGTGGAGCGAGTTCTTCGGCCGCGACCGCTTCTTCTCCATCGTGCTGTCCAGCGTGATGGTGCGCGCGGTGAGCGAGACGTGGCTGCTGCCCGTGCTCGGCCGGTGGATGGATGACCGCTGGGGCACGTCCTTCATCGTGGACCGCAGCCTGCACAGCATTGGACTGGTGCTGGTGCCGCTCACCGCGAACGCGCTCTGGAAGCTGAAGGTGCGCCGCGGGCTGTGGCAGGTGGGCGTGCCGGTGGCGCTCACGTACGCGCTCCTGCGCTTCGTGCTGCTGCCCGCGACCAACCTGTCCTTCAGCAGCCTGGAGCTGATGTACGAGGACGTGGCGCAGGACTTCCTGTCCAGCCCCAAGGCCTACATCATCCTGCTGACGACGGCGTTCCTCGCCGCGCGCTTCAACCTCAAATACGGCTGGGACTTCAACGGCATCCTCGTGCCCGCGCTGCTGGCGCTCACGTGGCTGGAGCCCCTGAAGCTCGTCGCCACGCTGGCGGAGGTGCTGCTGCTGGTGGTGGCCGCCAAGGCGGTGCTGTCGGTGCCGGGGCTGCGCACGCTCAACCTGGAGGGCCCGCGCAAGACGGTGCTCGTGTTCTGTCTGGGCTTCGGCGTGAAGTGGGCCATCGGCTGGGCCATGGGCGGCCGCATCCCGGGCCTCAAGGTGACGGACCTGTTCGGCTTCGGCTACCTGGTGCCCACGCTGCTGGCCGTGAAGATTCTGCAGAAGCAGGTGGTGGCGCGCGTGCTGCTGGCCACGCTGCACACGTCGCTGGCGGGCTTCCTCATCGGCAGCCTCGCGGGCTTCGGCCTGTCGCTCATCGAACCGCGTCCGGCCACCGCGCTCACAGCGCAGGCGCCGCGCGAGCAGGCGCCCGGGCTGGGCCTGGACCACACGCCGCTGGGCCTGATGGCCATGGGCCGCGCCACCGCGCGCGAGAGTGACGCGGGCGGCGTGTCGCTGCGCCTGAAGCATGGCGACCTGCGCATGTACTCCGCGCTGTGGAACCACGTGGATGCGTGGCTGGAGACGGGCCGCACGGAGGGGCTGTCCGCGCTGCGCACGCAGGCGGTGGCGCTGGGGTTGGAGCTTCGCGCGCTGCCCCCGGCGGAAGGTGCGCCCGCGCGCTTCGCGCTGGTGGAGCGCGTGGACGGCGAGGGCAAGGCGGGCTGGGACACGTCCCTGCTGGTGCCCGGCGCCAAGGGGCCGGTGCTGGAGGTGCCGCGTCCCCTCACCGAAGCGCCCAGCGCCGAAGCCGCCGCGCTGCTGTGTGAACGCGTGCACTGCCGCGCCATCATCGTGAGCGGTGTCGATTCGCGCCGCGCGGGGCTGGTGCTGGGCGACGCGCTGTCGCAGTCGGAGACGCCGCTGCGCCACGCCCACGAAGCGCTGTCCTCGCGCGAGCGGGTGCAGGTGCGCGTGGATGCGTCGCTGAAGCCGGGACAGGTCGTGCTGCACACCCGGGAGGGCAAGGCGCCGGAGTCGCTGGCCGCGCTGTGGCCCGACGCGAAGGTGACGTCCGCCGCGCCGCCGGAGCCCGGCGACACCTGGGGCGAAGAGCGGCTGAGCGTGCTGCGCGCGGGGCCCGCGGACTTCGCGCGGTTGGTGCTCGCCCAGGCGCCGGAGCTGGCCGCGCCGATGACGGAGCGCGACGCGCTAGGGGCCCTGATGGTGACGCCGGAGCTGGCGCTCACGCCCGCGGTCCAAGCGTCGGATTCGGAGCTGCTGGTGCTGGAGCAGCAGGTGGCCGCGCCGCTGCTGGGCGGCGGGACGGCGGACGTGCCCATGGCGCTGCGCTCGCGCTGGGCCGGGGCCATGGCGGCGCTGCTGGGCCTGCGGGTGCACCCGGTGACGGACTGCGCGCAGGCGAAGGACTGCTGGTGGGTGACGGACGCGGAGGGCACGCCGGGCCGGCTGGGCGCGGGGCTGCTGGTGCGTCAGGGCGGCTCGCCGCTCGCGCTGGAGGTGCCGTCGCCGGGCCGCGAGGCGGGCACGCTGCCGGTGGCCGCGGAGTTGTGGCACGAGGCCGGCGCCACCGCGCTGGTGTTCGCCACCGCCTCCTCCGAAGCGCCCCACCCCGCGACGTTCGGCGAGCTGCGCACCGCCTTCCAGGCCTTCCACCAGGCGGTGCACCGCGCGCTGCCGAAGGAGCAGGGCCAGGTGCTGACGCTGCGAGGCTTCTCCGGCCGCCCGACCGTGAACGCGGACGTGCTGGTGGACGTGGGCAACCCGGTGCTCACCCCGGCGCAGCGGCCGGCGGAGCTGGAGCGCCTGCTGTCCGCTTCGGGCCCGCTGGGCTGGCTGGGGCAGCGCGTGCGCTACAACGACGGCGCTCCGGAGCTGACGGGCCTCAACGACGCGAGCCCCCAGCAGGTGTTCTCGCGCACCTTCGGCGGGGCGAAGCTGGCCACGCTGTGGCTGTCCGAACCGCTGCGCGGCGCCTTCGTGGGGCCCCGGCTCGCGGCCGAGGAGCTGGCCCTCACCGGACTCGCGCCCGAGGAGCCTCGCGAATCGCCGGAGCGCGCGCTGCTCGCGGACCGGCTGGTGGCGCCCTCGCAGCCGGTGTCCTCCGCGCTGAAGGAGCACTTCGCGGAGCTCACGGCCAGCGCGGAGCGCTACGTGGCGCAGCAGAACGTGCACGACCTGCGCGCGCTGTCCCAGACGAAGCGCGTGGGCCCCGTGACGCGGCAGGTGAAGGCCGGCTTCAGCGCCGAGCACGGCCTGCCCTTCCTCCTGGTGGAGGCGCGGCAGGGACACCAGGTGCTGCGCGCCGTCTATTTCCTTCAGCAGCACCCGTCGCCGCTCGAGCGCGCGGAGCTGACCGCCGGTGACGCGGGGCTCGCGAGCGCGGTGGACGTGGCGCTGCGGCACCGCCGCCCGGTGGTGTTGACCGGGGAAGTCTCCCGCGAAGAGGCACGTCGATGAAGACCCGCAGTCGCGCGCTCCTGGCCCTCGTGGGCCTGGTGGCGGGCCTCGCCCTCATCTGGGGCGCGAGCCTCGCCGTCCTGGGCAACAACGACACCCCCACCGCCCGGCGCGACGCGAAGTTCGTCAACGCCGAGCGCCTCATCTTCTACCGCCTGGAGCCGGGCAAGGAGATGCGCGTGCGCGTCCCCTCCGAGGCGGAGGAGCTGCTCATCGTCACCCATGAGATGCTGCCCGACGGCACGCCCTACGCGCCGGAGAAGCAGTACCAGTACGGCCTCCAGGCCATCCTGCGCGCGCCCGCGGGCATCGTGCTGGAGCGCTCCATCTTCACGCGCACGCGCCAGAGCAAGGGCCAGCCGCAGGAGGACGGCACCTTCCTGCAGGAGAGCGCCTTCACCACCAGCGCCACCGCGCAGGTGACGGACGAGCGCGAGTTCGTGCTGCGCCTGCCGGAGCGGCCGGAGCACTCCGTGCTGTACCTGCGGCCCGCGGGCTCGCACGGCACGCTGCTGGCGCGCGTCTATGTCCGGGCGCACCGCACGCTGCCGCTGCTCGCGTCGCAGAAGCTGGCGCAGGCCCGCGCCGAGGTCCGCGCCGGCCGCGCCACCTTCGAGCCCTTCGAGAAGCTGTCCGGCGACACCCGACGCTGGCTGGCGGAGGAGCACTGGGAGCGGCTCAACGCCGAGGGCGAGGCGGGCACCGACTACCAGATTGAACCCGTCTACCGCACCGCGTTCCGGCTGCCGCTGGTGGAGGCCACCGAGTCCGTGCAGGAGCGGCTGGAGGCGGGGCGCGCCGTGGCGCTCAATGTCACCGGGCCCGCGAAGCCGGTGCTCTGGCTGTGGAGCGACGCGACGGACGCGCACCCGCGGGCGCAGGGGCCCGTGACGGTGCACACGCTGTCGCAGGACGGGCTCGTGCACACGCTGGAGCTTCCGGGCCCCGTGGCGGGCTCGCCCATGTCGCATCCGCTGGAGCTGCCCGCGGGCGTGCACACCGTGACGGTGCGCAACGACGGCAAGCAGGACCTGCGCTACACGGTGGAGGGCCCGTTCGAGTCGTGGCTGCTGCCCGCCGGTCCGCGTCCCGCGCCGGGCGCCGCGGCGGATGGACATGTGGCCTTCCTGCCGGACACGCGCCGCACGGAGGCGTTCGCCACCGGTCCGGCGTGCCCGGTGCTGGAGCTGGACATCGATCCGCGCATGGACCCGGCCGGACGGCTGGTGCGCATCGACGCGCGCTCGCTGGACCGGGCCCCGTCGCGCGAGCCGCTGCACCTGAGCCTCACGGTGCTGGATGCGCAGGGGCAGCCGCTGGGACAGGCCGCGCTGGATGCCACCCCGGAGCCCGCGCCCTTCGAGAGCGCGGACCTGGTGGCGCTGCCCGGCGGCGCGCTGCCGTGCATGCCCGTGGCGAAGGTGACTTCGGACGCGGGTACTGGAGAAGTGACGGACCTGCCGGCCTGGGTGTCGCAGGTCGCGAGCGCCCGGCTCTTCCTCCCGGCGGGGGCGCGCAAGCTGCGCGTGGAGGCGCCGCGCTCCACCATCGTGCAGCTCTACAGCTTCATGGCCGGTGCGCAGGCGCTCGCGCCCGTGGCGCCCTACACCGAGGCGGCGCTCACGGGTGTGCGTTGGCGCAACGCGCCCCTGGATCAACGCTCGTGGCATCCGATGCGGCCCGCCAACCTGACCGCGCTGATGCAGGGTGGCGCGCGCATGGAGCTGCTCAGCCAGGTGCGCCTGGAGCCCGTGGGTCCGGAAGACGAATTCGATGCGCGCACGCCCACCCGTCCGGAGGTGCGCCTGTCGCTGAAGGACGCGGCGGCGCTGGGCAACGAGGTGGAGGTGCTGCTCGACGGCGAGCCCCTGCACCGCTTCACCGTGCGCTCCACGCGTTCGCGCGAGCTCCTGCCGCCCCTGCCGCCCGGCGAGCACGAGGTGCTGCTGCGCTCGTCCGCGCCCGGCCTGACGGCGATGCTCAACCGGCCGCCCGTCGCGGGCAGCGGCCTGCGTTCGCGCACGGTGTATCCGGTGGGCGCGAGCGGGCTGCGCGTGCCGGTGCGCAAGACGGGCCCTGGCGCCGTCACGCTCAACGTCGTCGTCTACACGCCGGTGGCGGAGGCCTCCACCACGCCGCGCCTCACCGTCACGGTGGATGGCGGCAACCCCGTGCGCCGCGCCAGCGTGCTGGTGCCGCACGTCACCCGCGCCGAGCGCACCGTGGTGCTGCCCGCCTCCGAGCGCGACCCGGCGATGCCGGCGGGCCGCCCGGGCGTGAAGTGGTACGCGCGCACGGTGCCGGTGACGCTGGGCGAGGACATCGCGCCGGGCGTGCACACCGTGCGCATCCAGGCGGTGGGCAACGAGCCCTTGTGGGCGCGCTTCTTCGTCTTCGGTCCGTCGCTGGAGAACACCGCCCCGCGCGAGTGGAACCGGGGCGGCTGGCAGCTGGAGGAAGCGCTGTGAAGCCGGCCCCGAGGACCGGGTCGTGGCGCCCGTTCGTGGCCGCGGGGGTCCTGTCGGTGCTGGGCTTCGCCCCCGGCGCTCACGCGCAGAAGTCCCAGAAGCTCGAAGCGCCCCGGGCCGCCCTGCGTGCGAAGGCCCCCGAGGGGCCGAAGCAGGAGCGCGTGCCCCAGGAGGAGCCCACCGTGGAGTCCGACGCGCGCACGGCGGCGCCGAAGCAGAAGGACGTGCCGCCGGAGCTGACGAACGTGGCCGCGTCGGTGGGCTTCTTCCTGGAGACGTGGACGACGCCGCGCGACACCTTCTGGGTCCTGCGCGAGCGGCCGGACGGCCACCACGGCGCGGGCGCGTACGTGGTGCGCACCGGCGAAGCCACCGACGACGTGGTGCAGGTGCCCCACCCCTACTTCGACATCGGGACGGAGGACATCGGCGCGGGCCTCTTCTCCTGCCCGCCGGAGGGCCGAGCGCCCCGACTGTTCATGACCGCCACCGCGCACCGCTACCACGGCACGCCCGGCGAGACGCCCGAGGACCCCGAGCACCCGGCGGACGTGGCCCACAACCCGGACCACCTCTTCCAGACCGTGACGGACCTGGCCGCGCGCAACCTGCACGCACCGCGCGTGGTGCAACTGCACGGCTTCGGGGAGTCGAAGGTCCAGAAGGGTCGCACCGAGACCCTCACGGCGGTGGTGAGCGACGGCTCGCGCACGCCTGGAGCCTGGGCGCGGAGCGTGTCCGCACCCCTGGATGAAGCGCTGGGACACGGCGTGAAGCTGTTCCCGGAAGGGGTGCAGGTGCTGGGGGGGACGCAGAACGCCCAGGCACGGTTGCTCCAGGCGTAGCCTGGGACAGATTCTGTTCGCACCCTTGGAGGACTGAGCGCCGATGTTTCCCGTTCGACGCCGCGCCCGTTTCACCCTGCTCGTGGGAGCGCTCGCGGCGCTGCCCGTCATCGCGCAGTCCGCGGAACCACCGCCGTCCGTCATCGCCCGCCGTGAGGAGGGCATGGCCTGGCAGCCCCGGGCCGTTCGTGGGCCCGTGGCCCTGGAGGACGTGCGCGGCCATGCGCCCTACGTGCCCGACGGCGTGCCCCAGGCCACCGGCACCGTGGAGGTCTCTCCCCAGAAGGGCGCCGCCCTGTGGCTGGGCCCGCTGGATGTCGTGCGCGTCTCCGGTCCGGCCGGGGCGCTGCGCTTCACCCGCGTGCCGCTGGTGGAGGACAAGGACGCGCCCGGCCTGCGCGTGGACGAGGAAGGCATCCCGGAGCGTCCCGGCCGCTGGTACCTGGCGGAGCCGATGGGCACCGGCAGCATCTGGTGGGTGACGGCGACGAAGGACGCGCGCATCACGGTGGAGCGTCCCACGACCACCTCCACGGTGAAGACCGAGGAGCGGATGCGCGACGCGCTCCTCAAGTGGGTGGACGGACAGGGGCCGCGCCCGGCGCTGGCGTTCGACGCGGGCACGCGCGCCCGGATGGACGTGGTCGCGGCGCTGGAGGAGGAGCTCGTCCGCGACGAGCCCGCGTCGTCGCCGCTGCGGGACGCGGTGCGCGCGTGGCGCAAGGCGGAGGTCCTGCGCGAATGGGCGCTGGTGTCTCCCTTGTGGGGACAGGCGATGCGCGTGGAGCGCCCTCGTCCGACGGGCACCGAGGTGACGCTGGAGGGACAGGAGTCGCCCTGGTACCGCCCGGAGGTGAAGGGCAACATCTGGGCGCTGGAGCTGGAAGGTCCAGGCGTGCTGTCGCTCGAAGCGCGCTCCGTGCTCGGCGCCGACGCGAACGCCGAAGCGCCGACGGTGGAGGTGTACGGCGTGGGCGCCACGCTCGCGCAGGCTCGGCTCACCGCGCAGCCGGCCTGGGCGGAGGCGCCCGAGGGCTCGGCGCTGCCGGACGCACGCACGGCGCGGATGCTCGCGTCGGGCGAGCGCGTGGGCATCACGGAGGAGATGCGCGTGGCGCTGCCTCCGGGCAAGCACAACTACCGCGTGAGCTGGAAGGGCGGGCCGCTGATGCTGCGCGCCCGCGTCGCCACGCGCAGGCCCACGCTGTCCGAGGCGCTGACGCACCAGACCCACTGGACGGAGTTCGCGGAGAAGGCCTGGGAGCAGGTGAAGACAGACACCGCGCCCCGTCCCTCGCTGCTGCGCCAGCGGCTGGTGGCGCTGATGCCGGATCTCGCGCGCGGTACGTATGGGAAGACGAAGACGGAGGGCCTGTCGCCGCTGCTGCTCGCCCTGGCCGCCCTCGGGGACCGCGACACGGGCGCGGCGGTGGAAGCGCTGAAGGGCGCGGACGCCTCGCCGCTCGCGTGGCACCTGCGCCTGCTCACCGCCAGGCAGTTGTTGGATCAGGGCAAGGCGGACACGGCGCACGCGCTGCTGGGCACCGCGCCCGCGCTGCCCGAAGCGGGCTTCCTCACCGCCGAAGCGTCGGAGCTGGTGGCCCGCCTGCCCCTGGGAGATCCGCTGCGCAGCCGCGAACTGGCCGCGCTGGAGCTGGCCTGGCGCGCGGAGCCGCTGTCGGAGGACATCCGCCGCCGCTACCGCACCGCGTGGTGGCGCGCGAGCCGCTGGTCGCAGGTGATGCCCGAGGCCCTGGAAGCCGCGGGGACGGAGGTGACGTCCTCGAAGTGGCTGGACCTCCAGGCCGTGGAAGCCGATGCGTCGATGGCGGGCAGCGCGATGTGGCCGCTCGCCGTCGGAGGCACGACGCACGTCCAGGCCACGGGCCTCGCCGAGGCCCCCACCCTGCTGCGCGCCTACGTGCTGACGCCGCCGGGCGCGAAGACGAACCCGGTGCTGCGCGTGGGCGGTAACGCCTTCCCGCTGCTGCCGCTGTCGTCGCTGGAGCCGATGGAGATCGCGCTGCCTCCGGGTGAGCACACGCTCAAGCTCGAAGGCGCCACGGGCACGCAGGCCTTCCTCTCGCTCGCACCCATGAAGGCCCAGGGCACGCCCGCGGAGCTCGGCTACGTGCGCACGCAGTGGCCGGTGAAGGTGGGCACGAAGCCGGTGCGCTTCCGCGTGCCGGACGCGAAGCTGCCCTCGCCCGTGCGCGTGCAGTTGCGCCCGCTGGATGCGGCGGTGGGCAAGCCGTTCGTGGTGCGCATGTCCACCGACGTGGGCTCGCCGCGCCGGATCATCCTGCGCCCCTCCGCCGCGAACGCGCGTCACCTGGCGCTGGAAGGCGCGAAGGGCATGTCGTCCGCACCCGTGTCCGTGGTGGTGACGCTGCCTCCGCAGGCCCGCGAGGTGTGGTTCGAGCCCGAGGACGCGAAGGCGTCGCTCGTCGTCTCGTTGGCCGTACGCCGCGCGGAGGTCGCCGCGCCCGCGGAGGCCCCTGCCCCGCCGCCGCAGCAGGCCGGCACGTCCTACGAAACGCTCCAGGCACTCTCGCGCACGCTGCGCGCTACGCCCGACGAAGCGGAGCCGCGCCTCGCTCGCGCCGAGCTGCTCTCCTCGCTCCAGGAGGACGGCTTCGCCCGCGCGGACGTGGGCCGTCTGCTGGACGCGCAAGGGAAGCTGACGCCGGAGCAGCAGAAGCGACTGCTCGCGCTGATGGACCGCCTGTCGCAGGCGGCGCCGCGCACGGTGCGCTTCACGCAGGCCATCACGCAGCCCACGCTGGTGTCGCCGGCCTTCGCGGCGCTGCCCGACACGGGCGATGCGAAGCTTTCGGCCCCCAGCGCCCAGGCGCGCGAGGGCCAGACGGACACGGCGCTCGCGGCGGTGTCGGGCGACAAGAGCCTTCCGGGCCGCTACCTGCGCGCACGCCTGCTGTCGGCCTCCGGTGAGGACGCGGCGGGTGCGCTCGCCATGGCCGCGCTGTACCGCGAGACGGGCCTGCCGCAGGTGGGGCTGGAGGCGCTCGGGATGCTGGAGCGGCTCCAGGATTCACCGCAGGCGTGGAAGGACGGAGGTGCCCCTCTGGCCGCCGCGCTCGCGGGCCAGCTCCAGGCGTGGGCGGACCACCCGGACGTGCGGCGCGTGCGCTTCACGGCGGGCCGCTGGACGCGCTGGGAGCGGCTGCGCGACGCCGAGGAGACCGCGGGCTCGCTGGAGGCCACGTCGGAGGCCGGCGTGGAGGACGAGGACGTGGCGCAGGCGGTGCGCAAGGCGCTGCTCGCGCCGCCGTGGAAGCTGTCCGAGTCGAAGCTGCTGCCCGCGGGCGCGTCCCGCGTCATGAGCCTGACGGTGAAGCAGCCCCGGCCCCTGGGCGCGGAGGTGCTGTGCGGCACCACGCCGCGCCCCGGCGTGGACGTCGCCGGCATCTGTTCGTTCGCGCTGCGCGTGGACGGCCGCGTGGTGAACGAGCTGAAGGTGAAGGAAGGCGAGACGGCCGTGCTGGGCACGCGCCTGGACGTCCCCGGCCGGCACCAGGTGGAGGTGGTGCTGGCGCGGGCCGACACGCAGCAGACCGGCCTCGTGCGCTTCGTGGAGTCCGAACAGGGCGCCACCAACGCCCGCGTGCTGGTCGCGCCGCAGCCCCTGTCGCTGCTGCGCAGCCGTCCGGGAGCGCCGGTGGTGATGACGGTGCTGGGCCCCACCGCGCTGCGCGTGCGTGCGTACGCGCTCGCCCCCACGGCGGGCCGCGAGCTGCTCCTGCGCAGCACGCCCCTGCCGTCCGGGGACGGTACGGGCGGCTCCAGCGCGGAGGAAGGACCGCTGATGCACCTGGGCCTGCCGGGGGACGCCGACCCGGGCCTCAAGGGCGCGCCGCGGCCGCTGGGGCGCGCCGGTGAGACGTGGCTGCTCCTGCCCTCGCGCGGTCCGCACCGCGTGAGCCTGGAGTCTCCCGAAGGTGAAGCGCTGGTGCAGGTGCAACTGGGTGTCGTCGCGGATCCCAGCGCGCTCGCGGCCCCCACGTGGGCCCAGGGCACCACGGGCCTGGAGCCCCTGCCCTGGCCGGCGCTGCCGTCGGGCCTGGCGCTGTTGCCGGACGGCATGGCGCCCGAGGCCGTGGGCTACGGGCCGGGCATGCTGTCCGCGGAGCTGGGCTTCCGCAGCGAGGACGTGGAGGAAGGCGAGTTGCTCAACCGTCCCCTCCAGACGGGCATGGAGCTGCGGCTGTCGCTGCGCCGCGAACTGTCCCCGGGCCGTGCGTGGCTGCGCGTCACGCCGGAGGCCCGCTATCCGCTCAACCGCAGCGCGGTGCTGGGCGGATCCGCGGCGGTGTACCTGACGCAGCTTCCGTGGGACCTGCGCCTGTCGATGCAGGGCGCGGTGTTCACCCAGTCGCTCGACGGCGCGATGCGCTGGAGCGCCCGGGGTCGCGTGTCGGCGGACCGCTACGTGCGGCTGTCACCGGACGTGGGCGTCATCCCGGGCCTGGGCCTGACGCTGGAGTCCATGCAGGGCAGCGGCGCGGTGGACGCCACGCGCTACGACCAGAACGTCTACTGGCTCTACGGCAAGGACCACCCCCAGCGGCTGGCGCCCCGGCTGTCCCTGCGCTGGCAGCCGTTCCAGGACCACGTGGCCACGGTGGGCACGTCCGCCACGAGCAACGGCAACCTCTACACGCTGGACAACGCGGGGGCCTACGCGAGTTGGGCGGGGCTTTTGGGCGGCAAGCTCAAGGGCACGCGCGCGGAGCTGGGCTACGGCGCCTCCCAGCGCTTCCAGGACGAGCACCGCTCCACGGCCTACCTGCGCCACCGCGTGTCGGGGCGCGTGGACTGGAACGTGTGGATGGGGCGCGGCGGCAACCGGCTGATGCTCTACGCCGAGGACCGCGCGTTCCTCTCCGG